>JAKOWB010000100.1 GCA_029781795.1 Pseudomonadota bacterium | reverse complement strand
CGAGGCCAAAGCCAAGAACCTGCCGCACCCGGCCAAGGGAAGCATGATGACCGCCAGCGGCAAGACCGGAAGTGCGGCGGCGAAGGCAATCAATCGAGGGCTGGCAAAGCTAGGCCAACGGAGTTAGCGGCCCGCCGGAAGAAAAATCGGACCGAAGCCCCGACATTCCGACGGCCTAAGCCGCAATGTACCTCCGTGATTGACGGAGGTATCCCATGAACAACTGCACTCCCAAGCGCCTTGTGCGCCGGGCGGCTGTTCGCGCCAAGCTGGGTGGCTGCAGCGCCATGACGCTGTGGCGCTATCAGCAGCACGATTTCCCGGAGCCTATTCACTTGGTGCCCGGCGGCCCGCCCCTCTGGGATGAGGACGCCGTAGATCGCTGGATTGAGCAGCGGGCAGCGATGCGCCTGCAGGGCCCGCCCCGCCGGGTGAACCGCAAGAGGCACGAGACCACGGAGGCCGAGCCCGCCGATGCCGCGTAGCACCTGCCCCCCGCTGGCGGGCGGGGAGCGAGGCGCTATCGGTAAGGTTCTGGCAGACCACCAAGCTACTCCCTCCCCCGCTTCGCTTCAAGTCGCCGATGCCGCGCGCTGGGTCCTGCGCCAGCCCTTCGCGGACCTCGCCGAGCTCGCCGGCCGCCGCTGGCTGCGCTGCTTCTCCCTCTGGACCCGGCTTTGCGCCCGCGCCGTCTGGCTGCGCGCCGAGCTGACCGTCGCCGAGCTGGCGCGGGACAAGATCGGCGAGGCGCTGGAGGAGGCGGCCGAGCTGGCCGAGGGGCAGGCCGCCCTCGCGCACGCCCGCACGCGCGAGAGGGCCGACGCATGACGGACAGCCTGGCCCTCGAAAGGCTTCTGGCTCGCCTGGAGCGCGAGCGGCAGCGGCAGTTCGCCCGACTTGCCGGCGACGACGGCGAGGGCCTGCCCGACCTGCGGCAGACCGCGATCCTCGCCGACCTCGAGCTGGCGCTGGTCTCCGTCCGCCGGCAGCTGCAGGAGGTTGCATGAGCGGCCTGGACGACTTCGCGGACCTGCGGGCCGAGGCCGAGCAGATCGAGCGGGGCGCAGCGGACTGCACCGAGCGCCGGCGACTGCTGCCCGGCGCCGTCCCGATCCTCGCCTTCGACGAGGCGGCCA
>JAKOWB010000096.1 GCA_029781795.1 Pseudomonadota bacterium | reverse complement strand
GCCAATCCCGGCCCCACCTGCTACCGGCGCGGCGGGCCGCTGGCGGTGACCGACGCCAACGTGATGACCGGCAAGCTGATCCCGGACTTCTTCCCGAAGATTTTCGGACCCGCGCAAGACCAGCCGCTCGACGCCGCGACGGTACGCCATGACTTCAACAACCTGGCGCAGAAGGTCGACGACAAAAGCGCCGAGGAGATCGCCGACGGCTTCATCAAGATCGCGGTCGAAAACATGGCCAACGCGATCAAGAAGATTTCGGTGCAGCGCGGCTACGACGTGACTCGCTACGCGCTCAACTGCTTCGGCGGCGCCGGCGGGCAGCATGCCTGCCTGGTGGCCGACCAGCTCGGCATGACCAAGGTCTTCCTGCACCCCTACGCCGGCGTGCTCTCGGCCTATGGCATGGGCCTGGCCGACATCCGCGCCCTGCGCGAGAAGGCGGTGGAGGCCGAGCTCGCCGCGGCGCTGCCGGGCCTGCCCGCGCTCTACGAGCCGCTGATCGCCGACGCCCGGCGCGAGGTCGAGGCCCAGGGCATCGCCGACCGGAACATCACCGTGCACCGCCGCGTCCACCTGCGCTACGAGGGCACGGATTCGGCCCTGGTCGCCGCCTATGGCACGGCGGAGGAGATCGTCGCCGACTGCGAGCGCCTGCACCGCCAGCGCTACGGCTTCGTGGTGGCGGGCAAGCGCCACATCGTCGAGGCCGTGTCGGTCGAGGTGGTGGGCTCCACCGGCGCCGGCGCCGAGGCGAGCTTCCTGGACGCCGGGGCGGCCGGGGACGCGGCGCCGATCGACTCGACGAAGCTTTTCTCGCACGGCAAGTGGTGGGACGCGCCGGTCTATGACCGCGCGACCCTCGGCGCGGGCGCCAAGATCCTCGGCCCCGCCATCGTGATCGAGGCCAACTCCACCAACGTGATCGAGCCCGAGTGGCAGGTCGAGATGACCGCCCAGGGCCACCTGGTGATGACCCGCGCCGTGGCGGCGCGCCGCGCCTACGCCGTCGGCACCTCGGTCGATCCGGTGATGCTGGAGGTCTTCAACAACCTCTTCATGTCGATCGCCGAGCAGATGGGCTCGACCCTGGAGAACACCAGCTATTCGGTGAACATCAAGGAGCGGCTGGACTTCTCCTGCGCCATCTTCGACGCCAGTGGCAACCTCATCGCCAACGCGCCGCACATGCCGGTGCATCTGGGCTCGATGGGCGAGTCGGTGCGCACGGTGATCCGCGAGCGGGGCAGCGTGCTGCAGCCGGGCGATGTCTATGTGCTGAACGCGCCCTATAACGGCGGCACGCACCTGCCGGACATCACGGTCATCACGCCGGTGTTCGACGGGGCAGGGAAGGAGATCCTGTTCTACGTCGGCAGCCGCGGCCACCACGCCGACGTCGGTGGCATCACTCCGGGCTCCATGCCGCCCAACTCGACCCACATCGAGGAGGAGGGCGTGCTGCTCGACAACGTGAAGCTGGTCGACCGCGGCCGCTTCCTGGAGGCCGAGATCGAGGCGGTGCTGCAGAGCGGCCCCTATCCGGTGCGCAACGTCTACCAGAACGTCGCCGACCTGAAGGCGCAGATCGCCGCCAACGAGAAGGGCGTGCAGGAGCTGCGCAAGATGGTGCGCCACTTCTCGCTGCCCGTGGTGCAGGCCTACATGGGCCATGTGCAGGACAACGCCGAGGAGCAGGTGCGCCGCGTGCTGGGCGTACTGAAGAGCGGCAGCTTCGCCTATCCGATGGACGACGGCTCGGTCATCAAGGTCACGGTCTCCATCGACCATGCCAGCCGCAGCGCGGTGATCGACTTCACCGGCACCAGCCCGCAGCGGCCGACCAACTTCAACGCACCTTCGGCGGTCTGCCGCGCCGCCGTGCTCTATGTCTTCCGCACCCTGGTGGACGACGAGATCCCGATGAACGAGGGCTGCCTGAAGCCGCTCAAGATCATCATTCCCGAAGGCTCGATGCTGAACCCGAAGTATCCGGCCGCCGTGGTGGCCGGCAACGTCGAGACCAGCCAGGTGGTGACCGACACGCTCTACGGCGCGCTGCAGGTGCTGGCGGGCGCCCAGGGCACCATGAACAACCTGACGTTCGGCAACGCCAAGTACCAGTACTACGAGACCATCTGCGGCGGCAGCGGCGCCGGGCCGGGCTTCGACGGCACCGACGCGGTGCACACGCACATGACCAACTCGCGCCTGACCGACCCCGAGGTGCTGGAGTGGCGCTTCCCGGTGCTGCTGGAGGAGTTCCGCATCAACCGCGGCAGCGGCGGCAAGGGCAAGTGGCGCGGCGGCGACGGCACCATCCGCCGCCTGCGTTTCCTCGAGCCCATGACCGCCGCCATCCTGGCCAACCACCGCAAGATCGCGCCCTTCGGCCTCAAGGGCGGCGAGGACGGCATCGTCGGCCGCAACTGGGTGGAGCGCACCGACGGCAGCCGCGTCGAGCTGGCCGCCACCGGCCAGGCCGAAATGGGCGCCGGCGACGTCTTCGTCATCCAGACGCCGAGCGCCGGCGGCTTCGGTCCGGCGGCGGAACGCGTGGAGCCGGTGAAGGCGGCGGCGGAGTAGGTCAGGCGCCGTTGCGCCGGCGACGGCCGAGGCCAAGCGTACGCAGGCCCTGGCGCAGGCGCCGCCTGGCGAAACCGCCGATGTGGGCGGCCAGGCTCTCGCGCTCCGCGATCAGGCGCGCGACCTCGGCATTGCGCTGGTGCAGCTTGCCGCGCAGGGCTTCCAGGCGCTGCGTCAGCTCCGCTACGCGCCGGTCCGCCGCCGGCGAACCAGGGTCCGCCGCCGGCGAACCAGGGTACGCTGCCGGCGTGTCGGGCGGCGGTGGCAGCCGGATCGCGTCGTAGAGGCCCGGCGGCAGGCGCAGGCGCGCCGCCAGAGCGGCGTCCTCCTCGCGCAGGTAGAAGGCATTGAGGCCGTCGAAGTGGGCGAAGCGGTAGCCGGCGGCGAGCAGCGGCGGCTCCCACGAGCGGTCGCGCTCCATCGCCGCGTCCCAGCCCTGGAATGGCCGGCCGGCCGGTATGGCTTCGATCACCAGCGCGCGCGGGCGGTGCCGGCGCAGGTCGAACCCGGCGAGCACCGCGGCCTCGCCGCCCTCCGCGTCGATCTTGAGGAAGTCCACTGTTCGCCGTACGTGGCGCTCGAAGACGCCATCCAGCGTGACCGCGGCGACGCGGTACTCGCGCAGGGTCAGGCCGCGCTGGCGCAGATAGGCCGCCTGCGCGCGGTCGAGCGTGGAGAGGCCGGTGAAGTCCACCGCTTCGGTAAAGCTGGCCACGCCCTCGCGCGCCGCCGCCGCGGCGCAGAGGTTCAGGTCGCGCGGCCGTTCCTGCTGCAGCATCGTGAAGGCACCCGCCAGCGGCTCGATGTTGATGCCGCTCCAGCCGCGATCGTAGAAGTGCCTGGTGACCGATCCGACGCTGGGGTGCGAGGCACCGACGTCGATGTAGAAGCCCTCGGACTGGTCCGCGAACAACCGGGCCAGCATCACGTCCTCGAAGTTCTGCGCATGACTGAGCAAGCGCCCACCCTCCCCCAGGGTTGCGAGACGCCGCGGCGCCGGCCCCCCCAAGGCACGTCGCGCGGCGGCGGGAAGTCTACCACGTCGGTGCGGCGGTCGCGTGCGGACTTGGCCCCTGTCGGCTGAATGCGCCACTGTAGGGCGGCCGAGGCAGGGCATCCCTGCCGACCGAGAGACCGAGACAGGAGGCACGCGCCCATGAAGCTCTTTTCGATCGTCGTGCTGCTGGCAGTGGCGTGCCTTGCCAGCGGCGTCTCGAATGCGGATGAGAAAAGCGACGCCGCGACGCTGAAGCAACTGCTCGGCGATCCGCAGGCGGTCGGCAAGGACTACCTGATGCTGGGCAACAGCGCGGCTCTGCTGTCCGCCCTTCCGGGGCGCTGGCTGATGACCGGCTGGTCGGTGGTCGCCGACTTCGTCGAAGGCGACAAGGTGGCCAAGGCCTGCGCGAAGAACGGGGTCGACATCGCGCCGAGCGGGCGGGACGTCTACGCCCTGACGGCGATCGGCCTGATCCGCAAGGAGACCGGGCCGCTCTTCGACCTGCTGTGGACCGGCGGCAATTCCTTCGTGATGGTGCGCAACCTGCAGAACACGCTGGAGCGCTTCGGCCTGGACCCGGCGAAGCAGGGCCTCGCGCCGGCCTTCGGCACGATCCACCGCGCCGTGCAGCGCTTCACCTTTCTTGCGGTGTCGGACACGACGCTGGTCGCGGTGCCCGAGGACGGCGCGGAAGCCCAGGTGCTGTTGCGCTGCCCGGCGACCTAGCGACGCCCGTCACGCGGCGAAACGCGCCCGGCGGAAGAAGTCCAGTTCCGCCGCTTCGCCGCGCGCCAGCTTCACCAGGCGCTCGCCGATCACGCTGGCGAACTTGAAACCGCGGCCGCTGCAGCCGGTGCCGTAGACCACGTTGGCATGGTCCGGGTGGCGGTCGAGGATGAAGTGGCGGTCGGGGCTGTCGCCGTACAGGCAGGTGAAGGCCTCGACCCGCCGGCAGGCCAGGGCGGGCAGGCGCAGGCGCACATACCTGTCGATCAGCGCCAGGTCCTCGGCCGTCGGCTGGTCCAGCAGCGTATCGGGCGGGCCGCTGCGCCCGCCGTGGTGGATCGCCACCTTGTAGGTCTCGCCCGGCTCCGGCAGGCCATAGACGCACTCGGCCTCGGCGCAGGGGGCGACGAAGATGCGGTGCCCCTGCAGGCCGCGCGCGTCGTGGATCGCCACCACCTGGCGCTCGGGCGTGACCGGCAGGCCGGGGATGCCCAGATGCTCGGGCGCCCAGGCGCCGAGGCAGAAGATCGCGCGGCCGGCCTCGAAGGTTCCGGCCGCCGTTTCCAGCGTCACGCGGTCCGGCGTCGCGTTCCAGCGCAGCAGCGACGCGCCGGTCCTGATCTCCGCGCCGGCCTTGGCGGCGCCGGCCTGGTGCGCGCGGATCGCGTTCTCCGGGTGGATCACGCCGCAGCCGGGCTCCCACAGCACCGCCTCGTCGTCGCCGACGGTGAGCCAGGGGAAGCACCGCCGCGCCTCGGCCGCGCCCAGCAGCGCGTGCGCGAGGTCGGTACCGGCGAAGGAGGCGAGGGAGCCGGCGACGATCTCGCTGTCCCTGCCGCCGACGTAGCAGCCGCCCGGCTCGACGATCAAGGTCTGGCCGCTCTCCCGCTCCAGCCGGTGCCAGAGCGCATAGGCCCGCGCCATCATGGGCGTGTAGTCCGGCGCCTCCGGGCTGGCCATGCGGATCACCCGGCCGTTCCCGTGGTGGGCGCTGATCCTGTGCGGCGGGGCGAAGCGGTCGAGGCCGAGGACGCGCAGGCCGGCGCGGGCGGCATGGTACAGCGCCGCGCTGCCCCAGGCGCCGAGGCCGACGACGATAAGATCATGGGTGGCGGGCATGGCCGGCGAGGCTAGCGCCACGCAGCCCGGGCTGGGAAGAGGCGCCTAGCTGCCCGGCTCGGCCAGCGCCGCCTCGATGGCGCCGGTCAGCTTGTCGCCCTGCGGCGTCACCATGCTGCCGTACCAGGCGATCAGGCGGCCGTCGCGGCCGACCAGGATCTTGTGGAAGTTCCACTTCGGCACGCCGGACGGGCCGGTCTGCATGGCGGCCCAGAGATAGAAGGGATGTGCCTCGGGGCCGACCACCACCTGCTTGGCCAGCATCGGGAAGTCGACGCCATAGCTGCCGGTGCAGAAGCGCTGGATCTCGGCCGCGGTGCCGGGTTCCTGCCGGCCGAAGTCGTTGGACGGCACGCCGAGGACCACGAGGCCGCGGTCGCGGTACTTCTCCCACAGCGCCTCCAGCCCCTCGTACTGCGGGGTGAAGCCGCAGAGCGAGGCGGTGTTCACCACCAGAACGACCTTGCCCTTCAGGCTGTCGGGCGGGATCTCGCCGCCGTCGAGCGAGGGCAGCGGGATGGCCGCCCAGTCCAGCGGCGTCGCGGTCTCGGTCAAGGCTTTCCCCATCCCGCCCATCAGGGCGGTCAGCAGCATGCCGGCAAAGGCAGCGATGTGGCGGAGTTTCATAGCCACTAGATACGGCTCCGGTCCGCCGGCGGATGACCGGTCATACCTTGCGCGGCCGCGGCGCCCTCCGCGGCTTCTTCGGCGCCTCGAGGGCCGGCGCCAGTTCCAGGTGCAACGGCTCTACCAGTTCCGGGGTCTCGCTCTCGTGTGTCACCTCGGTCTGCATCAGGTCGGTGACCAGGGCCTCGGCCGCCGCCGCGCCGTCGCGTTGGGCCAGGGCGCCCAGCAGGATGTCATGCTGCTCGTAGAGCTGCCCCAGGCCGGCCGGCCGCGCGTGGCTCATCAGGTCGATCATGTGCAACATCAGGAAAGGACCGTTCTGCACCCAGAGCCGCTCGATGATCTCGTAGAGGATGTCCGAGCGCGCGGCGCGGTAGAGCTGGAAGTGGAACTCCTGGTTGGTCAGGCTCGCCGTCTTGCTGTCCGAGCGGCGAATGGCCAGTTTCATGGCCTCGTTCAGCCGCTGCGCCTCTGCCAGTTCCTCGGGCGTGATGCGCTCGGCGGCGCGGGCGATGGCCATGCCCTCCAGCAGGGCGCGAATCTCGCGCGCGTGCTGGCGCTCGGTGTCGCTCATCTTGCGCACGCGCAGCGAGCCGTTCGGCAGGGGCTCGAAGGCGCGCTCGGCCACCAGGCGGCGCAATGCCTCGCGCACCGGCATGGGGCTGGTGCCGACCCGCTCGGCGAAGCTGCGCACCGTCACCACCTGGCCGGGCACCACGTCGCCGGTTATGAGCGAGCGGCGGATGGCGCGATAGACCTGCTCCTGCAGCGTCGGCCGGTGGCTGCTGGGCAGGGGCGCCTGCATCGGCCCGCCGCGCGCCGGCAGGATGGAGCCGGCGCCGCTCAGCGCGGCCATGACGGCCCGGCTCGCGACCACGCCGGGAACGCGCTGGCGGCGCAGCGCCTGGAAGGCGACGCGCATGTCCTCGGGCTGGTCGTTTTCGCGCGTCATCGAGGTCCGGCCGAGGTCGTTGCGCAGGGCCGCGGCCGCCATCTCGCCATCACGCAGGCGGAAGGCCTTCAGCATGATGGCGTGGTGCTGGTAGAGGTCGACGTAGTCGTGGTCGCTGCGGCTCTTCAGCGTCTCCATCGCGTAGAGCCGCAGGAAGGGGCCGTTCTGCACCCAGAGGCTCTCGATGATCTCGAACAGCATGTCCGAGCGACCGGCGCGGTAGCAGTGGAAATGGAACCGCTGGTTGGTCACGATGTAGTCTTCCAGCCGGTCCTCCTTCAGCGCCGCGTTCATCTCGCGGTCCATGCGCTCGGCCTCGAGGATCTCCTCCTCGGTCATGTGCTCGGCGGCACGGGCGATGGCGAGGCTCTCCAGCAGGGCGCGGATCTCGCGGCTCTCGGTGCGCTGCGTGTCGGTCATGAGGCGCACGCGCACCGTGCCGTTCGGCAGCAGCTCCAGCGCGCGCTCGGCGATCAGCCGGCGCATGGCCTCGCGCACCGGCATCGGGCTGGTGCCCATGCGCTCCGCCAATTCGCGCACGGTCAGGCCCTGTCCAGGCACCACGGCGCCCACCATCAAGGTGGTGCGCAGCGCCTGGTAGACCTGTTCCTGCAGCGTCAGCCGCCCCACGGGGGCGAAGCTGCTGCCCGGCGGCAGGAGGCTGCTGGTCTGTGATTCGGCGGTGGCCACTCCCTGTCCTCGGGCGGGGTCAAAGGGGATACGGCACCCGATCCTGCCGAGGTTGCGACAAGAACGCGTGCGCGATCAGAGTAGCAATCATAGGTGAGTCGCGTCGCGCCTGCCATCTCGACCGCCTCCGCAGCGGTGTCATCCGACCTGCGCGCAGCGCGGGCGAGGAACTGCTTATATTTGATCAAATTATCTTGACGGCGCTTCCGACCCGGTCATACGCTTCCCGGACGAGCGGCGACGAAGGGTCGCCGGCTCGTCGGGGAAACGGGTCGGCGCAGCCGCGACGCGGGCTGAAGCCGCACAAGGCACAAGGGAGACCTCGATGGATCGCAGGAAGTTTATCGGTGCCGTGGGCGCGGGTGCGCTCGGCGCCGGCGTTCTGGCCTCCGCGCGCTCGGCCAAGGCGGCCGACGTCAACTGGCGCATGGCCAATCTCTATCCGCGCGGAACGTCCTATGGTGACGTCTACCAGGGCTTCGCCGACTGGGTGGAGAAGGCCTCGGGCGGGCGCGTGCACATCGACGTGCTGTTCGACGGCGAGGGCGTGGGCGCGACCGAGGTGCTGCAGGCGACCTCCGCGGGCCTCGTCGAGGTGGGCTGCCCCTACATGGCGCTGCATTCCGGCGAGCTGCCGGCCGGCATCGTCGAGCTGGGCCTGCCGGGCGGCGCGCGCTATCTCGACGGACTGCTGGCGCTGTTCTATCGCGGCGGCTGGATCGAGACGCTGCGCGAGGCCTATGCCTCGATCGGCCTGCACTACGTCGCGCCCTACTTCCAGCCGGCGGTCTACATCATCAGCAAGAATCCGATCAACTCGCTGGCCGACCTCAAGGGCCTGAAGCTCCGCGCGCCGGGCGCCTATGGCAAGTTCGTCGCGCAGTTCGGCGTCTCGCCGGTGACCATGGCCTTCAGCGAGACCTATACCGCGCTCGCCACCGGCGTGATCGACGGCTGCTGCAGCTCGAACCTGATCGACTATCGCGACGGCAAGTTCTACGAGGTGGCCAAGCACTTCTATCCGGTGCCGGCGACCGAGAGCCAGGTCTCGCCGATCGTCGTCAACAAGGCGAAGTGGGACGAGCTGCCGAAGGATCTGCAGGACATCATCACCCTGGCGGCCGTCTGGCACGGCCAGGGCCAGGCCAACGAATCGACGGTCAGCGTCGGCGCGGCGGTGGTGGAGATGCAGGCTGGCGGCATGGTCTGGGAGAAGGGACCCTCGGACGAGGACAAGGCCCTGTGGAAGAAGGCGGCGGAAGCCCTGCTGCCCGAGTACGAGGCCAGCGATCCCTTCAGCGCCAAGCTGATCCAGCAGCAGCGCGACTTCCTGGCCAAGACGATCTGAGCTTGTCGCGCTATCGTGTTCCTTGCCTGACGGGCGGGGCCGCCGGTATTGCCGGCGGCCCTTCTCGCTGACGGCGCACCGGGATCGGGACGGGGGACCAGGTACGATGAACCTGCTGCGCGGTTTGCTTCATGCCATCGATACACTGTCACTCTGGAGTGGCCGTCTGGTGGCTATCCTGGTGCCGGTGATGGTTGTAGCGCTGTCCTATGAGGTGATCAGCCGCTACTTCTTCGATGCACCGACACTATGGGCGCAGGACACGGCGGTTTTCGTCTTCGGCTACATCGGCCTGATCGGCGGCGCCTACGTCATGCGCGAGCGGGCGCACATCAACGTCGATCTGTTCTATGCAAAGATGACGCCCCGCGCCAAGGCCCTGTGCGACACCATCACCGGGCTGGTCGCCCTCTTCTTCCTGTCCCTTGTGGTGGTTTACGGCTGGCGTGAGACCATGCATGCCTACAACGCCAACCAGCACCGGCCGACCGACTGGGCGCCGCCGCTCGCGCCTTTCATTCTCGCCATCTGTGTCGGCGGCCTGCTGCTGTTGTTGCAGACGCTCGCCCTCTGGATCCGCAACGTCCACCTGCTGGTCACTGGCGAGAAGCTGGACCAGGAACCCGCTGCTGCCGACGTCGCCGACGCCGAGCCGCGAACCTAGGAGATCCGGCGATGGGCGTCGAATATCTGGTCCTGGCCATCTTTGGCAGCATGCTGCTGGCCTTCGCGCTGGGCGCGCCGGTGGGCCTGTCGCTCGGCGGCATAGCGATGCTGTTCGGCCTGGCTTTCTGGGGGCCGCAGTCCTTCAACCTCATTCCCTCCACCGTCCTGAACTCGACAACGAATTTCCTGCTGCTGGCCATCCCGCTGTTCATCTTCATGGGCCAGGTGCTGATGCGCTCGGGCCTGGGCGAGGCCATGTTCCACTCGGTGCACGTCCTGGCCGGGCGACTGCCCGGCGGCCTGGCGATCGGCGTGATCATCGTCTGCTCGCTGATCGGTGCGATGGTCGGCATCATCGGCGCAGGCGTCATGACGGCGGGTACCGTGGCGCTGCCGCCGATGTTGAAGCGCGGCTACAACCGCCGGCTGGCGCTCGGTGCGATCATGGCGGGCGGCGGGCTCGGCATCCTCATCCCGCCGTCGATACCGATGGTCCTCTTCGCCGCCATGACCAAGGTCTCGCTCGGCCAGATGTTCGTCGGCGCGCTGATCCCCGCCGGCATCATGATCACCCTCTTCGTGCTCTACATCGCCGTTCGCTGCTGGATTCGCCCGGCCGACGGCCCGCCGCTGCCGCAGGAGGAGCGCGGCACCTTCCGGGACAAGCTGGTGGCGATGCGCAACGGCGCCTTCGCCTTCTGCCTGATCTTCATGGTGCTGGGCACCATCATGCTGGGCATGGCGACGCCGACCGAGGCCGGCGCCATGGGCGGGCTCTTCGCTTGCATCCTGGCGCTGTTCTTCCGCAAGTTCGGCTGGCAGGCGCTGAAGGCGAGCTCGATCGGTACGATGCGCCTCACCGCCATGTGCCTGTGGATCCTGATCGGCGCCACGGTGCTGTCGAACTTCAACCTGCTGATGGGCGCCGGCAAGCTGGTCCAGGGGACCTTCGTCGACATGGGGCTGGGGCCGATCGGCACCATCGCCATGATGCAGCTCATCATGCTGATCCTGGGCTGCTTCATCGACGAGTTCGTCATCGTCCTCGTCTGTGCCCCGCTGTTCACGCCGATCGCCGTGGCCATGGGCTTCGACCCGGTCTGGTTCGGCATCCTGATGATCCTGAACCTCGAGATTGCCATCCAGACGCCGCCCTACGGCTTCGCCCTGTTCTACCTGAAGGGCGTGGCGCCGCCCGACGTGACGATGCTGGAGATCTACAAGTCGATCGGTCCCTTCGTGACCATCAAGCTGATCGTCCTGGTGATCTGCATGATGATCCCGGAGACCATCACCTATCTACCCGGCGTCGTGTTCGGCCATTGAGCAGGAGGTTGTCGTGAGCAAGCAGAGTCCCGGCCTGGTCGCCCTGGTGGGCGCCGGCGTCATCGGGCGCGGCTGGATTCGCGTCTTCGCGTCGGCCGGCGCCAAGGTGCGGCTCTACGACCAGGATCCGGCCCAGGGGCCGAAGACCCTGGAGTGGCTGCGCGCCGACATGGCGCTGGACGAGGCCGAGGGCTTCCTGGCCAAGGGCGAGGGCGCGGCGATCCTGGGCCGCGTGACGCTGGAGAACGACCTGGCCAAGGCGGTCGCCGGTGTCGACTGGGTGCAGGAGAGCGCGCCCGAGAAGCTGCCGATCAAGCAGCAGGTCTTTCGCGAACTGGACCGTCTCTGCGGGCCGGAGACGATCATCGCCTCCTCCACCTCGGCGCTGAACATCGGCGAGATCGCCGGCGGCCTGCCCGGCGAGCGCCGCTGCCTGATGGCGCATCCCTTCAACCCGCCGCACGTGCTGCCGGTGGTCGAGATCCTGGGCGCGCCCGGCACCGACCCGGCGGTGCTGGAGCGGGCCTCGGCCTGGCTGAAGGCCTGCGGCCAGGTGCCGGTGCGCATGAAGCGCTACGAGCGCGGCTTCCTCGGCAACCGCATCCAGGCGGCCTTGATCCGCGAGGCCATGTGGCTGGTGGAGAACGGCGTCGCCGACCCCGAGGCGGTGGACGCGGTGATCCGCGACGGCCTGGCGCTGCGCTGGGCGACGATCGGCAATTTCGGCGCCAACCATGCCAATGCCGACGAGGGCATCGAGCAGTACTTCAGCCGCTACGGCCAGGCGTACTACGACATGTTCGCCGACCTGAAGACCGACAATCCGCGCTTCGACAGCCCGACGCTGAAGAAGATCGGCGAGATGGTGAACCGGCGCGAAGGGGTGAAGGACGTGGCCGGACTGCTGCGCCGCCGCGACGTCATGGTCAAGAAGCTGCGGCGCATGAAGGCCGAGATGGAGCCCAAGCCGTGACCCGGCAGAACGTCCTGGTGACCGGCGCCGGGCAGAGCGTCGGCCGCTCCATGGCCGAGAAGTTCCTCGCCCGCGGCGACCGCGTTCATGTCTGCGACCTGGACCAGCGGCTGCTGGACGGCGTGCTCGCGGCCAATCCGGGACTGAGGGGCACGGTCTGCGACGTCGGCGACGAGGCCGCGGTGGCGCGACTCTTCGACGAGGCGCTGGGCTGGCTGGGCCATGTCGACGTGCTGGTCAACACGGTCGGGATCTCCGGCCCGCGCGGCCCGATCGAAGGCCTCTCCTTCGCCGACTGGCGGGCGACCATGGCGGCCAATCTCGATTCCATGTTCCTGACCATCCGCCAGGCGGTGCCGGGCATGAAGCGGAACGGGCGCGGGGCCATCGTCAACTTTTCCACCGGCTCGACCAAGACGGTGATGCCCTTCCGCACGCCCTACAACGCCAGCAAGGCGGGGGTCGAGGGCTTGACCCGGACCCTGGCGCGCGAGCTGGGGCCGCACGGTATCCGGGTCAACGCCATCCTGCCTGGCGCCATCGACAACCAGCGCTTCACCAACGTCATCACCCGGATCGCCGAGCAGAGCGGGCGCAGCGTGGCCGAGGTCGAGGCCGAGCAGCTGCAGTTCATCTCCATGCGCACCAAGATCCAGCCGGCCGAGATCGCCGACATGGTGCTGTTCCTCTGTTCCGACGCCGCCCGCCACGTCAGCGGGCAATTGATCGGCGTCGACGGCAATATCGAATGGGAATCCTGAGAAGAAGCGAGAAGGAAGGAAACGTCCGTCATGGCTGCCAAGCGCGACAAGGTCATCATCACCTGCGCCGTCACCGGTTCGATCCACACCCCCACCATGTCGCCGCACCTGCCCATCACCGGCGACGAGGTCGCCGAGCAGGCGATCGGCGCGGCCGAGGCCGGCGCCTCTATCCTGCACCTGCACGCCCGCAACCCGGACGGCAGCCCGACGCCCGATCCCAAGGCCTTCATGGAGTTCCTGCCGCGCATCAAGCAGAACACCGACGCGGTGGTGAACATCACCACCGGCGGCGGCCACGGCATGACGTTGGACGAGCGCCTGGCCGCGGCGCTCTATGCCAAGCCCGAGGTCGCCTCGCTCAACATGGGCTCGATGAACTTCGGCCTCTTCCCGGCGCTGGAGCGCTTCAAGGAGTTCAAGTACCCCTGGGAGAAGGCGCATCTGGAACGCTCGCGCGACTTCATCTTCCGCAATACCTTCAAGGACATCGAGAGCGTGCTGGAACGCCTGGGCGAGGGTTGCGGCACGAAGTTCGAGTTCGAGTGCTACGACATCGGCCACCTCTATACCCTGGCGCACTTCCTTGAGCGCGGGCTGGTGAAGCCGCCGCTCTTCGTGCAGACCATCTTCGGCATCCTTGGCGGCATCGGCGCCGACCTCGAGAACCTGCATCACATGAAGCGCATCGCCGACAAGCTGTTCGGCGAGCAGTACCAGTGGTCCGTCCTGGCCGCCGGCCGCCACCAGATGAACTTCATCACCCAGGCCGTGCTGCTGGGCGGCAACGTGCGCGTCGGCCTGGAGGACAGCCTCTACATCGGCAAGGGCAAGCTGGCGAAGTCCAACGCCGAGCAGGTGGCCAAGATCCGCCGCATCATCGAGGAGCTGTCGCTCGAGGTCGCGACGCCGGAAGAGGCGCGCAAGATGCTGGACCTCAAGGGCGGCGACCAGGTCGCGTTCTAGGACGGGGAGGGACGCCATGGAAGGCCCGGTCAGGCAGCGGCGCGACGGCAGGATCCTGGAGATCACGCTGGACCGCCCAAAGGCCAACGCCATCGACGCGGCGACCAGCCGAGCGCTGGGCCGGGCCTTCGTCGCTTTCCGCGACGATCCCGAGCTGCTGGTCGCCATCGTCACCGGCGGGGGTGAGCGCATCTTCTCCGCCGGCTGGGACCTCAAGGCCGCGGCCAGCGAGGGAGCCAGCGAGGATGACGACTTCGGGATCGGCGGGTTCGCCGGCCTGACCGAACTCTATCTGGACAAGCCGGTGGTCGCCGCGGTGAACGGCGCTGCCATCGGCGGCGGCTTCGAGCTGGCCATGGCCTGCGACATCGTGGTGGCGGCCGAGCACGCCACCTTCGCCCTGCCGGAGACGGCGGTGGGCGTGGCGGCCGACGCCGGCGGCCTGCAGCGCCTGCCGCGCCAGCTGCCCTATCGCATCGCGCTGGAGCTGCTGCTGACCGGCCGGCGCATGACGGCGGCCGAGGCCAAGCACTACGGCCTGATCAACGCCGTGGTGCCGGCGGCGGAACTGATGGCCGAGGCGCGCCGCTACGCCGCGCTGATCGCCGAGGGCGCGCCGCTCTCGGTCATGGCGATCAAGGAGGTCATCCGCAACAGCGAGACCATGAGCGTGGCCGAGGCTTTCCGCGCCACCAGGGAGAAGCGCTTCCCCATCCACCGGCAGATGCTCTCCTCGGAGGATCACGAGGAAGGCCCGCGCGCCTTCGCCGAAAAGCGCAAGCCGGTGTGGAAGGGGCGCTAGCCGCGGGGGGGCCGCTCTTGTCCCGCACGCCCACCCACGCCCCCCTCGAGGCCCTCTGCGGCGGCACCTGGGTCACGGTGCCGGAGCTGCTCGCCGCGCGCGCGGCGGCGACGCCCGATGCACCCTATCTGCGGAAGGGCGATGAGCGCTGGAGCTTCGCCGAGGCGGAGGCGACGGCGCGCCGCTTCGCCGGTTTTCTCAAGGCGCGTGGCTATGCCGGCCGTCGTGTTGCCAGCCTGCTGCCGAAGTCGCCCTATATCGTGCTGGCCTGGTTCGGCACCAACATGGCCGGCGCACCTTTCGTCGCCTTGAACCACGCCCAGCGCGGCGCGCTGCTCGCCGACCTCATGCTGCGCTCGCGCGCGCCGGTTCTGGTCACCGACCGGGCCAGCTTCGCGCTGCTGGCGCCGGATGCCCAGGGCGCCGCGGCGCTGGTGGTCTTCGTCGACGGCGTACCGCCGGGACGGCCGTCCGGCCAGGACTGGGTCGACTGGGGCGCGGTGGAGGCGTCGCCGCCAGCGGACCCGGTGGCGCAGGCGGTCAGCGACCCGACGGTGATGATCTACACCTCCGGGACCACCGGCCGGGCCAAGCTGGTGATCCTGCCGCACGCCATGTACACGCGCGGCGCGGCCATGCTGGCGGACGCCTTCGGCTACCGCCCGGACGACGTCTTCCACGACTGGATGCCGCTGTCGCACGTCGGCGGGCAGCTCCATGTCACGCTGGCGGCGCTGGTCGCCGGCAGCCATCTGGTGATGTTCGAGACCTTCTCGCGCCATAGCTTCTGGCAGGAGGTGGCGGACTGCCGCGCCACCGTCGCCTTCGGCTTCGCCAACGTGGTCTACCTGCTGAGCCTGGCGCCGCCGTCGCCGGCCGACCGGCGGCACACGCTGCGCATCGCCATGATCGCCAACAACACGCCCGAGGCGAAGGCCGCCTTCGAGGCGCGCTTCGGCATCCAGCTGCTCGACACCTACGGCATGAGCGAGTGCGAGCCGCTCACCCTGCCGGTGGCGGGCGAACAGGATCCGCCCGGCTCCTGCGGGCGCATCAACGGCGATTTCGAAGTGGCGATCCTGCACCCCGCGACCGACCAGCCGCTGCCGGTGGGCGAGGTGGGCCGCGTCGCGGTGCGCCCGCGCGTTCCGCATGTCGTGATGAAGGGCTACGACGAGGACCCCGAGGCGACGGTGGCGGCGTGGCAGAACCTCTGGTTCCACACCCAGGACCTCGGCCGCTTCGACGCGGACGGCTATCTCTACTTCGTCGACCGCATCAAGAACGCCATCCGGCGGGGCGGCGAGAACATCGCCGCGGTCGACGTCGAGAAGGTCATGAAGGCCCACCCGGGCGTTGTGGATTGCGGTGTCTGCGGCCTCGATGACCCGGTGGTGGGGCAGGAGGTGAAGGCGGTGATCGTGCTGGCCGCCGGCGCGACGACGACGCCGGCCGAGCTGCGGGCCTACGCGCAGGCGAACATGGCAGGCTACATGGTGCCGCGCTTCATCGAGTTGCGTGAGCGGCTGGACTACACAGAGCTGGGAAAGCTGCGGCGCGAATCGCTCGCCGGACGCGCGGGCGAGCTGTGGGACTCGCGGTCGGAACGATCGGAGGCCGCGCCGAAACAAGGGGATTAACATAATATTCTAGAATTCCCTTGCCGGAATAGTGCGCCGGTCGTTACTGCCGCATCCTAGATGCCTTCACCTATTCTCTGCACCCTTACGACTTGCAACCATCTGCACTTCGTGTTGGCGCAAATGCGCAGCGTCGTGCGCCATTGGCGCCGGCTGCCCGAGGCGCACGTGCTGCTGATCGATGGCGTGGACGAGCCGAGGCCGGGATTCGAGGAGCTGCCTTGGGTGCGGTTCCTTACCCTGGACGACCTGGAGGTCGACAACGTCTTCTGGCTGGCGGCCAAGCTGACTGCCTCGGATTTCTGCTGCGCGCTCAAGCCCTATCTGGTCGGGCATTTGCTCGCACGCTACCAGGTCCCCGTCCTCTATGCCGACGCCGACCAGTGTTTCTTCGCCGACCCGGCGCCGCTGCTGGACTGCGCGCCGGACGCCAGTCTGGTGGTCACACCGCACGTTCTCTCGCCCTTGCCGGCGGAGCGGCCTTTCGACCGCCCGTCGCTCGGAGACCTGGCTGCTGCCGGCATGATGAATGCCGGGATCTTCCTGATGCGTCCGGGTCCCTCGATGACGAGCTTCATCGCGCAGTGGTCTCGGCTGGTGAGCGCGCCCGGCGCTTTTCTCGCCGCACTCGGCACGCAACACGAACAGAACGCCTTCAACTGGTCGCTGGCATTCGCTGACGGTGTCGCCGTCTGCCGCGATCCACGGCTCAACGTCGCCTACTGGAATCTGCACGAGCGGCCGCTGCGCTGGGCCGCGCTGGACGGCGGTCCATCGGATTGTTGGCTGCTGGACGGCAAGCCGCCCGTCTCGATTCATTTCAGCGGGTTTGACTGGGAACGCGGACGGCTGTCGCGCCACGATCACCGGAGCCAACCGGCGCTCAATCTGAATCTGCAGGCATTGGGCGACTACTACGCCGCCGAACTGGCGTCGGCAGAGCAAGCCCACTACCAGTCCCTTCCTTATGCCTTTGCAGCCTGCGGGTCGCTGTCGCTTACAGCCGACTTGCGGACAGAGCTGAAATGGGCGGAGCGATTCAGCATCCCGGCCTGGACGGCCTGGCCATCGGCGTCGCAGCTTGTCGCACCGCTGCTCGCGGCACCCAGCGATCATGTCAATCTGCCGCTGTTCCTGGCGCGCATCCACGATGCGCGGGCCGATCTGCAGGCACTGAACTACAACGACGTCCTCTACCCCTCCATCTTCATGTCCTGGTGTCAGGAGCATCTGCGCGCGGAGTACGCCGCTACCGGGGCGGCACTGGAGGCGGCCGACGTCTGGGCGGTGGAGCGACGCGGCTCGCGGCGCTTGGCAGCCTGTGGCGCAGCTCTCGCCTTGCGGCGAATCTTCTCGGCCGACTCGAATCTTCAGCAACGCTTCCCGCGGCTGTTGGACCAGGATCGCGCCGCCTTCCAGGCCGAGGGCGCGCGGGCCCTGACCGAGCGCTGGCAAGTTTCCGACCAGGTGGCTCGATTCGCAGCCACGTTCGATCCGGTGCGCAGCCTGGCTCGCCTCTGCGCCTATCTTCGGCAGGTGCCGGCCTTGCTCGAGGTACTGCGGCGGGACGGGTTTGGCCGCCTCTTCCTGCTGGGTCTGCTGCCACATCTGCAAGAGCGGCGCTGTTTCGATCACGACGATGTCGTGCTGCTCGACTGGTGGATCGAACAGCGCGCACGCCACGGCGACTCCGCGGCGTTGGTGGCGTTTGGCCAGAGGCTCTATGCTTTCCTGCAGCGGCATCCGCGCATGCTCAGGCTTGCACGGCGGCTGCGAAAGTCGCCGGTCTTCGGGCGCGGCGCCCGGCTGTTGCCGGGATTGATTGGCCGCGCGGCGGTGGTCGCCAGGCAGGCGCGGGACGGCAGTCTGAACGATCTGCTGCTACCCTTTTCGGTCGATCTTGCCGCGCCCCGGCCACGACGGGCCTATCTGGAATGGTGGTGCGGCAAGCGCGGCCTGCCGGCCTCGGCAGTCACAGAAGTGGAGAGCGCTCTGCTGCGGTCCGGCCCGGACGGGAAGGGTGCGTCGGGTTTGCCGGGCCTGGTGCCCAATCCAACTGGTATCAACCTCTTCGGACACTTCCGAAGCCCCATTGGCCTGGGGAATGTCGCCCTCGGCCTGGAGCAGGGTCTGCGTCGGTCGGGCTACGAGGTGACACGCCAAGTACTGACCAATCAGACGATGGCGGCCGACCTGACCATCGGTGACCTCTATCCCGATTTCGACTTCGGTGCGCCGCGCAACCTGATCGTCGGCTATCCGCATAGGCAGTACGATCTGGACGAGATCTTTCCCGCCGCCTTCTTCAAGGGACGCGAGTCGATCGGCTACCTGGCCTGGGAACAGCGCGACCTCCACCCCGCCTGGGCCCGGCGGCTCGAGAAGTATGACCGTCTCTGGGGTCTGTCCCGCTTCACCGCTGATTCGATCTCCAAGGCAACCGGCCGGCCCTGTACGCCCGTCTCTTGCGTTGTCGAAGTGGACGTTGACCGCGCGCGAGCCTTCGGTCGCGCGCATTTCGGCCTGCCGCAGGATCGCTTCCTGGCCGGCTTCGTCTTCGATGCCAGCAGCGGGGTCGAGCGCAAGAACCCCATGGCTGCCGCGCAAGCGATCGCGCGCGCCTTCGCGGGCCGGTCCGATGTCGCCGCGGTGGTCAAGATGACCGGCGGCGACCGCCCGCAGCACGCTGGCGTGGTGCGCGCCTTGCGCATGCTGATGCAGGGTGCCGGTGTCGAGCTCTACCTTGTGACGGACGTCCTGCCGCGCGCCGAGGTCGAGGGACTGATGGCCTGCCTTGACCTCTACCTCTCGCTGCACCGCGCGGAGGGCTTCGGCTACACTATGGCCGAGGCGATGCTGCTGGGCGTCCCGGTCGTCGCCACGGCCTATTCCGGCAATATGGACTTCATGCGGCCCGAGAATGCGTGCCTTGTACGTTGGCAGGAGACCGTGCTGCGCAATGCCGAAGGGCCCTTTCAGCCCGGCACTGTCTGGGCGGACCCGGACATCGACCATGCGGCCGAGTATTGCGACTGGATTTCGCGCGATCGGGCGGCGGCGGCGCGCCTGGCGCGGCAGGGCGCCAAGGACGTGGCAAGCCAGCTTTCGGCCAGCACATTGGCGGCGCGGCTGCCCGAGCTGCTGGCCTAGAGTGTCGTCGTGCCCGCCGGGCTGGTCGCTGGACGGCCGGTGTGGAAGTGGTGCCGAGGCGGCGGTGCGGTTGCCTCTCAGTGCATCCCTCGGAGCTCCTCATGAACCTGCTCAGCGTGTCTGTACCGCGGTCGGGACACCACTATCTGGTGCGGTTGCTGCTGGCGGTGGCTGGCCGCTCGGCGACCTACTGCGAGTTCTACGAGATAGCCGGCTGCTGCAGGACGATTCCCTGCAGCCGGCAGGTCAGCCCGATTCGTCTGCAGAAGAACCACGACTTCGACCTGACCTTGCCGACGGACCTGCCCGGCGTGCGCTACCTGGTGCAGTACCGCGATCCGGTGCCAGGCGCCCTTTCCGACCGCGAACTCTATGCCGCCGAACTCGGGGAGACGCTGGCCAGCGAGCGGCACCACCTCATGCTGTGGCTGGCGGCGCGGGCGCTGTGGCTTGAGGACTTCCACGCGAAATGGATCGATCCCGGCGTGCCGGACGCGTTCGTCCTGCGCTACGAAGCGCTGGTGGCCGATGGCGAGGCGACCCTGCGCGCTCTGCTGCGCTGGCTTGAACTGCCGGTCCAGGAACATGAGGTGGCCGCGGCACTCTCCGCCGAGGCCAAGCGCAGTGGCCAGTATGGCGAAAAGCACTACCAGGGCCCGCGCCAACTGTCTGGCAGTCGCTTCTACGATGCGGAGCTCTTTGCCATCTTCGAGACGCTGGTGGCCGATCGGGTCGCGGGCTTGGTCAGCCAGCGCAGCTTTGCGGCGCTGCGTGACGCGAAACACCCGCTGACGCAGTACTGGCTGGCGCTGCGGGCTGCGCGGCGCGGCAATCGTGCCTTGGCCGTGCGGATGCTGGAGGCGATCTCGCTGGCGCAGGGCCGGCCCGGAGCCGCCGAGTCGGAGATTGCGCGCCTGCTGATGGCCGATGCTGCGCATGAGCAGGCGAGGCCGCATCTGGCGGCGGCCCTGGCCGAGCGTCCGGACGATACAGCCCTGCTGCTGCGCTGGGTGGAGCTCTGCCGGGCCATCAAGGACTCGCGCGCCGCGCTGGCGGAGGCCCGTCGGCTGGTTTCGCTCATCCCCTGGTCGCCGAACCTGAGGGTGCTCCTGGCGCTGGTCAGCGGGGAATCCGGGGAACGAGACGCAACGCTGCAGGCCGTCGCCACGGCGCGCGCGCATGCGCCTGAAGCGCCTCTCGACTGGTGCAGCCTGGGTCTTGCCCTGCTGCTGGTCGGTTGTCATGACGAGGCCGATGGGCTGCTCGACGAAGCCTTGGTGCTTTGGCCGGAGCATCAGGGCCTGCTGGCGGTGCGCGCCCGCAATGCCAGCGAGCGAGCGGGCGGCCACGCCAATTGACGCTACGCTGGCAGCGGTCTAGCAAGTCCGGGTCGAGCGGAGGGACGCGGACGTGCAGACAGGCGCAGAGCAGAGCTTCGACTACGTGGTGGTTGGCGCCGGGTCGGCCGGCGCCGTGCTGGCCAACCGCCTCAGCGCCAACGGCAGGCACCGCGTGCTGGTGCTGGAGGCCGGCGGCAAGGACGACTGGATCTGGTTCCACATTCCGGTCGGCTACCTCTATGCCATGGGCAATCCGCGCGCCGACTGGTGCTTCAAGACCGAGGCCGAGCCTGGCCTGAACGGCCGCGCGCTGAACTATCCGCGCGGCAAGGTGATCGGTGGCTGCTCGGCGATCAACGGCATGATCTACATGCGCGGCCAGTCCAGCGACTACGACCACTGGCGCCAGCTCGGCAATCCCGGCTGGGGCTGGGACGACGTGCTGCCCTACTTCAAGCGCAGCGAGGACCGGGTGCGCGGCGCCGACGACCTGCACGGCCAGGGCGGCGAGTGGCGGGTCGAGGACATGCGCCTCACCTGGAAGGTGCTCGATACCTTCCGCGAGGCGGCGGCGGAGCACGGCATCCCCAAGGTCGACGACTTCAACCGCGGGACGAACGAGGGCTGCGGCTATTTCGAGGTGAACCAGAAGCGCGGCGTGCGCTGGACCACGGCGAAGGGCTTCCTCAAGCCGGCGCTGACGCGGCCCAACCTGACACTCTGGACCCACGCGCAGGCGCTGCGGCTCACGCTGGCGGGCAAGCGCGTCACCGGCCTGGTGGTGCGCCACGAGGGCCGCGAGGTGGCAGTGACGGCGCACCGCGAGGTGATCCTTTCGGCCGGCGCCGTGAACTCGCCGCACCTGCTGCAGCTCTCCGGCATCGGCGACCCGGCGGTGCTCAAGGACAACGGCGTGCAGCCGCTGCACGCCCTGCCGGGCGTGGGCGAGAACCTGCAGGATCACCTGCAGCTGCGCCTGATCTATAAGGTCAAGGGCCTGAAGACGCTGAACGCCACGGCCAACAGCCTGATCGGCAAGGCCGGCATGGCGGCGCAGTACCTGCTGACCAAGCGCGGGCCCATGACTATGGCGCCTTCGCAGCTCGGCGCCGTCACCCGCTCGGGCCCCGAGTTCGACATGCCGAACCTGGAGTACCACGTGCAGCCGCTGAGCCGGGAGACGTTCGGCGATCCGCTGCACCCCTTCGCCGCCTTTACGGCCTCGGTCTGCAACCTCAGGCCCGAGAGTCGCGGTCATGTCCGCCTGAAGGGGCCGGACCCGCTGGCGGCGCCGGCGATCCGGCCGAACTACCTCTCGGCCGAGCGCGACCGCCAGGTGGCGGTGGAGGCGATCAAGCTGACCCGCCGCATCGTGCTGCAAAGCAAGGCCTTCGCCCCGCACGCGCCGGAGGAGTACAAGCCCGGCCCACAGGTCGCAACCGAGGCCGACATGGCCAAGGCCGCGGGCGACATCGGCACCACCATCTTCCACCCGGTCAGCACCTGCCGCATGGGTGACGACCCGAACGCGGTGGTGGACGCGCGCCTCAAGGTGCACGGCCTCGAGGGCCTGCGCGTGGTCGATGCCTCGATCATGCCGACCATCACGTCCGGCAATACCAACGCGCCGACCATCATGATCGCCGAGAAGGCCAGCGACATGATCCTGGAGGACGCGGCCTAGGACCCCGCGTCCGTCAGCCGTGGCGCTACTGCTCGGTGACGATGCGGTAGGCGGTCAGGCGCTGCTTGCCGACGTAGTTCCAGGTGATGACGTCGCCCTTGAGGTCGATGTGCACCTCGAGCCCGCGGCTGCGGTCGAGCAGGTGGACCGCGGTCTTCTCGCGCCCCATCTCGACGAAGTAGAAGCGCTCCTGTCCCTTGCCGTCGCTCTCCGCCCACTTGCCGCCGTCCTGGCTGCGGAAGGAGCCGAAGGACTTGCCGTCGGAGGAGACGTACTCGACCAGCGTCAGGGTGTGGCCGGTCGGCGGATCGGCCTCGGCCCAGGCGATGGTGAAGAGCGGTTGCAGCTTCTGTCCGCCCTCGGCGTAGAACATCATGCGCTGCGGCAGGTCGAGCAGCACGTAGGCGCCGCTCTGGTCCTCGGACAGATAGACCGAGTTGTTGTCCCGGCTGATCTCGCGCAGCTTGCCCTGCTTCTTGCCGGCCTTGTCGAGGATCAGCCAGGTGCCATTGCCCTGGCTGCGGTAGCTGCCCAGCAGCACGCCGCTCTGGTTCATCAGGAACACGGCCTTGACCGTGCGGCCGGTCGGCTGCGCCTCGGCCCGCGCCGCGCCCGCGCCCAGCGTCGACAGGAGGGCGAAGGCCAGCAGCAGGGCCACCAGCGCGTGGCGCAGGTACGCCGTGCCGTCACCTCGGTGCCCACCCGGGTGTGGATCTGTCTGCTGTCGCATGCTGGCCCCCCATGCCTCGCGTTGCAGGAGGGTCAGACTAAGGCAGCCACTCTGGAAGCGAAGCCTAAAATACGGCTCTGAACGGGCGGCCCGGTCCGTGCGTCCCGCGGCGCGGTCGGGCAGGCGGGAGGGCTAGTCCAGCCCCAGCAGGCTGTCCCGAACCCGTGACAGGTGCTTGGCCAGCAGCTTGCGGGCGGCCTCCGGGTCGCGGTCCTTGATCGCCTGGACGATGCCGCCGTGCTCGCGGTCGTAGGTCAGGCGCAGCTCGGGCGTCACGCTGCGCTTCTTCAGGCGGTACCACTCGGGTTCGTTGCGCACCTGGTTGATGGCCTCGCACCAGGCCGACATGATCTGGTTCTTGGCGGCGCGGAAGATCGCCAGGTGCAGCTGCGCGTCCCAGTGCTCGAACTCGGCCAGGCCCTTGGCGGCGACCGAGTTGCGCAGCGCCTGGTCGATCGCCTGGATCTCCTCGGCCGAGGCGCGGGCGGCGGCCAGGGCGGCCACCTGCGGCTCGATGATGAGGCGCACCTCCATCAGGTCGGCGGGGGAGGCACCCTTGAGCCGCAGGGAGAAATCGGGGCCGACCGCCGACCCGGCGGCCGCCGCGCCCTGCGGCTGGCGGGGCAGGGCGCGCACGAAGGTGCCGCGCCCGACATGGCGTTCCAGCAGTCCCTCGTCCTCCAGGTCCTTCAGCACCCGGCGCAGGGTGTTGCGGGCCAGGCCATGCACCTCGGCCAGGCTGCGCTCGGGCGGCACCTGGCTGCCGACCGGCCAGGCACCGGTCAGGATCTGCTGTTTCAAGGCGGCGGCCACCTGCTGCAGGCGGCCGGCCTGCCCCAAGGGCGGTTGTCCCATCGAGCCCATGGCATCGTCCTTTGGCTCAAGCATCTTGAACCATTTATGAACCATATCCCGCAATGCCGCAAGAGGCGAGGCGAGAGTCCTCAGGAAGCCTTGACTCTGCTTGGGTGGCGGTGCGACACTTTTGCAATGAACCAATGGTTCAACATTGGATCAAACAAGAAAGTGCCGGGAGGAAAGTCGGGTGCGGCTGATCCACTACGAGCGCGCGGGCGCCCTGGGCGTCGGCCTGCTGGACGCCGAGGGCAGGGTCCGGCCCTATAGCCTCGACCCCGCTCTGGCGGGCGAGGGCGTCATGGCCGTGGTCCAGGCCCATGTGGCCGGCCGGCCCCTGCCGCTGGCCGATGTCTCCCTGCCGCTGGACAGCGTCGGCCTGCGCGCGCCCTTCCCGCGACCGCGTCGCAATATCTTCTGCGTCGGCAAGAACTACCACGAGCACGCGCGTGAGTTCGCCCGCTCGGGCTTCGATTCCTCCGCCCCCCAGGGCGACGTGCCCAAGGCGCCGATCGTCTTCTCCAAGGTGCCGGAGTGCGTGACCGGCCCCGGCGCGCCGATCCTGCTCGACCCAGCCATCTCCAGCGCCATCGACTACGAGGCCGAGCTGCTGGTGGTCATCGGCAAGGGCGGCCGGGGCATCCCCAAGGCCAGGGCGCTGGAGCACGTCTGGGGCTATTCCATCGTCAACGACGTGACGGCGCGCGACCTGCAGGGCAAGCACAGCCAGTGGCTGATCGGCAAGTCGCAGGACAGCTTCTGCCCCATGGGCCCGGTGGCGGTGACCGCCGAGGAACTGGACCTGACCGACACCGAGGTGCGCTGCTGGGTGAACGGCGAACTCAGGCAGAATGCCAACACCCGCGACCTGATCTTCGACGTGCCGACCCTGATCGAGACGCTGTCGGCCGGCATCACCCTGCTGCCGGGCGACCTGATCGCCACCGGCACGCCGGCCGGCGTCGGCATCGGCTTCAAGCCGCCGAAGTACCTGGCGGCCGGCGACCGCGTGACCATCGAGATCGGCGGCATCGGCGTGCTGGAGAACCGCGTGGTGCGGCGCGGCCAGGCGGAGCAGGCGGCATGAGCACCCTGGTCGCCGAGCGTCTGGCGGTGGAGGTGGCGGGCGAGGGCACGCCCGTCCTGCTGCTGCACGGCCTCGGCGGCACCTCGAACACCTGGACGCCGCAGATGGGTATCCTCGGTGGCCACCGCGTCGTGCGGCCCGACCTGCCGGGCAGCGGGCGCTCGCCGCTGGGCGGCGGCGCGCTGACCATCGCCGCGCTGGTGGAGAAGGTCGAGGCGCTGGCCCGGACCCTTGGCATCGAGCGCGCCGTGGTGGTGGCGCATTCCATGGGGACCATCGTTGCCCAGCACCTGGCGCTGCGCGCACCCCGGCTGGTCGGGGCGCTGGCCTTCTGCGGCGCGCTGATCGCCCCGCCGGACCAGGCGCGCGCGGCCCTCAAGGCCCGCGCCGCCAAGGCCCGGGCCGAGGGCATGGCCGAGATCGCCGACCAGATCGTCGCCGCCGCCACCTCCAGCCATACCAAGCAGGGCAATCCCGTCGCCGTGGCGCTGGTGCGCGAGATGATCATGCGCCAGGACCCCGCCGGCTATGCCGCCAATTGCGAGGCGCTGGCCGCGGCCGAGGCGGCGGATGCGACGCGCATCGCCTGTCCCACCCTGCTGCTGACCGGCGAGGACGATGCCGTCGCCCCGCCCTCGGTCACGCGCACGCTGGCCGAGCGCATCAGGGGCGCGCGGGCGCAGATCCTGCCGCGCTGCGGCCACTGGACGACATTCGAGGCCGCCGAGGCGGTGAACGGGCAGCTCAGGGAGTTCCTGATGGCCCGCCGCTAGCGCCGCGCAATCCTGTGTCCCGCCAAGAGCCGCGACAGCGGCCGCGGGTGGAAGCAATGGGTTCAGGGAGGACCCCGATGGGCAACGTGCTCTTCACCAACGTCCGCGTCTTCGACGGCAGCGGCGAGCATCCCTTCACCGGCGAGGTGCTGGTGCAGGGCAACCGTATCCGCCAGGTCGGCCGCGGCAGCCGCTCGGTTCCCGGCGCCGGCGCCACGGTGATCGACGGCGCCGGCTGCACCCTGATGCCCGGCATGACCGAGGCGCACACGCACCTGTCCTGGAACAACGCCGGCTCGCTCGATGCCATCTTCCGCATGCCGCCGGAGGAGCACGCCGTCTTCGCCTGCACCGTGGCCAAGACCTATCTCGACCACGGCTGGACCTCCTGCGTCGGCGCCGCGGCGGCCAAGCCGCGGCTCGACGTCGTGGTGCGCGATGCCATCGAGAAGGGCTGGGTGCCCGGCCCACGCTACCTGGCCAACAGCCAGGAGATCGCCACCCTGGGCGGCCTCGGCGATACCAACCCGCCGCACGTCGACGCGCAGGCCATGTCCTTCGGCTGGGTGGTCACCGGCCCGGAGGAGATGCGCAAGGCCGTGCGCATGTTCATCAAGTACGGCGTCGACCTGATCAAGCTCAACCTCAGCGGCGAGGAGATGACCGACACCAAGGCGGAGGAGTCGCCGATGGACGAGGTC
The DNA here is from genome assembly GCA_029781795.1 of Pseudomonadota bacterium. Lineage (GTDB taxonomy): Bacteria > Pseudomonadota > Alphaproteobacteria > Kiloniellales > JACOMY01 > JAKOWB01. The sequence goes on along the minus strand of JAKOWB010000096.1, from coordinate 34,990 downwards.
GAGATCGAGATGGCTGTGCGCGAGGCCAAGCGGCGCGGCAAGCGTGTCTGCGCCCATGCGCGCTCCGACCTCTCGGTGCGCCAGTGCATCAAGTACGGGATCGAGATCATCTACCACGCCAGCTACTGCAACGAGGAAACGCTCGACATGCTGGAGGCGGCGAAGGACCGCCACTTCGTCGCGCCGGGCCTCGGCTGGCTGGTCAACACGGCGCGCAATGCCGGGCCCTGGGGCATCACGGCGAACTCGCCGCTCGGCATCTACTACGCGCGCGAGCTGGAAGTCGCGGTCGAGACCATGCGCAAGATGGTCAAGCGCGGCATCCGCGTGCTGCCCGGCGGCGACTACGGCTTCGCCTGGACGCCGCACGGCCAGAACGCCAAGGACCTGGAGTACCTGGTCGAGATGGTCGGCATGAGCCCGATGGAAGCCTTGCTGGCGGCGACGAAGCACGGCGGCGAGATCATGGGCCGGCCGAACGAGCTGGGCCACGTCAAGGCCGGCTACCTCGCCGACCTGCTGCTGGTCGACGGCGACCCGCTGGCCAATATCCGCATCCTGCAGGACAAGAACCGCCTGCTGGCGATCATGAAGGACGGCAGCTTCCACAAGGTCCCCGACGCGACGCCGCAGCGTCAGCGCATCGCGGTCTGAGGCGGCGATGGACTTACGGCCCTTCACGCTGAGCGAAGGCTCTTCCCTCTCCCCGCTTCGGCGGGGAGAGGGCAGGGTGAGGGGCGGTTTCTTATCGCGCTGCCGCAGTGTCGCAAACGACCGACACCCCTCACCCCGACCCTCTCCCCGCCGAAGCGGGGAGAGGGGGGACTGCTGCGACGGCGAAGGCTTCCGGCATGGCTGAGCCCCGCCCTGTCAACCGACGGCGCATCGTCGCCGTGGGGCTGGTCGCGCTGCTGCTGGCCGCGGCGGTGCTCATGGCCTCCTATCCCGAGGTGAAGGCGCCGGGCGGGGTGAAGCTCTTCCTGCTGACCCTGATGAACGGCATCACGCTGGCGGCGCTCTACTTCCTCGTCGCCAGCGGCTTCACCCTGGTCTTCGGGCTGATGCGCAACGTCAACCTGGCGCACGGCTCGCTCTACCTGCTGGGCGCCTACCTCGGCTGGTCGGTCATCAAGTGGACCGGCTCCTGGTGGCTCGGCGTCGCCGCCGGCTTCCTCGGCATGGCGCTGGTCGGGCTGGTGCTGCAGTTCGTGATCTTCCGCCGCATGGAAGGCCAGGACATGCGGCAGACCATGGTGACGATCGGCATTTCCATCGTGCTGGCCGACCTCATGCTGTGGATCTGGTCGGGCAACACCTACCAGTTCGAGGCGCCGGACTTCCTCACCGGCACGGTGCCGCTGGCCCTGGTCAAGGTCTACTCGGTCTATCGCCTGGTGGTGCTGGGCGCCGCCGTCCTGATCGGCCTCGGCCTCTGGCTGTTCCTCAACCGCACCGCCATCGGCATGATGATCCGCGCCGGGGTCGACGACCGCGCCATGCTGCAGGCGACTGGCGTCAACGTGCACCTGCTCTTCGCCTGCACCTTCGCCATCGGCGCCGGTCTCGCCGGCTTCGCCGGGGTGGTGGGCGGCACCGCGCTCTCCATCGCGCCGGGCGAGGACGTGCGCTATTTGCTCGCCTCGCTGGTGGTGACCATCGTCGGCGGCATGGGCTCGATCACCGGCGCCGCCATCGGCGCGCTGCTGATCGGCCTGGCCGAGCAGTTCGGCCTCGCCTACTCGCCGACCTACGGCGTGGTCTACACCTTCGTCATCATGGTCGTGGTGCTGGCGATCCGCCCGCAGGGCATCATGGGCAGGCGGCGCTGATGACGAGCATCGCTCCCGCCGCGCCTGCCATGAGCCGCCGCCTCGGCTGGCTGGCCGCGATCCGGCCCTGGCACCTGGCGATCCTCGCCCTGCTGCTGGTCTATCCCTTCGTCGCCAACGACTTCTGGATCGTGCAGATCGGCGCGCAGGCCTTCTTCCTCGGCCTCATCGCGCTGTCGCTGATGCTGCTGGCGGGCTATGGCGGCATGGTCTCGCTGGCGCAGATGGCGATCGCCGGCATGGCCGGCTACCTCTATGCCATCCTCTTCGGCTACACCGGCGGCGGCGCCGGCTGGCACTGGACCCTGGCGATCCCGGCGGCGCTGCTGGTGGCGGTGCTCTTCGCCACCCTGATCGGCCTGCTCTCGGTCAGGACCGAGGGCATCTACACCATCATGATCACGCTCGCGGTGGGCGTGGCCTTCTTCTATTTCTGCCAGCAGAACTACGATATCTTCAACGGCCACCGTGGCTATGCCGGCCTGGCGCCGCCGATGGTCTTCGGCGTCGACTGGCGCCAGCCGCTGGCCTTCTACTACCTCTCGATGGGCGCGGCGCTCGCCGGCTACCTGCTGGTGCTCTGGCTCTCGCGCTCGACCTTCGGCATCGCGCTGCAGGCGCTGCGCGACAATCCGCGGCGCATGGCGGCGCTGGGCTTCAACGTCGCGGCGCACCGCGTCGCCGCCTATGCCGTGGCCGGGCTGCTGGCCGGCGTCGGCGGGCTGCTGACGGTCTGGTACAACGGCCGCATCTCGCCGGGCTCGATCGACGTCGACGCGGCGATCAACATCCTGATCATCGCCATCCTCGGCGGCCTGCGACGGCCCAGCGGTCCCTTCATCGGCGCGCTGATCTTCGTGCTGCTCGACAACTTCGCCATCGACCTGATCGACCGCGAACGCTTCAACCTGGTGATCGGCGGCGCGTTCCTGGCCGTCGTCCTCTTCTCGCCCGACGGGGTGCTGGGCCTCTGGGACCGGCTCCTGCAGCGTCTGGCCAAGAACCGCGGCGCACGCGGCACATGAACACCCGGCGGCCAGCAGGCCCCGGCAACGGCAACGAATGGGAGGAAAGCTGATGTACGCACTATCCAGACGGGTCCTGCTCGCTTCCGCCGCCGGCGCCTTCGCGCTCGGGATCGCGGCGGGCGCGGCCTCTGCCGCCGACAGCATCAAGATCGGCGTGCTGGCGACGCTCGAAGGCGCCTTCACGGTGCTGGGCGAGGATTCCATGCGCGGCGCCAACCTGGCCTTCGACGAGGCCGGGATGATGGCCGGCGGCAAGAAGATCGAGGTCATCACCGGCTCGTCCGACGCCTCGCCGGACAGCGCCATCGCCGCGGCGCGCAAGCTGGTGGAGCAGGACAAGGTCGACATCCTGATCGGCCCCCTGTCGGGCGACGAGGGCCTGGCGATGCGCGACTACGCCAAGACCCAGCCGCAGGTGACCTTCGTCAATGGCACCTCGGCCGCGGCCGACACCACGCTGCGCGACCCGGCGCCCAACTTCTTCCGCTTCACCACCGACGGCGTGCAGTGGCAGGCCGGCCTCGGCGAGTACGCCTACAACGCCAAGGGCTACAAGACCGTGGTGACCATCGCCGAGGACTACGGCTTCCCCTATTCGCAGGTCATGGGCTTCATGCTGCCCTTCTGCGAGGCGGGTGGCCGCGTGGTCGATAAGTTCTGGGTGCCGATCGGCAACAAGGACTACTCCTCGATCGTCGCCTCCATCCCGGATGACGTGGACGCGATCTACGTCGCGCTCGGCGGCGCCGACGCGGTGAACTTCCTGACCCAGTTCGAGCAGGCGGGTGGCGACAAGCCGATCATCGCCGGCTCCATCACCGCCGACCAGACGGTGCTGGGCAGCGAGGGCAAGCGCAAGGACGCGCTGATCGGCACGCCCTCGGCCGGCCCGATCGCCGACAACTGGGACGACCCGCGCTGGAAGGCTTTCGTCGCCGCCTACCAGAAGGCCTATCCGAACGGCTTCCCCTCGCCCTCGCTCTTCGCCCACGGCTACTACGTCGAGACCAAGGCGGTGCTGACCGCCCTCGACCAGGTGCAGGGCGACCTGTCGGACGGCCAGGCGAAGTTCCGCGCCGCGCTGACCGGCCTGACGCTCGACACGCCGACCGGCATGGTCCACCTGGACGAGAACCGCAACGGCGTCGCCGACATCTTCCTGACCGAGGTGAGCGAAGGCGCCGACGGCAAGCTCTACAACAAGGTCGTCAAGGTCATCCCGCAGGTCGACCAGGTGCTGAACATGGACCGGGCCGCGTTCTTGGCCCTGGGTCCTGCCAGCCGCGACAACCCGAGCTGCCCCTGAGCGGCCCGGCTGACGGAGTGAACTGACCCATGTCGCTGGCCGCCGCCACGCACCGGATCGCCCAGGCGGGCGCCGCGAACGCTCTCGAGCTTCGCGGCGTCAGCCGGGCCTTTGGCGCGCTGCTGGCGGTCAGCGACCTTTCCATGACGGTGCGCGCCGGCGAGCGGCGGGCGGTGCTGGGGGCGAACGGCGCGGGCAAGACCACGCTGTTCAATGCCATCACCGGCGATTTCCCGCCCACATCCGGCCGCATCCGCTTCTTCGGCGAGGACGTGACCGATCTGCCGGCGCACGAGCGCATCCGCCGCGGCCTGCGCCGGACCTACCAGACCTCGCTGCTGTTCCGCGGCCTCACCGTGCTGGACAACGTGCTGATGGCGGTGCGCGGCGTCGGCCGCAACCGCTTCTCCTGGCTGCGCCCGCGCGAGGGGGACGTGACCATGACGGCGGCGCGCGAGCTGCTGCACGCCGTCCACCTGGACCTGCTGGCGGCGATGCCGGTCGCCGACCTGGCGCACGGCCAGCAGCGCCAGCTCGAGATCGCCATGGCGCTGGCCGGCGCGCCGCGCTTCATCCTGTTCGACGAGCCCGCCGCCGGCCTCTCGCCGGTCGAGCGCCGCGACCTGATCCAGATCCTCACCGCGCTGCCGGCCCACATCGGCTACATCATCATCGAGCACGACCTGGACGTCGCGCTGCGCGTGGTGGAGCGCGTGACCGTGATGCACAACGGCCAGCTCTTCACCGAGGGGACGCCCGAGGAAATCCAGTCCGACCGCGAGGTGCAGCGCATCTACCTGGGGGCCGGTCATGGCTGACGCGCCGCTGCTGCAGGTCAGCGAACTGCAGGTCTACTACGGCCAGAGCCACGTGCTGCAGGGCGTCAGCCTGACGCTGGACCAGGGCATCCTGGCCATCGTCGGGCGCAACGGCATGGGCAAGACCACGCTCTGCCGTGCCGTCATGGGCCTGACCCGCGCCGCCGGCGGCTCGGTCCGCCTGAGGGGGCAGGAGATCCTGGGGCTGGAGCCCAACGCCGTGGTGGCCCAGGGCATCGGCTACGTGCCGCAGGGCCGCCGGGTCTGGCCCTCGCTGACGGTGGACGAGCACCTGCGGCTGGCGCAGCGCTCCGGCCGCAAGGGCGCCTGGACCGTGCAGCGCATCTACCAGGCCTTCCCGCGCCTGGCCGAGCGCAAGCGCAATGGCGGCTCGCAGCTCTCCGGCGGCGAGCAGCAGATGCTGGCCATCGGCCGCGCCCTGCTGGCCAACCCGGCGCTGCTGGTGATGGACGAGCCGACCGAGGGCCTGGCCCCGGTCATCGTGCAGCAGGTCGAGGCCATGCTGCGGCGCCTGGCCGACGAGGGCGAGATCGCCGTGCTGCTGATCGAGCAGAACATCGGCGTCGCCACGGCGGTGGCCAACCGCGTCGGCATCATGGTGAACGGCCGACTGGTGCGCGAGCTGCCGGCGGCCGAGCTGGCGGCCGACAGCGAACTGCAGCAGCGCCTGCTCGGCATGGCGACGCACGGCGAGACGGTGGAGGAAGCACCGGCCGAGCCGGAGGCGCCGCCGCCGGCGGCCGAGGAACCCACGGTCTTCCGCGTGCGCCGCGCCGACGAGCCGCCGCCGGAAGAAAGCGGCCCGCTGTCCGGCGCGGCTTGGTCGACGCCGCGCGCGCCGACCCGCTGGTCCAGCGGCAATCCGCTGATGGAGAGCCGGCCGGCCGCTCCAAGCCGACCCTCTCCGGCCATGACGCAGGCCGAGCCGCCGCCGCCGCCCAGTCCGGCAGCCGCTGTACCGGTGGCCCGGACGATCGGCCGCGCCGCCTATGTCTGCGGCACCTTCGACACCAAGGCGCGGGAGCTCGGCTTCCTCGCCAACAAGCTGCAGCGCCTGGGGCTCAGCGTGGTCACCGTCGACCTCTCGACCTCGCAGAAGCCCTCCTCGGCCATGGTCGGCCCGATGGAGGTGGCGCGCCATCATCCCAAGGGCACCGCCGGCGTCTTCACCGGCGACCGCGGCAGCGCCGTCATCGCCATGGCCGAGGCCTTCGCCCGCTTCCTGCCGCTGCGGCGCGACGTCGGCGGCGTGATCTCGGCCGGCGGCTCGGGCGGCACCTCGCTGGCGACGCCGGCGATGCGCGCGCTGCCGATCGGCGTGCCCAAGCTCATGGTCTCCACCGTCGCCTCGGGTGACGTCGCGCGCTACGTCGGGCCGTCGGACATCTGCATGATGTACTCGGTGACCGACGTGCAGGGCATCAACCGCATCTCCGAGCAGGTGCTGTCGAACGCCGCCAACGCCCTCTTCGGCATGATCGCGCACCGCGCCGATCCGCGCGCCGCCTCGGCCGCCAAGCCGGCGGTGGGCCTCTCCATGTTCGGCGTCACTACGCCCTGCGTGCAGATGGCGCAGAAGGCGCTGGAGGAGCGCTTCGACTGCCTGGTGTTCCACGCCACCGGCACCGGCGGCCAGTCGATGGAGAAGCTGGCCGACAGCGGCCTGCTGGCCGGCCTTCTCGACGTCACCACGACCGAGATTGCCGACCTGCTGGTCGGCGGCGTCTTTCCGGCGAGCGAGGACCGCCTCGGCGCGGTGATCCGCACGCGCCTGCCCTATGTCGGCTCGCTGGGCGCGCTGGACATGGTGAACTTCGGCCCGCTGGATTCGGTGCCGGAGCGCTTCCGCGGGCGGACGCTGCACGTGCACAACGCCAACGTCACGCTGATGCGCACCACGGCGGAGGAGAACGCCGCCTTCGGCCGCTGGATCGGCGAGAAGCTCAACCGCTGCGACGGCCCGGTGCGTTTCCTGATTCCCGAGGGCGGTGTCTCGCTGCTGGACAGCCCGGGCCAGCCCTTCTGGGACCCGGCCGCCGACAGGGCGCTGATCGACGCGCTGGTGGCGACGGTGCGGCAGAGCGACCGGCGCCGCCTGATCCGCCTGCCGCAGAACATCAACGATCCCGCCTTCGCCGCCGCGCTGGTGGCGAACTTCCTGGAGATCCAGCCGGCCAGTTCCAGCCGCGCCGCCGAGTAGAAGGACCCGCGATGCCGCGTTTCGACCGCCAGAGCCTGCTGAAGCACTTCCACCAGATGGCCCGCGACGGCGTGCCCATCGTCGGCGGCGGCGCCGGCACCGGCCTCTCCGCCAAATGCGAGGAGGCCGGGGGCATCGACCTGATCGTGATCTATAACTCCGGCCGCTACCGCATGGCGGGGCGCGGCTCGCTCGCCGGCCTCATGGCCTATGGCAACGCCAACGAGATCGTGGTCGAAATGGCGCGCGAGGTGCTGCCGGTGGTCCGGCACACGCCGGTGCTGGCCGGCGTCAACGGCACCGATCCCTTCTGCCTCTTCGATCCCTTCCTCGACCAGCTGAAGGCGCTGGGCTTCGCCGGGGTGCAGAACTTTCCCACCGTCGGCCTGATCGACGGCACCTTCCGCGCCAACCTGGAGGAGACCGGGATGAGCTACGCGCTGGAGGTGGAGATGATCCGCCTGGCGCATGCCAAGGACCTGCTGACCACGCCCTATGTCTTCAGCGAGGCCGAGGCCGTGGCCATGACCGAGGCCGGCGCCGACATCGTCGTCTGCCACATGGGGCTGACCACCGGCGGCGCCATCGGCGCCGGCACGGCGCTGACGCTCGAGGACTGCGTGCCGAGGATCCGCGCCTGGGCCAGGGCGGCGCGCGGCGTGCGCCAGGACGTGCTGGTGCTCTGCCACGGCGGGCCGATCAGCGAGCCGGCCGACGCCGAGTACATCCTGGGCGCCTGCCCGGAGATCAACGGCTTCTACGGCGCCTCCTCGATGGAGCGCCTGCCGACCGAGCGGGCGCTGACCGAGCAGACGCGCAAGTTCAAGGCCATCAAGGCGGGCGGCAGGCCCGCCCCGGCGCGGGCCAAGGCGCAGGTCGTGCGCCGGCCGGCCAAGTCGTAAGGGGAGGGTGCCATGGAGGGTGCGACCATAGCCTGGATCGTGGTGGGGATCGTCATCCTGGCGATCCTGATCGCGCTGGTGATCTGGATCATGAACCGGCTCTACCGGCGCTCGTCGAAGGAGATCTCCTTCGTGCGCACGGGCCTCGGCGGGCAGAAGGTGGTGATGAACGGCGGCGCCTTCGTGCTGCCGATCGTGCACCAGATCACCGAGATCGGCATGAACACTTTGCGCCTGGAGGTGCGGCGCGGGCGCGAGAGCGCCCTCATCACCAAGAACCGCATGCGGGTCGACGTCGTGGCGGAGTTCTATGTCCGCGTGAAGCCGGCGCCCGAGGCCATCTCGATGGCGGCGCAGACGCTGGGCCGCCGCACCCTGCAGCCCGACGCGCTGAAGGAGCTGGTGGAGGGCAAATTCGTCGACGCCCTGCGCTCCGTCGCCGCCGAGATGTCGATGGAGGAGATGCACGAGAAGCGCGGCGAGTACGTCAAGCGCGTGCGCGCCGCCGTGGCCGAGGACCTGCTGCAGAACGGCCTGGAGCTGGAGTCCGTGTCGCTGACGGGGCTCGACCAGACCAACATGGAGTTCTTCAACCCCTCCAACGCGTTCGACGCCGAGGGCCTGACGCGCCTGACCGAGGAGATCGAGCGGCGCAAGAAGATCCGCAACGACATCGAGCAGGACACGCTGATCCAGATCCGCAACAAGAACCTGGAGGCGGAGAAGATCCAGCTCGACATCGACCGCGAGAGCGAGTACGCGCGCCTGATCCAGCAGCAGGAGATCGAGGCCCGCCGTGCCGCGCAGTCGGCCGAGCTGGCGCGCGAGCGCGCCGAGTCCGAGCGCGCGTCCGAGGCGGCGCGCATCCAGGCGCAGCTCGAGATCGAGCGCGCCCGCATCGCCCAGGAGCGGGCGCTGGAGGAGGAGCGCATCGCCCGCGAGCGCGAGATCCAGCGCCTCGAGGTCGAGCGCCGCCAGGCCCTGGAGCTGGCCGAGCAGGAGCGCGCCATCGCCATCGCCGGCAAGTCCAAGGCGCAGAGCGAGGCGCAGGCCGAGGCCGAGACCGCCCGCGCCAAGGCCGTGGCGGCGGAGGAGAGGGTCTTCTCCGCCCGCGAGACCGAGATCGCCGAACGCCGCAAGTCGATCGAGCTGATCGCCGCCGAGCAGGACGCGCAGCGCGAGGCCATCCGCGTGCGCGTGCTGGCCGAGGGCGAGAAGGGCGCGGCCAACGACCGCGCCCAGGCCGCCCGCCTGGTGGCCGAGGGCGAGGCCGAGGCGGAGAAGATCCGCGCCCTGGCCGCGCGCCTGCGCTACGAGATCGAGGCCGAGGGCCAGCGGCTGATGAACGAGGCGGCCAACACCCTGACGCCGGAGAGCCGCGGCAGCGCCATGCGCATGAAGCTGCTCGACAAGATCGAGGGCATCATCCGCGAGTCGGTGCGGCCGATGGAGCAGATCGACTCGATCAAGATCCTGCAGGTCGACGGCCTGGCCGGCGGCGGCGGCGGCGGCGCGCCGAGCGAGGCCGGCATGTCCTTCTCCGACAACGTGGTGAACTCCGCCCTGCGCTACCGCGCGCAGGCGCCGCTGGTCGATTCCCTGCTCAAGGAGATCGGCCTCAGCGGCGGCGAGATCGCCAAGCTGACCGGTGCCGGCATCGGCGACGAACGGAAATAGCCGATGGTCAAGGTCTATACCTCCAGCATCATCGACGCGCCGGCCGAGCGGGTCTGGGCGGCGGTGCGCGACTTCAACGGCCTGCCGTCCTGGCATCCCGCCATTGCCGACAGCCGGATCGAGCAGAACCAGCCATCGGACAAGGTCGGCTGCATCCGCAACTTCAACCTCAAGGGCGGCGGCAACATCCGCGAGCAGTTGCTCGCGCTCTCCGACTTCGAGATGTGCTGCACCTACTCGATCCTGGCCTCGCCCATGGGGGTGGAGAACTATGTCGCGACGCTGAAGCTCAGCCCGGTCACCGACGGCGGGCGCACCTTCGCCGAGTGGTCGGCGGAGTTCGACTGCGCGCCGGAGCGCGAGCGCGAGCTGGCGAAGCTGGTGGGGCAGGGCGTGTTCCAGGGTGGCTTCGACGCGCTGAAGCAGCGCTTCGCCGGCGGGCGCTGACGCCCGGGGCGGCATGGTCAAGGTCTTCCGCTCCACCGTCATCGATGCGCCGCTCGACGCGGTGTGGGATGTGCTGCGCGACTTCAACGCGCACCATGCCTGGCATCCGGCGGTGGCCGAGAGCCGGATCGAGCTGGGCCTGGCGCCGGACCAGGTCGGCGCCGTGCGCCGCTTCCGCCTGGCCGAGGGCGGCGGCGAACTGCGCGAGCAGCTCCTCAGCCTTGACGACCGGGCGCACCGCTTCACCTATTGCATCCTCGACGCGCCGCTGCCGCTGATCGGCTACGTCGCCACGGTCGAGCTGAAGCGCGTCACCGACGGCGGGCGCACGCTCTGGCGCTGGTGGTCGGAGTTCGCGGCGCCGCCGGGCGAGCAGGAGGCGCTCGCCCGCCTGGTTACCGAGCAGATCTACGAGGCCGGCTTCGCCGCGGTGAAGCGCCACTTCGGCCAGGCTGGCCGGCCTGCGCCGGCGCGCGCGGCGCCCGCATTGCGCCCGGTGTCCGGCGCAGCCGTCGCCGGCCACGGCGTCGTCCTGCGCCGCCACGGCGGACCGGAGGAGCTGGCCTGGGAGGCGGTGAGCGCGCCGCCGCCGGGGCCGGGCGAAGTGCGCCTCAGGCAGACGGCGGTGGGCGTCAACTATATCGACGTCTACTGCCGCACCGGCTACTTCCCCTTGGTGACGCCGCCGGCGCCGTTGGGCATGGAGGCGGCGGGCGTGGTGCTGGACGTCGGCGCCGGGGTCAGCGGCCTTGCCCCGGGCGATGCCGTCGCCTATGCCGGTCCGCCAATCGGCGCCTATGTCGAGGTGCGCACCCTGCCGGCCGAGCTGGTCGTGGCCCTGCCGCCGGCGATCGACGCGGTGACGGCCGCCGCGGTACTGCTGAAGGGTCTGACGGCGGAGTTCCTGTTGCATCGCGTGGCGCCGGTGGCCGAGGGCGACTGGATCCTGGTCCATGCCGCGGCCGGCGGCGTCGGCTCGCTGCTCTGCCAGTGGGCCAGCCAGCTTGGCGCCCGCGTCATCGGTACGGTCGGCAGCCCTGACAAGGCACGCCAGGCCCGCGCCAACGGCTGTGCCGAACCGATCGTCACGGCAGAAGCGGACTGGGTGGAGCGGGCGCTGGAGATCACCGGCGGCGCCGGGGTGGCGACGATCTTCGACGCCATCGGCCGGGACTCGGTGGCGCGCGGCCTCGGCGCGCTGGCGCCCTGCGGCCACATCGTCTCCTACGGCCAGGCGGCGGGCCCGCTGGAACCGCTGGACCTCGCCGCCTTCGCCGCCAAGTCGGCGCGCGTCTCGCGGCCGAACTACGGCCACTATGCCGGTACGCGCGCCCAGGTCGCCGCCGGCAGCCGGCGGCTCTTCACCGCGCTGGAACGCGGCCTCGTCACGGTCGAGATCGGCCAGCGTTTCCCGCTGCGCGAGGCCGCCGAGGCGCACCGCCGGCTGGAGGCGCGCCAGACCACCGGCAGCACGGTGCTGATCGTCTGAGCCGTTCCCTTCCCCCTTGCTGGGGAGAGGGGCAGCCCCTTACGGCATCACCAGTCCGAGGTAGGGCACAGTCGGCTTCTCGCTGGGCCCCCAGGGGCCGGGCGCGTCGTAGGCATAGGGCGGCAGCGACTGCAGGAAGGCGACCAGCGCCGCCAGGTCGTCCTTCTGCAGGGCGCCGTAGCTGTGCCAGGGCATGATCGGGGCCAGGATTCGGCCGTCGGGGCGCACGCCGGTGGTGACGGCGGTGGCGATTTCCTCCGCCGACCAGCCGCCGAGGCCGGTCGGGTCGGGCGTCAGGTTCGGCGGCACGAAGGTGCCGAGGCCGGGCAGCTGGAAGCCGTAGTTGGCACCGTGCAGGGCATTGGCCATGTCGGGCACGCCGTTGGGGCCCATCGGCGTGTGGCAGCCGGCGCAGTCCATGATGGTGGCCAGGTACTTGCCGCGGGCCAGCTGGGCCTCGTCGGCCTGGGCGGTGCCGACGGCGCAGGCCAACAGGGAGAGCGCCGCGAGAGCGCGGGTCAGGGCGGACATCGGATAACCCCCGGGTTGATTTCTTATGCAAGTCTTCTGCCACGCGGTTGAGTGCAAGTCCATGCTGGCCGCAGGGTCGGAAGGCGGGGGCAGGGATCAGCTCACGCCGTCTCCCTCCATCGCCCGGACCTTGGCGTCCAGCAGGTCCAGCAGCGCCAGGAACTGCGCCCGCCCCGCCTGGCCGAGCCCTTCGGTCAGCGCCGCCTCCAGTGCCCGGGCGCGCGGCACGATGGCCTCGTAGATGCGGCGCCCCTTGGCGCTGAGGGTCAGTACCAGCAGGCGCTGGTCGGCCCGGTCGACGGCGCGCCGGATCAGGCCGGCGTCGAGCAGGCTGGCGACCGCGCGGCTGACCTTGGCCTTGTCCATTTCGGTCTTCTCCACCACGCCGTTGGACGACAGCGGCTGGAAGGATCCCAGCACCGCGATCACCCGCCATTCCGGGATGGTGATGCCGAACTCCGCCTCGTAGCGGCGGGCGAAGGCGCGGCTGACACGGTTCATCGTCACCGACAGGCGGTAGGGCAGGAAGCCGTCGAGGTGGAACTGCGTCACGGGGGCTGCCTTGACATTCGTTTCAAGTGAAACGATAGTCGGCGAACCGCCGCGACGCAAGCATCCGGAAGGCCGCCCCCCATGAAGCATCCCATCGCCTTTCCCCGCATCGAGGGCGAGGCCTCGCGCCAGGCCCACGTCGCCCTGCCCAAGGGCAGCTACGAGCGCGAGCTGGGCCGCGAGGGCTTCTTCGGCGCCGCCACGCACATGTACCACCGCCATCCGCCGACCGGCTGGACCCGCTGGGAGGGGCCGCTGAAGCCGCGCGCGCTGGACCTGACGCGCCTCGACGGCACCGAGCCCTCGCCCTGGGACGCGACGACGGTGCTGTCGAACGCCAACGTGCGGCTGCGCTTCTGGCGCGCGCCCAGGCGCATGGACCATCTGGTGCGCAACGGCGACGGCGACGAGCTGCTCTTCCTGCACCAGGGCAGCGGCGACCTCTATTGCGACTACGGCCACCTGGCGGTGGCGACGGGCGACTATGTCGTGCTGCCGCGCGGCACCATGTGGCGGCTGGAGTGCGCCGAGCCGGTGACCGCGCTGCTGATCGAGGCGACCAACGGCAGCTACGCCCTGCCGGACAAGGGCCTGGTCGGGCCGCACGCCATCTTCGACCCCGCCATGCTGGACACGCCGAAGCTGGACGAGGCCTTCCGCGCGCAGCAGGACGCCGCCGAGTGGACGATCCGCATCAAGCGGCGCCAGGCGCTCAGCAGCGTCACCTATCCCTGGAACCCGCTGGATGCCATCGGCTGGAAGGGCGACCTGGCGCCGGTGCGGATCAACATCAGGGACATCCGGCCCTTGATGAGCCATCGCTATCACCTGCCGCCCTCGGCCCACACCACCTTCGTCGGCAACCGCTTCGTCGTCTGCAGCTTCGTGCCGCGCCCCTTCGAGAGCGACCCCGAGGCGCTGAAGGTGCCCTTCTTCCACAACAACGACGACTACGACGAGGTGATCTTCTATCACGCCGGCGACTTCTTCAGCCGCGACAACATCAAGCCGGGGATGGTGACCTTCCACCCCTGCGGCTTCACCCACGGCCCGCATCCCAAGGCGCTGCAGAACGCCTTCACGCCGAAGAAGGCGGCGACCGACGAGTATGCCGTGATGATCGACACGCGCGATGCGCTGGAGCTGGGCGAGGCCATGCCCGGCGTCGAGCTGGAGAGCTATGCCCAGTCCTGGATGACGCCGACATGAGGCTCGCCAGCGTCAAGTCGGGCCGCGACGGCCGCCTGGTCCTGGTGAACCGGGATCTCACGCTCTGCGCGCTGGCCGAGGCGGCGCCGACGCTGCAGCAGGCGCTCGACCGCTGGGCCGAGGTCGCGCCGCGGCTGGAGCGCGAGCAGAAGCTGCTCGACCTCGGCGCCGCGCGCAGCATGGCGTTCCGCCAGGAGGACTGCGCCGCGCCGCTGCCGCGCGCCTTCCAGTGGGCCGATGGCTCGGCCTACGTCAACCATGTGGAGCTGGTGCGCAAGGCGCGCGGCGCGGAGATGCCGGCCTCCTTCTGGACCGATCCCCTGATGTACCAGGGCGGCAGCGATTCCTTCCTGGGCCCGCGCGATCCCATCCTGATGGCGGACGAAGCCTGGGGCATCGACTTCGAGGCCGAGGTCGGCGTCATCACCGACGACGTGCCCATGGGCGTCTCTGCCGCGGGCGCGCTGGACCACATCAAGCTTCTGCTGCTGGTCAACGACGTCTCGCTGCGCAACCTGATCCCGGGCGAACTGGCCAAGGGCTTCGGCTTCTTCCAGGCCAAGCCTTCCTCGGCCTTCTCGCCGCTGGCGCTGACGCCGGACGAGCTGGGCGACGCCTGGGACGGCGGACGCCTGAAGCTGCCGCTGCGCTCGACGCTGAACGGCGCGCTGTTCGGCGAGCCAGACGCCGGCGTCGACATGACCTTCGACTTCGGCACGCTGATCGCGCACGCCGCCAGGACGCGGCCGCTGGCCGCCGGCACGGTGATCGGCTCCGGCACGGTCTCCAACAAGGAGGACGGCGGCCCCGGCCGGCCGGCCGCCGCCGGCGGGCGCGGCTACTCCTGCATCGCCGAGCAGCGCATGATCGAGACGATCCAGGGCGGCAAGCCAGTCACGCCCTTCCTGCGCTTCGGCGACCGCGTCAGGATCGAGATGCTGGACGGCGAGGGGCGCAGCCTCTTCGGTGCCATCGACCAGGCGGTCGAGCGCTACACGCCGCCGGCCGCGCAGGGAGGGATTCCATGACCGCAACGACCGCCGCCGGGACCAAGGCTTTCGCCTCCGCCGCCGACCTGGAGGAGAAGCAGGTCACCTTCGCCGAGCTGGCGCCCGGCCTCTATGCCTATACGGCCGAGGGCGACCCCAACAGCGGCATCATCGTCGGCGACGACGGCGTGGCGGTGGTCGATGCCCAGGCGACGCCGGTGATGGCCCGGGACGTGCTGGCACGGATCAGGGGCGTCACCGACCTGCCGGTGACCCATGTGATCCTGTCGCACTACCACGCTGTCCGCGTGCTGGGCGCCAGCGCCTATGGCGCGCACTCGGTCGTCGCCAGCCAGGGCACGCTGGAGCTTATTCGCGAGCGCGGGCAGCAGGACTGGGAGAGCGAACTCGGCCGCTTCCCGCGCCTCTTCCGCGCCGCCGAGTCCGTGCCGGGGCTGACCTGGCCGAACGTCGTCTTCGACCGGCGCCTCTCGCTCTTCCTCGGCAAGCGCGAGCTGCAGGTCCTGCACCTCGGCAAGGGCCACACCCAGGGCGACACGGTGGTCTGGCTGCCCAAGGAGAAGGTGCTCTACAGCGGCGACCTGGTGGAGTTCGGCGCCACGCCCTACTGCGGCGACGCCCACTTCCGCGACTGGCCGGCGACACTCGACCGGCTGCTCGACCTGGGGCCGCAGAAGCTGGTCCCCGGCCGCGGCGAGGCCTTGACCAACGCCGCCGACTGCCGCCGCGCCATCGAAGGCACGCGCGACTTCCTGAAGGCGCTCTTCGCCCTGGCGGAAGACGGTGCCGCCAAGGGCGAGGGCCTGAAGGCGATCTACGACCGTGCGATGGAGACCCTGGCGCCGAAGTACGGCCACTGGGTCATCTTCCAGCACTGCATGCCCTTCGACGTGACCCGCGCGGTGGACGAGGCCCAGGGCCATGCCCGCCCGCGCATCTGGACCGCCGAGCGCGACCGCGAGATGTGGGCGACGCTGGCGGGGTAGGGGAGGGGGTGGTGATCACACCCAAGACCTACACCAACCCGCGCTATCCCTACCGCCCGGCGCCGGCGGGCGAGGGACGCCACCCCGTCGTCATCGTCGGCGCCGGCCTGGTCGGGCTGGCGCTGGCCGTCGACCTGGCGCTGCGCAGCGTGGCCAGCGTGGTGATCGACGACGACGACACGGTCTCGGTCGGCAGCCGCGCCATCTGCTGGTCCAAGCGCACGCTGGAGATCTTCGACCGCCTGGGCCTCGGCCAGCGGCTGGTCGGCAAGGGCGTCACCTGGAACCTGGGCAAGGTCTTCCACCGCGAGCGCACGCTCTACGACTTCAACCTGCTGCCGGAGGCCGGGCACAGCCGCCCCGCCTTCGTGAACCTGCAGCAGTACTATGTCGAGGAGTGGCTGGTGGCGCGGGCGGCCGAGCTGCCGCTGATCGACCTGCGCTGGAAGCACCGCCTGGCCGGCCTTTCCCAGGATGCCGGCGGCGTCACGGCGACGGTCGAGACGCCGGACGGACGTTACAGTTTGGGCGCCGACTGGCTGGTCGCCTGCGACGGTGCGCGCAGTACCACGCGCGACCTGCTGGGCCTCGCCTTCGAGGGGCGGGTGTTCCGCGACCGCTTCCTCATCGCCGACCTGCTGATGGAGGCCGACTATCCGGCCGAACGCTGGTTCTGGTTCGATCCGCCCTTCCATCGCGGCCAGTCGGTGCTGCTGCACAAACAGGCCGACCGCGTCTGGCGCATCGACTTCCAGCTCGGCCCCGATGCCGATCCGGAGCGGGAGAAGGACCCGGCGCGGGTGACGGCGCGCCTCGCCGCCATGCTGGGGCCGGAGCGGCGCTTCACCCTGGAATGGGTCTCGGTCTATTCCTTCAAGTGCCGGCGGCTTGCGCGCTTCCGCCAGGGTCGCGTGCTCTTCGCCGGCGATGCCGCGCATCAGGTCTCGCCCTTCGGCGCGCGCGGCGGCAACAGCGGCGTCGAGGACGCCGAGAACCTGGCCTGGAAGCTGGCGGCCCTGTTGCGGGGCGCGGCGCCGGAAGCGCTGCTGGACAGCTATGATGCCGAACGCATCCCGGCGGCCGACGAGAATATCCTGCACTCGACTCGCGCCACCGACTTCATCACGCCGAAGTCGCTGGCCAGCCGTGCCTATCGCGACGCGGTGCTGGAGCTGGCGGCCGAGGCGCCCTTCGCCCGCGCGCTGATCAACTCCGGCCGGCTGTCGCGCCCCGCCAGCTATCGTGACACGCCGCTCTCCACGCCGGACGCCGCGCCCTTCGCCGGTGGCCTGCCGCCCGGCGCGCCGGCACTCGACGCGCCGGTCACGACGGCGGCCGGCGAGGACTGGCTGCTGCGCTGCCTCGGCCCCGACTTCACGCTGCTGAGCTTCGATGCCGCCGCGAGCGCGCCGCCCGGCGTCGCGCTGCTGCGCGTCGGTGTCGACTTGGTCGATCGCGAGGACCTGATCGCACAGCGCTATGGTACCGGCAGTACCTATCTGCTGCGCCCCGACCGCCACGTCGCCGCGCGCTGGCCGCGCTTCGACGCGGCGGCGGTCGCGGCGGCGCTGGACCGTGCCTACGCCAGGCCATGAGGAGGCCCCGTGCCATGACCCTTAGGACCGACCCGCGCCTCGCCGATCCCGACGGCCTCTACACCGCGCTGATCGCCGCGCACGAGGGGCTGACGGAGGCCGCCAGCCGGCGCCTCGACGCCAAGCTGGTGCTGCTGCTGGCCAACCACATCGGCGAGCAGGCGGTGGTCGAGGAAGCCATCGCCCTGGCGCGCCGCACGCTGCTGCCGGAGGCCGCGCCATGAAGCTCTATGACTACTTCCGCTCCTCCGCCGGCTATCGCGTGCGCATCGCGCTGGCCCTCAAGGGCCTGACGGCGGAGCGCATCCCGCTGCACCTGGTGAAGGACGGCGGGCAGCAGCGCCGGCCGGAGAACCTGGCGCGCAATCCGGCGGGCCTGGTGCCGACCTTGGAGGTCGAGGGCGGCGCCATCACCCAGTCGCTCGCCATCGTCGAGTACCTGGAGGAGGTCTTTCCCGACCCGCCGCTGCTGCCGGCCGCGCCGCTGCTGCGCGCCCAGGTGCGCGCAGCGGCGCTGACCGTGGCCTGCGACATCCATCCGCTGAACAACCTCAGGGTGCTCGGCTATCTCGAACGGCAGATGGGCCAGGACAAGGCGGCGCGCGATGCCTGGTACCGGCACTGGATTGCCGAGGGGCTCGGCGCGCTGGAGGCGCTGCTGGCGCCGCGCCCGGGCGGCGGGCCCTACGCTTTCGGCGCCACGCCGGGCCTCGCCGATCTCTGCCTCGTCCCGCAGCTCTTCAACGCGCGGCGCTTCAACTGCCCGGTCGAGCCCTATCCGACGCTGCTCGCCATCGACGCGGCCTGCGCCGCCCTGCCGGCCTTCCAGGCGGCGCGGCCGGACCAGCAGAGCGACGCGGAGTAGCGAGGGCGGTCCTCACACCGGCAGCGGGCTCAGCCCCTTGATCTCGGTCAGCACGACGCCGCTGCGGATCGAGGCGACGCCGGGCAGGCGCATCAGCGTGTCGGTGACGAAGCGGGCATAGGCCTCCAGGTCCGGCGCCACGACGCGGAGCTGGTAGTCGGAGTCGCCGGTCAGCAGCAGGCACTCGATCACTTCCGGCAGGCGCCGCACCGCCTGGTGGAAGGCCTCGGCGCGGGCCTCGCCGTGGCGCTCCAGCGCCACCGACACCAGCACCATGACGGACCAGCCGGCCTTCACCCGGTCCAGCCGGGCGCCGTAGCCCGCCACCAGCCCCTCTGCCTCCAGCCGCTGCAGGCGGCGCGCGCACTGCGTCGCCGATAGCGCCACCTGCTCGGCCAGCGCGGTCATGGTGAGGCGCCCGTCGCGCTGCAGCGCGGCCAGGATGCGGCGGTCGTAGGCGTCGAGCTCGGTCATGCAGCTTTCCAGCTTGAAAGTCTCATTTGCCGGCGAAATCTAGCGAACCTGGGGCGAGGATCCCATCCGAAAGCCGGAAAAGTGCGCGCTTTGGGTGATAATCTGGCGCCATCCTCAAGGGAGATCAGTCATGGCCGCTTCCGCCCCCGCCGCCACGCGTCAGGACCTCTGGGACAATCCCATGGGGACCGACGGTTTCGAGTTCGTCGAGTTCGCCGCGCAGGATCCGGCGCCGCTGGGTGCGCTGTTCGAGCGCCTGGGCTTCACCGCCGTGGCGCGGCACCGCTCCAAGGCCGTCACGCTCTACCGCCAGGGCGAGATCAACTTCATCCTCAACGGCGAGAAGGGCAGCTTCGCCGAGTCCTTCACCGCCGCGCACGGTCCCTGCGTCAACGCCTTCGCCATCCGCGTCAAGGACGCCGCCGCCGCCTTCCAGCGCGCCGTGTCGTTGGGCGCCGAGCCGGTGGAGCGCAAGGTCGGGCCGATGGAGCTCAACATCCCGGCGATCCGCGGCATCGGCGGGGCCGAGCTCTACCTGGTCGACCGCTACGGCGCGCAGTCGATCTATGACGTCGACTTCAAGCCGCTTCCCGGCGTGGCGCAGAGGCCGGCCGGCGCCGGCCTCACCTACATCGACCACCTGACGCACAACGTCTTCCGCGGCGGCATGGACAGGTGGGCGCAGTTCTACGAGCGCTTCTTCAACTTCCGCGAGGTGCGCTACTTCGACATCGAGGGCAAGCTGACCGGCCTCACCAGCCGCGCCATGACCAGCCCCTGCGGCAAGATCCGCATCCCGATCAACGAGTCGAGCGACGACAAGAGCCAGATCGAGGAGTACCTGCGCCACTACCGCGGCGAGGGCGTGCAGCACATCGCGCTGGGCACCAACGACATCGTGAAGGCCGTCACCACCCTGAAGGCGCAGGGCACCAGGTTCCTCGACACCGCCGACGCCTACTACGACCGCGTCGACGCCCGCGTGCCGGGCCATGGCCAGGACCTGGACCTGCTGCGCCGCCTGAAGATCCTGGTCGACGGCGCGCCGACGGAAGGGCAGGGCCTGCTGCTGCAGATCTTCACCGAGAACGCCATCGGCCCGATCTTCTTCGAGATCATCGAGCGCCAGGGCAACGAGGGCTTCGGCGAGGGCAACTTCAAGGCGCTGTTCCAGGCCATGGAGGACGACCAGGTCCGCCGCGGCGTGCTGCGGGCCTAGGGAGCCTCGTCCTCCAGCCCGCCGCCGGCGGCGCTGCGTCGCCCCTCGGCGACGAACCAGTCGCGGACCTGGGTGGCGTTGGCGCCGAGCGGGCGGCCCTTCGGCCAGACCACATAGGCGCCGAGGTCGGTGGTGACGCGGCGGTCGACCGGGATCACCAGCCGGCCGGTCTCCAGATGGTGGCGCACCAGGTGCAGCCAGCCCAGCGCCACGCCCTCGCCGGCCAGCGCCGCCAGCACCACGATGGCGTAGTCGTTCGCGCGCATGCCCTCGCCGCGCGGCCGCCAGGCGACGCCCTGGGCGGCGAACCAGTCGGCCCAGGTCGCGGCGGGACGGAAGGGCTCGTCCAGGTGGATCAAGGGCGCGCGTGCCAGGTCGCCGGCGGCGGCGACCGGCCCGATGCGCTCCAGGCAGGAGGGCGCGCAGACCGGCACCAGCACCTCGTCCTCGAAGCGCGCGGCCTCGCAGTCGGGCCAGCGCCCGTCGCCGTGGCGGATGCCCAGCGGCACGCCCTCCTGCAGCAGGTCGACATCGCGGTCGACGGTGCGCAGGTTCAGCTCGACCTGCGGCAGCGCCTGCTTGAAGCGCCTGAGGCGCGGCAGCATCCAGTGCGTGGCGAAGGCGGTGGAGGCGGCGAGCGCGACCGGCCCGTCCTGGCGCTGGCGCCGCAGCTCCTCGACCGAGCGGGCGATATGGCCGAGGCCGATGGTGACGTCGGTATAGAGCCGCCGGCCGCCGTCGGTCAGCACGATGGCGCGGTGCTGGCGGTGGAACAGCGGCTGGCCCAGCAGCCCCTCGAGCTGCCGCACCGCCAGGCTGACGGCGGCCTGGGTGATGCCGAGCTCGTCGGCCGCCCGGGTGAAGGAGCCGCGCCGCGCCGCCGCCTCGAAGGCCAGCAGCGCGGCTTGCGGCGGCAGGCTGCGGCGCAGGCTTTGCATTAGCCGAGATTATGCGACTGGCGAGGCTTTCTCCAGATCACAGGGCCCATCCCCATCCATACATTAGCCCCGCTCACTGCTTGGGGACCCCGCAGCATGCCGTTGCCCTGGCTGTCCGACCCGACCGTCGCGCTGGACCTCCTGCCGCTGGACGCGGCGGCGCCGGCCGACCTTGCCCTCTTCACCGCGGCGCTTGAGGCGGCCAACGCGCGGCGCTGGCCGGCGCCCTTCCGCTGGCGCCTGCTGGCGCGACCGTTCGAGCCCGGGCTGCGGCCGGCGCCCGTGGTGGTGCTCTTTGGCCGTGGTGGCGAGGCTGCTCCCGCCGTGCTCGGCTGGCTGCGTCGGGCCGCGCGTCACGGCGCCCGCCTCTGCGCCGTCGGCGGCGCGCGGGCACTGCTGCCGGCGCTGGGCCTGGCGGGGGGTGAGAGCGAGTCGGACCCGCTCTACCGGTTGGACGAGCGCGGCTTCGCCTGCCGTGGCGGCGTCGCCATCCTGGACCTTATGGCGGCGCTGCTGACCGAGATCGCCGACCGCCGCTTCGCGCTGCAGGTGCTGGACGAGTTCTCCTACAGCGAGCCGCGCTTGCCGTCGCAGGGTCAGACCCTGCCGAGCCCGGACATGCTGGGCATCGCCAATCGCGTGGTGCTGGTCGCGCTTGCCCGGATGGAGGCGACGATCGAGCGGCCGCTCGACATCGGCGCGCTGTCGCGCCACGCCGGGGTCACGCCCCGGCAACTGCAGCGGCTTTTCGCCCATCACCTGGGCACCTCGCCGCAGGCGCACTATCGCAGCCTCCGGCTGAAGCGCGCCCGGCACCTGCTGCTCAGTACCGCCGAGCCGGTGCTGGAGGTGGCGCTGGCCAGCGGCTTCGTCTCCGCCTCGCACTTCACCAAGAGCTACCAGCACGCCTTCGGCCGCCGGCCCAGCGATGAGCGCCGCGAGCGGCCGGCACTGGCGCTGGCCGGACGCGCTGCCTAGAGCGGCAGGCGCAGCGTGGCGTTGAAGCGCACGGCGTTGCCGCTGTCACCGGCTTCGTAGGCGCCGGCCAGGTCGAGGACGAAGTCGCCCCCCAGGTCGAGCACGGCGAGGCCGCCGCCGACCCGCCAGCGGCTGCCGCCAAGGTCGCTGACGGCGGTGAGGCCCAGGGCCTCGGCCTCGCTCTCGCCCAGGAACTCGTGGATCCAGTCGGCGGAGAGGCGCGGGCGCAGCAGCACGCCGCCGGGCGCCTTCAGCGTTGCGCCCAGGTCGAGGCCGACACGGGTGGAGAGCGAATCGAGATCGTCGAAGGTGATGTCACGGCCCAGCGCGTCGATCAGGTCGCCCAGGTCGCCGGTCGCCCAGCTCACCTGGGCCTGCGGCTCGACGAAGAAGCCGGCGCCCAGGGCGGCGCGCCAGCCGGCCTCCAGCGACAGGCCGGCGACCCAGCCGCTGGCGCGTGAGTCCCTGCCGGCGTCGTCCTGGCGGGCGCTGAAGGCATCGGCCTTGGCGATGGCGTCGAGGTGCAGCGGCCCCTCCAGCCAGGTGGCATAGAGCGCGCCGCCATAGCCGGTGAGATCGAGGCTGGTGTCGCCGGACTCCAGCGTCGCCTGGGTCAGCGTCGCCGCGGCACCGGCCAGCAGCAGGTCGCCGCCGAAGGCGCCCCGGAAGCCGAGGTCGTAGCCCGCCTGCAGCACCGTCGTGCGCTGCTCGAAGGCCTGGCCGGTGCTGCCGCCCAATTGCTCGAAGGCGCCGGCGCCGCGCAACCACAGGCCGCCCTGCGCCCCTGCCGCTTGCGCGCCCGCGTCGGCGAGGCCCAGCGCCGCGGTCTGAGTCGCCGATACGCCGAGCAGCCCTCGCAGCTCGCCCAGGCGTTCCTCCAGCGTGCCGAGCCCCTGGCGCCAGGCGATCAGCAGGCCGCTGCCCTGGAAGGCCTGCACCGGCGTGTCGTGCAGCGGGTCGACCGTGGTGAGATACCAGTCGCCATCGTCGCCCTGGACCAGCAGGTAGTCGAAGCCGCCGGCGCTGACCGGCGCGGCCAGCGCGAAGGCACCGGCGGCCGACGCGCCGGTCACCTCGACCAGCTTGATGCCCGTCGTCGTCGCGGCGCCCAGCCCGCCGGCGTTCACCACCTCGATCAGCGTCGGGCCGCCGCCGACGCTGGTGCTGCCCACCCGCAGCAGGTCGGCGGCCGAGCCGTCGCCGCCCAGCGTCACATCCAGCGCCAGCGTGCCGCCGGCGCTGACGTAGTCGCCGCTGATCTCCAGCACGTCGCCCGGATCGGCCGCCAGGCCGCCGCTCTCCAGGTCGGCCAGGGTGACGCGCCCGGCGTTGCGGAAGGATTCCAGCTCGGTCAACTGGAAGAGGTCGCCGCCCGCCGTCTTGCTGCGCAGGCTCAAGATCGCGCCGGCCTGGTTGTCGAACAGGTCGCTGCCGTCGCCGAACCCGAGGCTGGCGATGCCCGTGGCGCGCGTCAGGTCGACCAGGCCACCGGCCCGGTTCTCGAAGGTCTGGTCGCCGTTGGCCATCATCGACGAGCCGCGCAGGATGCCGTCGTTGTGCAGGATCATCGGGCCGTCGGCCGTGAGAAACAGCGTGTCGCTGACCACCTCGCCGGCATTGTCGAAGGTGATGCCGGCGGCACCGGTCAAGACCAGGGTCGGCTGACCGCCGCCGCCACTGGCGCTGCCGCCGGCGCCGATGGTGAGCGACAGGCCGCCGCCGGCGGCATTGAGATCCAGGGCGCGCCCGAACGTCGCGTCGATGCTGCCGCCGAGGCTTGCCTCGATGCCGCCGATGGCGGAAACCTGCGCCCCGCTGCCGGCCCCCAGAAGCGAGATCGCCCCGTCCAGCGTCAGCACGACGTGGCCGGTGCCCGCGCTGATGTCGATGCCGTGCGCGCTGTCGGTGGTGATCGAGCCGCCGGTCATCTCCAGCGTCACGTTGGCACCTGTGCCGGCGACGATAGCGCGGATCCCGGTGCCGCCCAGCGCACCGGTGCTCAGGGTCGCATTGGTCACGATGTGGATGGCGCCGTTCGTGGTCTGCGCGAAGATCGCGTTGGCATTGGCGCCGATGCCGTTCACGTCGACGCTGCCGCCGGCGGTGATGTCGATGGCGCCGCCCGTGCTGCGGGCGACGAGGCCGCCGGCATTGCCGCCGTTCACCGTCACGCCGCCGCTGCTCTCCAGCGTCAGGTGCGCGTCGCCGACGTCGCCGTAGAGGCCGCGCACGCCGTCGCCCGCCGTGGTCACCGTGCCGTCGTTGACGATCGTCACGCTGCCGGCGCCGGCGCCCTGCTGGCTTGCGTAGAGGCCGGCGACGGCCGTGCCGGTCGAGGTCGCGGTCTGGTCGATGGTGCCGTGGTTGGTGATCGCCTGGACCGCGTCGGGATTGGCCGAGGTCAGCGTCACATGTTCGGCGGTGACGGCGGCATTCACCGTGATGTCCAGACCGCCGCCAGCGGCGTCGTAGGTGATGCCGTCGGCGTCGGTGAAGGACTGGCCCATGACCGGCGCCGAACAGGTCACCACGCCCATGACCGGCGCGCCGCAGTCGTTGGCCGCCAGCGCCGGTCCGCCGGCAAGTCCAAGGCCCGGCAGCAGAGAGAAGAGCGCGGGAAGCGGCCAGGAGAACACGCTGTCGCGGGCGGCCATGGGGGGAAATCCTCGCCTCGGAATTGGCCTAGAGGCGTACCACCGCGTGCGGGAGGCGACGTCCCTAAAGCTTTAGGGCGAGGCGAGGCTAGGGGACGCGGCGCAGCAGCAGCCGGTAGCCGCCGGCTTCGCCCGCCGGCTGGTAGCCGGCGAGCAGCGTGGCGATTGCGGGCTGGCGGCCGTAGTAGGCGAGGGCATCGGGCCGGCCCTCGGTGTCGCCCTGATAGAGGGCGAGCAGCCGCGGCTCAGCTTCGGCCAGCGCCGTGGCGACGTCCACCAGGTGGCGCTGCTCCGCTGCCAGGAAGACCGGCGCCGGCGGCCGGCCCGCGGCCCGCAACTGGCCCAGCAGGTCGACCACCCAGTAGCTCGGGTCGGGCAGGGCCAGCCGTGTGCTGCTGAGGTAGGCGGCGACGGGTCCCTGCGGCCCGCCCAGGATCGCCACCGCCTCGTCCGGCGCCAGGCGGTCGAGCGCGGCGGCCAGCGCCTCGGGCGCCGGCTGGTGGAAATCGGCCAGCACGAAGCGCGCCTGCTGCTTGCTGGCGCTGACCGCCGCCCCGGCGAACCAGGCGAGCGCCACGAGGCCGAGGCCCTGGATCGCCAGACGGCGCCAGCGCGCCCCCCAGAGGTCGGCTGGCGAGCGGCCAAGGAGCAGCGCCAGCCAGGCGAGGCCCGACAGCGTCTCGACCGGCACGGCCTGGTAGTCCCACCACTTGTCCTGCAGCAGCGCGACGGCCAGCGCGCCCAGCGCGGCGGCGAGCAGGGTATCGGCCCAGCCGCGATCGCCCTGCCCGAGCAGCAGCCTGAAGAGCAGCAGCAGGCCGAGCAGCAGCAGGCCGAAGAGCGCGCGCGACGACAGCGGCGCGGCGGGGAAGGCGGCGTAGTAGCCGGCATAGCGCGCGAGATAGTCGAGATAGGCCGGATGCAGGGCCAGCAGCAGCGCGCCCAGCAGCAGCGTCGCCAGCGCCGGCCCCAGCAGGTCGGCACGGCACCAGGCGATGAAACGCCGGCGCCGGCGGGCCAGCAGCGCCTCGGCCAGCAGCATCAGGAGCAGGAAATGCGGCTTGATCAGCAGTCCGATGCCGGCCAGCAGCGTTGCCAGGGTGCCGTGCCAGCGGCAGTCGCCGACCTCGCCCCTGGCCAGGCGCTGGGTCCAGGCGAGATAGGGCAGCAGCAGCAGGACCACCAGCGGGTCGCGCTGCCCGGCCACCGTGAGGCCGCAGTAGCCGCCAAGAAAGGCGCCGCCCAGGAACAGGCCGAGGCGCTGCCGCCTGGCCGCCCGGTCTTCGCCCGGCAGCAGGCGCGCGGCGAAGGCCGGCAGCAGCAGCGTCGCCAGCGCCACCAGCAGGTAGAACAGCCGGTGCGGCGGCAGGCCGAGCCAGGCGGCCAGGCGCTCCACGCCGAGGAAGAGGTACCAGACCGCCGGCGTGTTGGGGTCGCGCAGCGTGACATAGAGCTCGCCGCCCGCCGCCCAGCTCCGCGCGCCGACGAGATACCAGCAGACGTCGAGATTGTTCGGCGGATGCAGCGCGACGCCCAGGCAAAGCAGGGCGGCTGCCAGCAGGACGGCCGGGTGGGCTATGGTCGAGCGGAAAAGCGGCACGGCTGCGCAGTCTAGCCGCTGGAGCCGGCGCAAGAGAAACGGCCGGAGCGTCGCCGCCCCGGCCGTTCGTCAGGCTAGTCGATGGTCGAGGACGCTGCCCGTGGGGCCCTAGGCCGCCTGGGCGTTCTCGATCACCTTGGGCTGGGCCTTCGGCTGCGCGTCGATCTTGATCGAGCGCGGCTTCAGGGTCTCCGGGATCTCGCGCGCCAGGTCGATGTGGAGCAGGCCGTTCTCCAGGCTGGCACCCACCACCTTGATATGGTCGGCCAGGTCGAAGCGGCGCTCGAAGGCGCGCTGGGCGATGCCGCGATAGAGGAAGTTGCCGTTGGGCTCACCCTCCACCTTGGACTTCTTGCCGGTGACGTAGAGGCTGCCCTCCTTGACCGTGATGTCCAGGTCGCCCTCGCCGAAACCGGCGACGGCCATGGAGATCCGGTACTTGTCCTCCGCCACCTTCTCGATGTTGTAGGGCGGATAGGAGAAGGCCTGCTCGTCGGCACGGCTCACGCCGTCCAGCAGCGAGGCAAGACGGTCGAAACCGACGGTGGCGCGATAGAGGGGGGAAAGATCGTAGGTACGCATGGTCCAAGTCCTCCTTGGGAGCAACGAGGTTGATCAGGCGGGACCGCCCGGAGGGGCCGATCCCTTCATGCGCCGGCGAGCGCTGGACCCCGTCTGGGCATCCGGCTCCCCGGCCTGACCTCGATGTAGGAAGCATCCCGGCGGCCTTCAAGGGGGCCGGGGCCTTGGGCTAAGTCTCTGAAATGCAAAGGGGCGCCGAAGCGCCCCCTGGTTCTTGACCGGCTGCGGCCGAAAGGCCCGTCAGGGCTTCTTCGGCAGGCCGATGCCCGCGAACTTCTTGTTGAACTTGGCGAGCTGGCCGCCGGTATCCATCAGGCGGTGCACGCCGGTCCAGGCCGGATGCGTCTTCGGGTCGATGTCCAGGCGCAGCGTGTCGCCGGCCTTGCCCATGGTCGAGCGGGTCTTGAACTCGGACCCGTCGGTCATCACGACGGTGATCTCGTGGTAGTCGGGATGGATGTCGGACTTCATGGCGCAAGGCTCCGCAAAAGAGGCGCGGCTTATAGCGGAGCCCGGCGCCCCTGGCAAGCCCCGCGGCGGCGCCCGTGGCACCCACCGCCAGGGGTATTGCTGGACCCCGGGATTTGCAGGTCTGGCGGGCAGCGCCCCGGCCTATCTCATCCCAGCATGAGCGCGCCCACCGCCCAGATCCATCCCGCTCCGCCCAACCTGACCCAGCGGGAGAAGAACACCGTTGTCCTGGGCTCGATGCTGGCGCTGTTCCTCTCGGCGCTGGACCAGACCATCGTCGCCACGGCGCTGCCCTCGATCGCCGCCGACCTCGGCGACTTCCAGCTTATCGCCTGGGTGGTGACGGCCTACCTGCTGACCTCGACCACGGCGACCCCGGTGCTGGGCAAGCTCAGCGACCTCTACGGCCGGCGCGCCATCATCCACCTCTGCCTCGCCATCTTCCTGGTCGGCTCGGTGCTCTGCTCGCTGGCGCCCTCGATGCTGGTGCTGATCCTGGCCCGCGCGCTGCAGGGCATCGGCGGCGGCGGCATGATCACCATGGTGCAGACCATCGTCGCCGACGTGGTGAGCCCGCGCGAGCGCGGGCGCTACAGCGGCTACTTCTCGGCCGTCTGGGCTGGCTCGGCGCTGCTGGGGCCGACCCTGGGCGGGCTGCTCACCCACTATGCCTCCTGGCCCTGGATCTTCTGGATCAACCTGCCGCTGGGGCTGCTCTCCTTCGTCATCGTCGAGCGGGTGCTGAAGCGCCTGCCCAAGGTGACGCGCCCGGCCAGGATCGACTGGTTCTCCATCCTCTGCTTCGCCGCCAGCGCCACCGCCCTGCTGCTGTCCCTGACCTGGGGCGGGGTGCGCTTCTCCTGGGGCTCGCTGCCGGTGCTGGCGGCGATCGGCGGGGCGCTGGTCCTCGGCCTCGTCTTCCTGCTGCGCCAGCGCCGCGCGGCCGAGCCGATCATCCCGCCGCACTTCTTCGCCGACTCCGTGGTGGGACCGCTGCTGCTGTCGATCTTCCTGATCTTCGGCAGCTACCTCGCGGTCTCCGTGCTGACGCCCACCTTCCTGCAGGTGGCGCTGGACGTGCCCTCCAGCGGCGTCGGCCTGCTGATGATCCCGATGATGCTGGCCACCACGGTCTCCGCCGGGCTGGCGGGCCGCTGGGTCAGCCGCGTCGGCCACTACAAGCGCCCGCCGCTGATCGGCCTGCCGGTCGCCATCCTGTCGCTGCTGGGCGTGGCCGCGCTCGCCGCCTTCGACCAGCCGGCCAGTCCCGGCCTGATGGCGGCGCTATTGGCGCTGGTCGGCCTCGGCATCGGCCCGATCTTTCCCATCACCATGGTGGCGGCGCAGAACGCGGTGCAGCGCCGCGACCTCGGCGCGGTCGGCGGCTCCATCGGTTTCTCGCGCGCCCTGGGCGGCGCCGTCGCCACCGCCGCCGGCTCGACCCTGGTGCTGCGCCTCATCGCGCTCTGGCTGCCCGGCACCGAGGGGCTCTCGGGGCTGGAGGACCTGGCGCGCCATCCGCTGGACGCCGCCGGGCGCGCCGCGGTCTCCGACTCCTTCGCCGTGCTCTACCTCACGGTCGCGGTCATCATCACCATCGGCCTCGCCTTCTTCATCCGCGTCGAGGCCCGCCCCCTGGCCGGGCCCGAGGCGCTGCGCCCGCCGCCCGAAGCCGCGCCGAAGCCGGCCGAATAGCCTTCACCCGCGACCCTGCGCGCGCTTGCCGCCGCCGGGCGGCCATGCGATAGGGCGGCCATGCGTCAGCCCTCGATGCTCCAGCAGGCGCGCAGCAGCGAGCGGCCGCGGGCCAACAGCCTGGCGGTGCTCGGCCTGCTGTGGCGCCATCTTCGGCCCTACCGGCTGCAGGCCGTCGGCGCCGGCGTGGCGCTGGTCATCGCGGCCAGCGGCGTGCTGGGCCTGGGTTTCGCCCTCCGGCACCTGGTCGACCAGGGCTTTGCCACCGGCGATGCCGGCCAGCTCGACCGCACCGTGCTGATGCTGCTGGGCGTGGTGGTGGTGCTGGCGGCGGCGACCTACTGCCGCTTCTCGCTGGTCTCCTGGATCGGCGAACGGGTGGTGGCCGACATCCGCAGCGCCGTCTATGCCCGCGTGGTGCGCCTCTCGCCGGCCTTCTTCGAGGTCACTAAGACCAGCGAGGTGCTGTCGCGCCTGACCACCGACACGACGCTGCTGCAAGTCGTGGTCGGCACCTCGCTGTCGCAGGCCCTGCGCAACCTGCTGCTGTTCCTCGGCGGCTCGGTGCTGCTGCTGATCACCTCGCCCAAGCTGACCGGGCTGGTCTTCCTGGTGGTGCCGGCCGTGGTGCTGCCGATCCTGGTCTTCGGCCGAAGGGTGCGCCGCCTGTCGCGCGATTCGCAGGACCGCGTGGCGGAGATCGGCGGCCGGGTCGACGAGACCCTGACGGCGATCCGCACGGTGCAGGCCTTCACCCACGAGGCGCGCGAGAGCGCGCGCTTCAGTGCCACGGCGGAGGCGGCCTTCAAGACCGCGGTGCAGCGCATCCGCGCCCGCGCCGCGCTGACCGCCCTGGTCATGCTGCTGGTCTTCGGCGCGGTCAGCCTGATCCTCTGGACCGGCGGACACGACGTGGTGGCCGGGCGCCTGACCGGCGGCGAGCTCTCGGCCTTCGTGTTCTATGCCGTGGTGGTGGCCAGCGCCGTCGGCGCGCTCAGCGAGGTGATCGGCGACCTGCAGCGCGCCGCCGGCGCGATGGAGCGCCTGGTCGAGCTCCTGAACACCGAGCCCGCCATCAAGGCGCCGGCCGACCCCAGGTCGCTGCCCGTTCCCGCCCGGGGCGCGGTGACGCTGGAGGAGGTCTCCTTCCGCTACCCGGCGCAGCCGGACCGGCCGACCCTGGACGCGTTGAGCTTCCGCGTCGCGCCGGGCGAGCGCGTGGCGCTGGTCGGTCCCTCGGGCGCCGGCAAGACCACGGTCTTCCAGCTGCTGCTGCGTTTCTACGACCCGCTGGCCGGGCGCCTCACCGTCGACGGCCTCGACCTGCGCGATCTCGACCCCCTGGCGCTGCGCGCCCAGATCGGCCTGGTGCCGCAGGAGCCGGTGATCTTCTCCGGCTCCGCGCTGGAGAACATCCGCTACGGCAAGCCCGAGGCCAGCCTGGAGGAGGTGAAGGAGGCTGCCCGCGCCGCCCAGGCGCTGGAGTTCCTCGAGGCGCTGCCGCAGGGTCTCGACACCTATCTCGGCGAGCGCGGCGTGCGCCTGTCGGGCGGGCAGCGCCAGCGCGTCGCCATCGCCCGCGCCCTCCTGAAGAACCCGCCGCTGCTGCTGCTGGACGAGGCGACCAGCGCCCTCGACGCCGAAAGCGAGCGGGCGGTGCAGCTCGCCCTCGACGGCCTGATGGCCGGGCGCACCACGCTGGTCATCGCCCACCGCCTGGCCACGGTGCTGAAGGCCGACCGCATCCTGGTGCTGGACCACGGCCGCCTGGTCGAGCAGGGCACCCACGCCAGCCTGATCCGCCAGGGCGGCCTCTACGCCCGCCTGGCCCAGCTCCAGTTCGACGACGCGACGGAAGCCGCTAAGCTCGCGCCATGATCCGCGTCACCCCCTCGATCGTCCTCGACGAGGCTGAGCTCGTCGAGCGCTTCGTGCGCGCCTCGGGCCCCGGCGGGCAGAACGTCAACAAGGTCTCGAGCGCGGTGGAGCTGCGCTTCGACGTGATGCGCTCGCCAAGCCTGCCCGAGCCGGTGCGTTTGCGCCTGGCCAAGCTGGCAGGCCGGCGCCTGACGCAGGAGGGCGTGCTGGTGCTCTTCGCCGACCGCTACCGGACCCAGGAGCGCAATCGGGAGGACGCGCGCGAACGCCTGGTCGCGCTGATCCGCGAGGCCGCGGTACCGCCGAAGCCGCGGCGCAAGACCAGGCCCACGCTCGCCAGCAAGCAGCGCCGGGTCGAGGGCAAGACCAAGCGCGGCGGCGTGAAGCAGATGCGCCGCAAGCCGGCGCTGGATTGAACATTGTCAGGCTTAGAGCCCTTCCCCTTGATGGGGGAGGGCTAATAGCCCACAAGCCTCCTACCGCTCGGTCAGCTTGATCTCGATGCGGCGGTTCTGGGCATAGGCCTCCTCGGTGTCGGCCGGGTCGAGGGGCTGGAACTCGGCATAGCCGGCGGCGACCAGGCGCTCGGGCGGGATGCCGTCGGCGATGAGGGCGCGCACCACCGAGAGCGCGCGGGCCTGCGAGAGCTCCCAGTTCGAGGGATAGGCGGAGCTCACCACCGGTCGCTTGTCGGTGTGGCCGTTCACCTGCAGCACCCAGTCGATGCCCTCGGGGATCTGCGGGATCAACTGCTTCAAGGTCTCGGCCAGGCTGTCGATCTGCGCCCGGCCGGCCTCGCCCAGCACCGCCTGGCCGGAGGCGAAGAGCACCTCGCTCTGGAACACGAAGCGGTCGCCGACGATGCGGATGTCCTGGCGGTCGCCCAGCACCTCGCGCAGGCGGCCGAAGAACTCCGAGCGATAGCGCGCCAGTTCCTGCACCTTGCTGGCCAGCGCCTCGTTCAGGCGGGCGCCGAGGTTGGCGATCTCCACCTCCTGGTCCTTGTTCTTCGCCTCCGAGGCTTCCAGCGCGGTGGCGATGCGGGCAAGCTGCTGGCGCAGCGCCGCAAGCTGCGCGTTCAGCAGCTCGACCTGCCGCTGCGCCTCCTCGCTGATCGCCTCCTGCTGGGTCAGGGCCTGCTGCGTGTCGCTGGCGGTCTGCTGTGTCTGTGCCAGCTTCTCCTCGGCGGCCTTCAGCTTGGCCTCGGCCTCGGCCAATGCCTGCTCGGCGGCGCTCGCCTGCTGCTGCGAGCTGTCGGTCGCGCGCTGCTGGCTCTCCAGCAGGGCCTGCGCGGTGGCGAGCTTGGTCAGCGCCTCGGCCAGCGCCTGGCGCAGCCGCGCCACCTCGTCCATCGACTCGGCCAGCGCGTTCTGGGTCTCGCTCTGCTGGTCCTGCGCGCTGGCCAGCGCCTGCTTGCCGGCCTCGACGTCCTGCTCGCTGGCGGCGAGGGCGAGTTGCGCGGTGGCCAGCGCGGCCTGCGTCTCCGCCAGCTTGGCCTGGATGTCCTTGAGTTGAGCTTCGAGGCGCGCGATCTCGGCATCCTTGTCGCTGGCGGCGCTGCTGGCGGCGGCCAGCTTGGCGTCCAGCTCCTCCTTCAGCGTCTTCAGCAGCGCCAGGTCGGCGAGCTGTGCCTCGATCTTCTCCTTGTCGGCCTCGATCGTGGCATAGGCGTCTTTCAGTTCCTTCTCGTTCACCACCACCTTCTGCTCGGCGGTGGCGAGCAGCGCCTCGAGTTCCGCCTTGCTGTCCAGCAGCGCGGCGAGCTGCCCGGTCAGATCGTCCTTGGCGGCATTGGCGCTCTGCAGGTCGGCCGAGAGCTGGGCGAGCGAGACCCGCAGGTCCTCGTTGTTCGACTTCTCCAGCGCCAGCAGGTCCGAGAGCTCGTTGATCTGCTGCGTCAGGCGGGCGAGGGCGGCGTCGCGGCCGGACAGCGCCGATGACAGGAAGAACTGCGCCACCATGAAGACCAGCAAGACGAAGATCACCACCATGACCAGGGTGGAGAGCGCGTCGACGAAGCCGGGCCAATAGTTGCTGGAGCGGCGGGCGCGGCGGCTGCCGGACTGCATGGGCCTGTCCCGGCCCTAGCGCTGATCCCCGGCGAGCGCGGCGATGGTACGCGCCAGCAGGCGGATCTCGTTGCGCATCTCCTGGATCATCTGCGCGCGCCCGGCCTCCAGGTCGTGCGTCATGCGCTCCAGGTAGAGCGTGGCGTTGCGGATGTTGTGGCGCGAGGCCTCGTCCAGGCCCGCCTGGTTGCCGGCCAGCACGCTGCGCAGGCCCTGCGTCGCCTCGGCCAGCGCGGCCAGCACCGACTGCTGCTGCTGGGTCTGCGCCGCCACGGTGCCGAGGCGCTCGTTCAGCAGGTTGAGGCCGCGGCTGAGCGAGCCGCGCTCCTCGGCGCTCTGCGACATGGTGCGCTGGAGCACGTCGAGGCTGTCGGCCGTCTGCTCCAGCAGGGCCTGGATGTAGGCCGGCACCGAGCCGTCGCCCTCGCCGCCGCCGCCGGCCCCGGTGGAGAAGCGGGTGAGGCCAGAGAGCCACTCCTCCAGGTCCTGCATGAAGCGGCTGTGCGCCTGGCTGGACTGCAGCTCCAGGAAGCCGACGATGAGCGAGCCGGCGAGGCCGAAGAGCGAGGAGGTGAAGGCCGTGCCCATGCCGGCCAGCGGCTTCTCCAGGTTGCCCTTCAGCGTCTCGAACAGCACCGAGGCGTCGCCGCCGTCGACCTTGAGGCCGGCGATGGTCTCGCCCACCGCGCCGACGGTCTGCGACAGGCCCCAGAAGGTGCCGAGCAGGCCAAGGAAGACCAGCAGGCCGACGATGTAGCGCGACAGGTCGTGGCTCTCGTCGATGCGGTTCTGGATGCCGTCCATCAGCGTGCGCATCGAGATGGCGGAGAGCTGCAGCTTCCCGCGCCGCTCGCCCAGCATGGTCGACATGGGCGCCAGCAGCCGCGGCGGCGGCAGGTTGGCCAGGCTCTCGGGCCAGTAGAGGCGGTCGCGCGTCTCGTGGCGGAAGCGCTCCAGCCAGCGCACCTCGGGCTGCAGCAGCAGCACCTGGCGGATGATGTAGGCGGCGCCCAGCACGACGACGCCCAGGATCACGCCGTTGAGGAAGGGAGACTTGAGGAAGGCCTCGGCCAGCCCCTTGGCCAGCATGCCGCAGAGCGCGGCGACCAGGAGCAGGAAGACCAGGATGCGCAGCAGGTAGCGCGATGGCCGCGTCATAGAGTCTCCATCCCGCGTCCGCCCGCGCCGGGCCTCACTGGTTGACCAGGACGATGTCGACGCGGTCCGCTGGGCCGCCGCCATTGTCGGCGCCCTGGGCCCGCACGATGAAGCGCGCCGTGCGGATGCCCTGCTCGATCAGGTAGGCACGCACCGCCAGCGCGCGGGACAGCGACAGGCGGCGGGCCGCGGAGTTGGAGCCGTCGGCGCTGACGGCATAGGCCAGCAGCTGCACGCGCAGGCCCTCGTCGGCCTTCAGCACCTGGGTCAGCGCCTCGAGCTGGCCGATCGCATCCTTGGAAAGTTCGACCGATTCGGCCTGGAACAGCACCTGGATGGTGCCGCCATCGGGCGGCAGGGCGGCAGTCTGCGGCGGCACGGCCGGCGCCGGCGCGGGGGCCGGCGCCTCGGCGGTCTGCGGCGCGGGCGCGGGGGCCGGCACCGGTGCAGGGCTGGGTGCCTCGGCCGCGGGAGCGGGCGCGGGTGCCGGCGAGGGGGTGCCCGGGGCCGGCGAGATGACGACGGCGGGCTCCTCCTCGCCGGCCGGGGCGGGTGCCTCGGCCGTCTGTGGCGCGGGGGCCGGGGTCGGCGCTGGAGCGGGAGAGGGTGTGCCCGGGGCCGGCGAGATGACGACGGCGGGTTCCTCCTCGTCGGCCGGGGCGGGCGCCTCGGCCGTCTGTGGCGCGGGGGCCGGGGCCGGCGCAGGTGTCGGCGCGGCCGCTTCGGCCGGGGCCGGCGGCGGTTCCGCCGGGGCCGGCGGCGCGGGTGGCGGTTCGGCGACCTGTGGCGCGGGCGCCGGGGCCGGCGCT
>JAKOWB010000094.1 GCA_029781795.1 Pseudomonadota bacterium | reverse complement strand
TTTCCGGCCGGCACCCAGGTGCACGCCGACCTGGCGGCCTTCGCCACGGCCCTGATCGCGGCCGACGAAGCCGCCCACCCCGAGCCCCAATCCTCGCCCGCATGAACGCCCTTCGCTCCGCGCTGCACCTGTTGTGGATGGCGGTCACCGTCATCCCCTGGGCCACGGTGGTGGTGCTGATCGCGCCCTTCACCTCCAAGGAGCGCCTGTACCGCATCTGCCGCGCCTGGCTGGGGCTGACCATGCACGCCGGCCGCTGGATCCTGGGCATCCGCAACCGCGTCAGCGGCATGCAGAACCTGCCCGCCGGCGCCGGCGACGGCGCGGTGCTGCTGGTCAAGCACCAGTCGGCCTGGGAGACCTTCTGCATGCCGCCGCTGATGCCGCACCCGCTGGCCTACGTGTTCAAGCGCGAACTGCTGCGCATCCCCTTCTTCGGCTGGGCCATCGGCCGGCTGGACATGATCCACATCGACCGCGAGCACCGCACCGAGGCGCTGCGCAAGGTCACCGAGCAGGGCCGGCGCCTGCTGGGCCAGGGCGTGTGGGTCATCATGTTTCCGGAGGGCACGCGCATCCCGCGCGGCGAAAAGGGCGCCTACCAGAGCAGCGGCGCGCGCCTGGCCATCGACTGCGGCGTGCCGGTGGTCCCGATCGCCGTCACCTCGGCGCGCTGCTGGCCGCGCAAGGCCTTCGTCAAGAAGCCCGGTGTCGTCGACATCTCCATCGGCCCGCCGATCGCCACCGCCGGCCGCAAGGCGCACGAGGTGACGCGCGAGGCCGAGGCCTGGATCGAGACCGAGATGCGCCGCCTGGACCCCGAGGCCTACCCCACGCCCGAAACGCCGCGCTCCACGGTGCGGCCCAGCGCCTGACGACACCCATGCCGGCCATGCGCCAGTTGCTGCTCGATCTGTTCGGCGCCGGCAGCGCCACCGAGGATATCGAGCCGAATCGGCCTCCAACCCGCATCAGTCAAGCGCCACCAGCTACCGATTCGATAGTCAATGGCAGCGCGCCCGCGCTCGAGCTGCGGCAGGCCCTGCCCCCGGCCGCCTTCAGCCACCCGCAGGCCAACCGCCACATCGTGCTGGGCGACGCCCAGGTGGCCTACGCGTTCCGGCGCGGGCGGCGGCGCACCATCGGCCTCACGGTGGGTGCCGAGGGCCTGTCGGTCAGCGCGCCGCGCTGGACGCCGCTGGCCGAGGTCGAGGCCCTGCTGCGCCAGAAAAGCCGCTGGGTGCTGGACAAGCTCATGCAGGCGCGCGAGCACAGCCAGGCCCAGACTCTGGTGCGCATCGACTGGCGCGAAGGCGCCCCCGTGCCTTATCTGGGTCAGCCCCTCACGCTGCGGCTTGACCCGCGCCAGCGCCACGGCTCGGCCGGCGCGGTGCTCGAGGGCAGCACGCTATGGCTGGGGCTGCCGCAAGACGCCGCCGCCGAGCGCCTGCGCGACACCGCGCAGGCCTGGCTGATCGGCCAGGCGCGCCGCCTGTTCACCGCCCGGCTCGACCACTACGCCCCGCAGCTGGCGGTGCGCTGGCAGCGCCTGACGCTGACGGCCGCCCGCACCCGCTGGGGCAGCGCCAGCGCGGACGGCTCGATCCGCCTGAACTGGCGCCTGATCCACCTGAGCGAGGCGCTGATCGACTACGTGGTGGTGCACGAACTGGCCCACCTGCGCGAGATGAACCACAGCCCGCGCTTCTGGCAGCACGTGGGCGAGGTGCTGCCCGACTACGCCCAGCGGCGCGGCACGCTCAAGGCCGAGCGCGTGCCGCAGGAATAGGCGGCCAACCCACGCTCCGGCCCGGGCGCCTTTTCAACGCTTGATGGTCAAGGTCTGGCTGGACTCCAGCCGGGCATCCACGGACTGGGCGCCCACCACGTCCGGCTTGCATGCCCCGGCTTCAAACAGGCGCAACTGGTCGTCGTAGTGCCTGGTTTTTTTCAGCTCCGGACTGACGAAGCCACTCTGGCCTGGCGCCATCAGCGAACACATCTCCACCGCGTTCTTGCGCAAGACCACCCGGAATCCCGCCGTTCCCCGGTTTTGATACAGCGCCGCCTCCTGGTCCTGCGTGGCCCATGGCACGCCAATGGCGTTGGTCTTGGAAAACCGGTGTTTGGGCGCCGGCGTCAGCCATTGAGACATGTCGGCGCCGTGCTGGCGGGTCAAATCCGCCACGGCGCTGGCCAGCGCGGCGCGAACGACGGTGTCCGGTGCCTGGCCTTTCAGAAAGTCGTGGCGTTGCGGGACGCCCGAAGAGACCCCTTGAAGCGCGTTGAACAACAGCTTGGATACCCGCGCCGGCTGCAGGCTGCCCGGCGCGCCCCCCGTGAGCGGGGCGTATCCCAGATCGGTCAGCGATGCCAGCACGCCGGCCGGCAGCTCATCCTTGAACACCGCGGTGGTCATGGCTTTCAGCCAGGCCTGGAGAATGGTGACACCCGGGCCGTCGTAGCGGCCGTCGTGGTTGGCGTCCTTCAGATGCATGTCCCAGGCGGCGACGGCGTCCGCGGCCTGCCGGACGGGGTCCGAAGCCGGCAGCGACGCAGCGGCCGACCGGATGAACGGCACGAAGTAGCGGGCATTCAGATCCGCCGAAGCGGCGTTGTTGGCCACGTTCCACGCTTGCTCGGGGGTGAACGTTTTTTGGCTGGCCAGTTGCGCGCCGATCTCGTTCACGCGGTCCACGGCCGAGAAATTGGCGCCGTCGGCGCGCAGGCCGGCGGCGATCTGGTTGTTCCAGCTCGCGAAATAGCCTTGCGCCGGATTGAAGGATTTCGGATTGGCGCTGAACGGCAGGCGCCCTTGCCACTCCATGCTGCCATCGCCCAGCGCGGGCAACTGGATGTTCTGCTGCGCGGGTCGCGCCGGCAATGCCCCCAGCCCTGCCGCGCCGATGTTGCCGTCGACGTCCGCGTAGAACCAGGTGATGGAAGCGCTCACGCGCGCCGCCTGCGCCATGAATTGATCCCAGTTTTTGGCTTGCGCGGCCTTGGCCCAGCCCAGCATGGTTTCGACTTCAAAACCCTCCCACGACCGCTTCATGCTGTAAGCCGTGTGCCTGGCCATATCCCACGTCTGCACGAAACCATGGACGGTCGAGTAGATGTCGAACGTGCGGTCGGGCTCGCCCTTCACCCGGATGGATTCGGTGCGCTTTTGCATCGGAACGAAGCGCCCGTTGAACTTGTACTCGTGACGGTTGTCCGGGTTCAATTGCTCCTGATAGATGTCGTTGGTGTCCAGCGAGCCGACCGTGGAGCCCCAGGCCACCGTGCCATTGGTGCCGAAGAGGATGGGCAGCAAGCCGATGCCGGTCATCCCCGTCAGGTCATAGCCCGCGCCATGCAGCCCGATGGCCGTCACGAAGGCCGGGTTGTTGAACCCCTGCTGAGGGCCGTTGTAGAGGATGGGCACGCCACCGCTCGTCCTCGATGGCCCCAACACCCAGGCGTTGCTGGCCGTGGGCATGTTCTCGGTGGCTGCCAGCCCCAGCCGGGCAATTTGCAGCGCCCGGTGTGCGTCGGCCGCCGCCTGTGAGATCGGTTTCAATGCCGAGTGCATGTCGGGCATCGCCTGGCGCGCCGCAACCTGGGCCGGCCGGGGAATGATGGTGGGAGCCTTGGGGTCTTCCAGCCATCGCATCTGATCGTAAATCTGCTGGCCCACGACCGCGCCTTTGTCCGCCTTGAGCTGATTCAGAAGGGCCAGGTTGGCCACCTCGGCGCTGCCGCCGAAGAAGCGGTTCAGGATCAGGCCGATCCAGATCAAGGCCACATCCTCCGAACGCCAGGCGCTGGGCTCGAAACCCGCGTCCATGAACTCGCGTGGCAAAAGCTGGGCCTTGTTCGCCAGCACCTCCTGGATGCGGGCGTTGACGCCCTGGGCGTAGCCGTCGAACATCGCCCGGTCGTCCGCCGGCAAGGCATCCAGTTGCCGCCGGATCGATGCCGGATCAATGCCGGAGCGGGTGGCGATGTCCGTCGCGGCATATTGCGGCCCGAGAACGGCGGCCACGGTGCCATTGCCCGAGCGCTTGGCCATTTCCAGTTGATAGAGACGGTCCTGCGCGACGGCGTAGCCAAATCCGTAAAACAGATCGAAGGGGCTGCTTGCGTAAACGTGGGGGGTGCCGTAGGTGTCGCGCCGGATCGTGACCTTGGAGGTGCCGTTTTCCTGTCCACCGGCCGAGGCCGATGGGGCCACCAGCGATGCGCCCATGCGGCCGCCACAGGCGCTGAGCAGCACCGCGCTACCCAGGGCCATGATGGTCCATCGGGTGAAATTTTTTGTCATCGGTCTGGCTTTCATTATTGCAATGCGTCCATGATCGTTTAACCTTAAATTAATGACAAGTCATGGAATACCCTGGCCTGAATCCGGATCTCGCGAATTCAACCGCAAGCCGCGGGATGCAGGCCACCGCCACCCACCCTACAGTGGCGTCATGACCTCAGCTGCCTTGCCCCCATCCGCCACCGACCCGCGCTGGGCCGCCGTGCTGGCGCGCGATGCGCGTGCCGACGGCCGCTTCGTCTACGGCGTGCGCACCACCGGCGTGTGGTGCCACCCCAGCAGCCCCACGCGCCGCCCGCGGCCGGACAACGTCGAGTTCTTCGACAGCCCCGCCGCCGCCGAGGCCGCCGGCTACCGCCCCAGCCGCCGCACCGCGCCGGACGGCGAGCACGCCGCCCGCGTCGCCGCCGCCTGCGCGCGCATCGAAGCCTGCGTGCAGGCCGGCGAGCCCGCGCCCGGCCTGCACGCGCTGGCCGATGCCGCGGGCCTGAGCCCATTTCACTTTCACCGCGTCTTCAAGGCCGCCACCGGCCAGACGCCCGCCGCCTGGGCCCGCGCGCGCCGCGCCGCCGCCCTGCGCCAGGCGCTGCCGCGCAGCGCGCGCGTGACCGACGCCGTGTACGACGCCGGCTTCGGCGCCGCCAGCCGCTTCTACGCCCAGGCCGACGCCGCGCTGGGCATGGCGCCGGGCGCCTTCCGTGCCGGCGGGCGCGGCCAGTGCATCCGCTTCGCCGTCGCGCAATGCGCTTTGGGCGCCATCCTGGTGGCCGAAAGCGCGCGCGGCCTGTGCGCCATCGCGCTGGGCGACGAGCCCGAGCCGCTGGTGCGCCAGCTGCAGGACCAGTTCCCGCAGGCGCAGCTGGTGGGTGGCGATGCCGCCTTCGAGCGCCACGTGGCGCAGGTGATCGGCTTTGTCGAGCAGCCCCGCATCGGGCTCGAGCTGCCGCTGGACGTGCGCGGCACCGCCTTTCAGCAGCGCGTGTGGCAGGCGCTGCGCCAAGTGCCGGCCGGCAGCACCGTCAGCTACGCCGACATCGCCCGGCGCATCGGCCAGCCGCGCGCCACGCGCGCCGTCGCCCGGGCCTGCGCCGCCAACACCCTGGCGGTGGCCATCCCCTGCCACCGCGTGGTGCGCAGCGACGGCGCGCTGTCGGGCTACCGCTGGGGGGTGGAGCGCAAGGCGCAGCTGCTGGGGCGCGAGCGCTCCTGAAATGAAACACCCCCAGTCTCCACTCGCTGCGCGATGTTTCGCCTTCCCCCTTGCAGGGGGCACGCCCTCTGGCCGGGGAAACCCCGGCCATGGGCTTACGCGCATGGCCTGCTCCGCGGCCTTTGGGCTCTTGGTGTTTCATGCGATGCGGATGGCGCGAAGCGCCATGGATAACTAAGATGGCCTTGCACATCATCGACCGCCGCCTCGCCGGCAAGAACAAGTCGGTGGGCAACCGCGAGCGCTTCATCCGCCGCTACAAGCAGCAGATCGCCGACGCGGTGCGGCGCGCCGTGGCGCAGCGCGACATCCGGCACATCGAGCAGGCCGAGAACGTCACCATCCCCAGGAAGGACATCCACGAGCCGACCTTTCACCA
>JAKOWB010000092.1 GCA_029781795.1 Pseudomonadota bacterium | reverse complement strand
GCCCTGGGCTGGGGCGCCTGCGTCGCCGGCATCGGCCTCGCCCTGGCGCTGGCCGGCCTGCTCGCCTGCAAGCTGCGTCTGCCGGAAGGAGCCAGGTGATGGACAGCGACGAACGCTACGAGCGGGGCCGCGAGACCCTGCGGCGCATGGACGGCGAGCAGGTGGGGCGCATCGTCGCCAGCCTGGCCGACATCGCGCCCGATTTCGCCCGCTACCTGATCGAGTTCCCCTTCGGCGATCTCTACGCCCGGCCGGGGCTCGACATGAAGGCGCGACAGCTCGCCACCGTCGCGGCGCTGACCGCGCTGGGCACGGCGGCGCCGCAGCTCCGCGTCCACCTGCACGGCGCGCTGAACCTCGGCTGGACGCGGGAGGAGCTGGTGGAGGCCATCATGCAGATGGCGGCCTATGCCGGCTTCCCCGCCGCGCTCAACGGCCTGGTCGTCGCCAAGCAGGTCTTCGCCGAGCGCGAGAGCCGGCCGGTGGCGGCCGAGTAGCCGTCAGCTCAGCCGCCCGCGCAGCTCCTCGTAGGAGACCTCGACGTGCTGCCGATAGGCCGGGCGCTCGCGCAGGCGGCGGTGCCAGTCCGCCAGCGCCGGCAGGGGCGGCGTGCCCTGGCCGAGCTCCTGCCAGCGGAAGAGCGTCGCGCCGGCCGGGATGTCGGCCATGGTGAAGCGCGCGCCCGCCAGCCAAGGTCGCGTCGACAGCGTCCTGTCGAGCAACTGGAAATGCCGCAGCGCGCGCTCGCGAAGCTGCGCGATGGCGGCGGCGTCCTGCTGGCCGACGGGGGTGCGCACCGTCGCCCAGAAGAGGCCATAGAAGTCCGGCGCCAGCGTGGTCTGCATCCAGTCCATCCACTGGTCGGCCTGGGCCCGCGCGCCGGGGTCCGCGTCCCACAGCGTGCCGCTGCCGTAGCGCGCGGCGAGGTAGCGGATGATGGCGTTGCTCTCCCACACCACCGTGCCGCCGTCGTCGATGGTCGGCACGCGGCGGTGCGGATTCTTCGCCTTGTAGTCCGGCGTGTCGAGGCCGCCGTAGGCGCCACCCAGGTCATGCCGCTGGTGCGGCAGGGCGAGCTCGCCCACCGCC
>JAKOWB010000078.1 GCA_029781795.1 Pseudomonadota bacterium | reverse complement strand
CGAGAAGGCGCTGTAGACGTCTTCCTCGAGGCTGGTGGCCGGCAGGTCGCGCTGGCCGAACTGCACCGGGTCGCGGCGGATCGGGTCGGTCATGCGGTCGTGCAGGCCGTCCGGCAGGGCGCCGGTCTTGCCGCCGAAGGCGACGCGGAAGCCGAGGGTCAGTACGCCGCTGAGCTGGTCCTGGTTGTCGTAGCGCCCGCCAAGGCCGACGAAGACGCTGGAATCGCGCCCCAGGCCGAAGGGGTCGTAGAGCCGAAGCTCGGCCGCCGCCTTGCCGCCGTAGAGATCCTCGTAGGCGACGTCGGGCAGCGGCGCGCCGCCGGCGCCACTCGTCGCGTTGCCCGCGTTGTCGGCGAAGTAGTAGAAGCCGCCGAACGAGAGGCGCAGGTCGAGCGCCGGTGGCAGGCCCAGGTCGCTGCCGAAGATATGTCCGCCGACCTCGCCCGAGAGGCCGTTCATCGCCCGCTCGTAGCTGCCCCCGGCGTAGAGGGTGTCCAGGGTCAGGCGATGATCCTCGAGCTGCAGCGTGGCCGAGGGTGTGCCCGCGGCGACCTTGCTGGAGCCCTCCTCGCGGCGGTCGACCAGGGTGCCGTAGAGGCTGGCGTCGAAGCGGTCGGTGAAGAACTCGGCGCCCAGCGTGCCGCGGATGGCATTGTTGCCGGCCTCGCTGAAGCCCTGGCCGACCGTGGCGTTGAGGCCCCAGCCCCAGCTGCCGTCGTGCTGGCGCCAGCCGAGGCCCAGGTCGTAGCCGGCGCGGCCCTCCAGGATGCCATTGCCGCCGAGCGAGCCGTAGAGCACCTGGCGATCGCCCTGCAGCAGGGGCGCCCAGAGCTGCAGCCCGCCGCCGCCGCCCTGGAAGTCGGTCGCGGCGCCGAATTCCAGCCAAGGAGAGTAGGGGCGCTCGGCCGCCGACAGCGGCGTGGCTGCGAGCGCCAGGCTGGAACAGCCAGCCAACAGCGTGTTGAGAAAGCGGAATCGCCGAATAGTGGCGCAGCAAGACGTGTGGCCGGACATTGGACGTGCCCCCAGATACGTTCGTCCATACAGCCCGACCCTGCGGGCCCGACCGGCAACGGTTGAATCATCGCAATCATAGCCGCCGAGCGCAACCCAATAGGGCCCCGGCGGGCTTCTGCCCGGGCTTTGCCAGTCGCCGGCCACGGCGGAGCCACAAAGACCCGCCAGTCTCTCGCCCCAGCCACAAG
Source organism: Pseudomonadota bacterium (assembly GCA_029781795.1). Lineage (GTDB taxonomy): Bacteria > Pseudomonadota > Alphaproteobacteria > Kiloniellales > JACOMY01 > JAKOWB01. Next base: position 5,911 of record JAKOWB010000078.1, on the reverse strand, counting down.
TCCTGTGGTCCGGGAAGCATCAATCCGCTAGATATTGAGAATGCAGGATCCCTTGCCACGCCTGACCCAGCCGACCGCCGAAGGCACCGGCCGGCCCAAGCTGCCGACCCTGCGCGCGCCCCGCCGGGCGCCGCCGGCCGGGCGCCGGGGTGCGCAGCGCCGGCCCGCCGGAAAGGGCGGTGGCAACCGGGGGAAGGGTACCGCCAAGGGCAGGGCCAAAGCCAGGCGGGCAAAGGGCGGCAAGGCGGCACGCCCGCTGTGGAAGCGGATCCTGATCTGGGGCTCGGTCGTCGGCATCTGGCTGCTGCTGCTGGCTGGCGGCGTGGTGCTCTGGTACGCCCGCGACCTGCCCGATATCGACCGCCTGGCCAAGCAGACCCGTGCCGCCAGCGTGACGCTGGTCGCGAGCGACGGCTCGCCCATCGCCCACTACGGCGACCTCTACGGCAAGTCCCTGACCGTGCAGGAGATGTCGCCCTGGCTGCCGAAGGCGGTCTTGGCCATCGAGGACCGCCGCTTCTACGACCACTTCGGCATCGACCTCTGGGGCCTGGCGCGGGCGCTCTTCATCAACCTTTCCGAGGGCGAGCTCAGGCAGGGCGGCTCCACCATCACCCAGCAGCTCGCCAAGAATCTCTTCCTCAGCCCCGAGCGCAGCCTGAAGCGCAAGATCCAGGAGGCGATCCTCGCCATCCAGCTGGAACGGCGCTATTCCAAGGACCAGATCCTCGCCCTCTACCTAAACCGCGTGTACCTCGGCGCCGGCACCTATGGCGTCGATGCCGCGGCCGAGCGCTATTTCGGCAAGTCGGCGCGCGACCTGACACTCTACGAAAGCGCGGTGATCGCCGGGCTGCTGAAGGCGCCCTCGCGCTACAACCCGGCGAACGACGCCGCCGGCGCCGATGCCCGCGCCAAGGTGGTGCTGGACGCCATGGTCGAGGCCGACTTCGTCACCGCCGAGGCGGCCGCCCGCGCCTATGCGGGCAAGAGCGAGGGCGCGCCACCGGGCTACGACAAGGGCCACTTCTTCGCCGACTGGGCGCTGACCCAGGCCGCCGGCTATCTCGGCCAGGTGCAGCGCGACGTGGTGGTGCAGACGACGCTGGACCCCAGGCTGCAGGCCATCGCCGAGAAGGCGCTGGCCGAGGTGCTGGCCGAGCGCGGCCCGGCGGCCAAGGCCAGCGAGGGCGCCGTGGTGGTGCTGAGCCCCAAGGGCCAGGTGCTGGCCATGGTCGGCGGCCACGACTACGCGGCGACGCAGTTCAACCGCGCGACCCAGGCGCTGCGCCAGCCGGGCTCGGCCTTCAAGCTCTTCGTCTTCCTGGCGGGGCTGGAGGCCGGGATAACGCCGGACACGCCGGTGGTGGACGGCCCGGTGACGGTGAAGGGCTGGTCGCCCGACAACTACAACGACAAGTACTACGGCAACGTCACGCTGCGCGAGGCCTTCGCCCGTTCGATGAACGCGGTGGCGGTGAAGGTCATGCAGCAGGCCGGCATGCAGAAGGTGGCCGACGCGGCGCGGCGGCTCGGCATCACCACGCCGATCCCGGTGGTGCCCTCGATGGCGCTCGGGACCTCCGAGGTGACGCTGCTGGAGCTGACCGCCGCCTATGGCGTCTTCGCCAACCAGGGCTATGGCGTCTGGCCCTACGGCATCGAGAGCATCAAGGGCACCGAGGGCACCACGCTGTTCCGCAAGCAGGAAGAGGGCCTGTCCCGCCTGGTGGCGCCGAAGATCGTCGACCGGATGCAGGACCTGATGCAGGCCGTGGTCGGCTGGGGCACCGGCAAGCGCGCCGACCCGGGCCGCCCGGCCGCCGGCAAGACCGGCACCAGCCAGGACTACCGCGACGCCTGGTTCGTCGGCTACACGGCCGAGCTGGTGGTGGGCGTGTGGATCGGCAACGACGACGGCAAGCCGATGGACAAGGTGACCGGCGGCTCGATCCCGGCCGAGGTCTTCCGCCGCATCGTCAGCGAGGGCGAGGCGGGCGTCGCCATCGCCGCGTTGCCCGGCGGCGGCGCGGCCGCGGGCGACGATCCGCCGACCAGCGGTCCCAGCCAGGACGTCATCGGCGAGATCCTGGAGAAGCTGGACAAGGGCGGCGACGATCCCAGCGCGCCGCCGGTCGCCCTGACCCCGCGCGCCGAGGACCCGACACAGGACCGCTGAGGGCTCAGTGCGCCGGCGGGGCGCGGTGCGCCGCGTCGTGCCGGTTGCCCGGCCGGACCAGCAGCAGCAGCGCCGCAAGGCAGGCGAAGGCCCCGCCGGCGATGGCCCCGGTCATGGGTACCGCCGTGCCGTCGTGCAGCTGGCCGACGCCGATGCCGACCAGCGCCGCGATGCCCATCTGCAGGAAGCCCATGAGCGAGGAAGCCGCGCCCGCCATGCGCGGATAGTGGCGCAGCGCCCCGGCCAGCGCGTTCGGCAGCATCAGTCCGCAGCCCACCAGGTAGCCGGCGACCGGCAGCAGCACCGGCAGGATGCCGCGCGCCCGCAAGATCGCCAGCAGCAGCCCGGCCCCGGCGGAGAGGCAGGAGGCGATGACGCCCAGGGCAAGCGTGCGCTCCTGACCCAGGCGCTGGCCGAAGCGGCCGGAGATCAGCGTGCCGGCCATGTAGCCCAGCACCACCGCGCCGAAACAGAAGCCATAGGCCGAGGGGTCGAGCCCCGCGACCTCGATCAGCAGGAAGGAGGAGCCGGAGATGAAGGAGAAGATGCCGGAATAGGCGCAGGCGACGATCAGCGCATAGCCCAGGTAGCTGCGGTGCGACAGCAGCGTGCCGAAGTTGCGCAGCATGCGGTGCGGCTGCGTCGCCGTCGGGTCGGGGTGGCGGTTGGTCTCGGGCAGCAGGAAGCCGATGGAGAGCAGCAGGAAGCCGCCGACCGCGGTCAGCGCCCAGAAGTTCGCGCGCCAGCCGAAGGCGACCTCCAGCAGGCCGCCGACGATGGGGCCGACCGCCGGCCCCAGGGCCATGGCCGCCGCCATGTAGGACAGCACCTTGGCGGCGCGGCCGGGGCCGAAGACGTCGCGCACCACGGCGCGTCCCAGCACCGGCCCGGCGCAGACGCCGAGCGACTGCAGGAAGCGGCCGAGGATCAGCAGGCGCAGGCTGTCGGTCAGGGCGCAGAGCGCCGAGGCGGCGAGGAAGATGGCGAAGCCGCCGAGCATGACACGGCGCCGGCCGAAGCGGTCGCTGAGGGCGCCATAGACCAGCTGGCTCACCGCGAAGCCGACCAGGAAGACCGAGAGCGTGAGCTGCGTGTCCGCGACGCCGGCCTGGAAGTAGTGGCCGATCGCCGGCAGCGAGGGCAGGTAGAGGTCGGTCGAGAGCGGCCCCAGCGCCACCGCCAGGGTGAGCAGCGCCGTAACCCCGAGCGATTCGGGATTGATGCGGGCGCGCAATGGCGGGCGCGGATCGGAGGAACGGGACATGCGGGCTCCGCACGGCTGGGGGTGGGCCCGGCGCAGAGGCGGCGGCCGCGTCCGGGGTTATAGTCGGGGCGGCCCGCCACCGGAAGCGGGTACGGCAATGGGGGGAGGAGACCATGAAGCAGCGCGAGGGCGAGCCCTTCATGTCGGCGCCGGCATTCGGGCACAGCCTGAAGGGCTTCAACGTCAATCTGCTGGTGCGCAACGTGAAGGCGGCGGTCGCCTTCGAGACCGGGGTGCTGCGCGTCACCCTGGTGCACCAGGACCCTGACTTCGCCGTGCTGAGCCACGGCGGGACGGTCTGGATGCTGCATGCCGACCATACCTACGACAAGCACCCGCTCTCGCCGCTGCTGGGCGACGGCGCGGTGCGCGGCCTGGGCTGCGAGCTCCGGCTCTACGACCTCGACCCCGACGCCTGCGAGGCGCGCGCCCGTGCCCAGGGCTACGAGGTGCTGCAGACCAGCAGCGACAAGCCGCATGGCCTGCGCGAGTGCTACATCCTGGACCGCGACAACTACCTCTGGGTCCCGGGGAAGAAGATCTGAGGTGGAAACCCTCCCCCTTTGCGGGGGAGGGAGCAGGCCGGGCCAGCCTCGTAACTTTCTGTCCGACCCACTATCTTTCACCCATGCGCGAGCTGACCGACGCCGAGGTTGACCGCTACGCCCGCCACCTGGTCCTGCCGGAGATCGGCGAGGAGGGGCAGGCGAAGCTGCTGGAGTCCCGTGTGCTGGTGATCGGCGCCGGCGGCCTCGGCGCGCCGATCCTCATGTATCTGGCCGCCGCCGGCATCGGCACGCTGGGCATCGTCGACGACGACAGCGTCGACATCACCAACCTGCAGCGCCAGGTGATCCATCGCACCGCCGACGTCGGCCGGCCCAAGGTGGAGAGCGCCGCCGACTTCGTACGGGCGCTCAACCCAGGTCTCAAGGTCGAGACGCATCAGGCGCGCTTCACGCGCGACAACGCGCTGGCGCTGGTGGCGGCCTATGATCTGGTGGTCGACGGCTCGGACAACTTCGCCACGCGCTACCTGTCGAACGACGCCAGCTACCTCGCCGGGCGCACGCTGGTCTCGGCCGCCATCATGCGTTTCGACGGGCAGCTCTCGACCTTCCGCGCGCATCGCCACGACGGCAGCCCCTGCTATCGCTGCCTCTTCGGCCCGCAGGGGGAGGACCCCAAGGAGTCCTGCTCCGACGTCGGCGTGCTGGGCGCGCTGCCCGGCGTCATGGGCGCGCTGGCGGCGATCGAGGTGGTGAAGGAGCTGCTGGACATCGGCGAGACCATGGCCGGGCGCCTGCTGCTCTACGAGGCGCTCTCGACCACCTTCCGCACCATCCGGGCCAAGCCGGACCCGGCCTGCGAGCTCTGCGGCCCGCGGGCCAGCATCGCCAGCCTGGACGCGGTGGACTACACCCCGCGCGCCTGCGCGGCTGAGTAGAGGCGTGACCTTCACCGTCCGCGACGCCCAGCCCGGCGACGCCGTGACCCTGGCGCCGCTTGTCGGCCTGCTGGACGGCGTGGGCCGCGTGCGCGACCTGCGCGGGCGCATCGTCGGGATGCCACCGCGGGGCCATGCCCTGCTGGTGGCGGAGAGCGAGCGCGGCGCCCTGGTCGGCTGGATCCACGTCTTCGCCGCCTGGCGCATGACCAGCGAGCCCTTCGCCGAGATCGGCGGCCTCGCGGTGGCGCCGGACTGGCGCCGCCAGGGTGTCGGCCGCGCCCTGCTGGCGGCGGCCGAGGACTGGGCCAGGCGCCAGGGCTGCCGCGCCTTGCGGGTCCGCGTGGGCCAGGCGCGGCACGAGGCGCCGGCCTTCTATCAGGCGGCCGGTTTCCGCGCCCTGAAGCAGCAGGCGGTCTTCAGCAAGCCGGTCTAGCCGCGCGGCTCCACGGTCATGTAGACCTTGCGCACCGTCTCCTTCACTTCCCAGATGCCGGTCGAGTTGGCGGGGAAGAAGACGGCGGTGCCGGCGCGGATGTCGATCTTCTCGCCGTTGTCGTGGTGGAAGATCGCGTGGCCCTTGAGGAAGGTGCAGGACTCGGCCTGGGTCACGCCGCGGCGCCAGGTCCCGGGGGTGCATTCCCAGATCCCGGTCTCGGTGCCGTTGGCGGGATCGAGCTCCAGGTGCTTGCCATAGAGGTGCGCGACCGGGCCGGCGACGTGCACCTTGATCGGGCCCCAGTCCTCAAGTTCGGCGTTCAGCGCGTCGGCGACGGAGACCATGCGGGGCTTGGTCGTCACGGACATGGTGTCTCTCCCGTCAGAGCATCGCCTCGACCACGCGGTCGGGCGGGGTGTGGCCGTCGACGAAGGTCTTGATGTTGATGATGACCTTCTCGCCCATGGCGATGCGGCCCTCGATCGTGGCCGAGCCCATGTGCGGCAGCAGGACGACGTTGTCGAGCTTCAGCAGCTTGGGGTTCACCGCCGGCTCGTGCTCGAAGACGTCGAGGCCGGCGCC
>JAKOWB010000183.1 GCA_029781795.1 Pseudomonadota bacterium | reverse complement strand
ATCTCGAAGTCGGTGACACCGACGTTGAAGTCGCCGTCGGTAGCCAGGATCACCCGGTTGATGCCGCCCTGCTGGTAGTTCTGCTTGGCCATGGCATAGGCCAGCTGGATGCCCTCGCCGCCCGCGGTCGAGCCGCCGGCCGAAAGCTTGGTCAGGGCCGAGATGATCTGGTTCTTCTCGTCGCCGGGCGTCGGCTCCAGCACCACACCGGCGGCGCCGGCATAGACCACGATGGAGACGTGATCCTTCTCGCTGAGCTGCGCCACCATCAGCTTGAAGGCGTTGATCAGCAGCGGCAGCTTGTCCGGGTCGTTCATCGAGCCAGAGACGTCGATCAGGAAGACCAGGTTGGCCGGCGGCCGCTCGGCATCGGTGATGTCGTAGCCCTCGATGCCGATCTGCACCAGATAGGTGTCGGGGTTCCAGGGCGTCGGCGCGACCTCCGTCGTGATGGCGAAGGGCGTCTCCTTGTCGGCCGGCTTGGCGTAGTCGTAGTCGAAGTAGTTGATCATCTCCTCGGCACGCACCGCGTCCTTCGGCGGCTGGGCGCCGGCCATCAGGATGCGCCGTACGTTGGAGTAGGAGACCGTGTCGACGTCGACCGAGAAGGTCGAGACCGGGTCCTCGAGCGTCAGCTTGACCGGGTTGTCGTCGAAGTCGAGGTAGTGCTCGGTGTTCTGCTGCTGCTGGTAGATCGGCTCGTCGGCCGACTCCGCCGCGAGGCCAGTCACCGCATAGGTCTTGGAAAGACCATCGTAGGCCTGGATCGACGGCTTGGCCGGCTGCAGGACGTGAAGCTCCTCCTTCTTCGTCTTCTCCAGGACGTTCTTCGCCTCGGCCCGCTCGCGCAGGTCCTCGAGGCACCCGGTGAGGGCCAGCGCACAGACGGTCAGCAGAAGGCCGGTCCTGAGCCTGACCGGAGCGGAAGCAAAGCGCGACATCGGGGAGATCCTCCTGTGGTGGTCCCCCTCCAGGGACGCCGGCGAGGAAATCCCGACCCGGTGTCCGGAAAAGGGACGAAATGCGGCGAGGGCGTGGAGGGCGGCCAAAAGGGGGCGAAGGTGTGAACTGGATCACAGGCGCTCGCCAGCCGGTGCGCGGCGCCGGCCGCTTTGCTAGCGTGGCGGCCGCATGAGCGACCTTGCCACCGCCCTCGCCCACCTCAGGGCCGGCCGCCCGGCGGAGGCCGAGCGCGCGCTGCGCGCCCTGCTGGCGGTCGACCCGCGCCAGCCACAGGCGCTGCACCAGCTTGGCCTGCTGGCGCGCCGCGCCGGCCAGACCCAGCCGGCGCTGGCACTGCTGGAGCGCGCCGTGGCGGCCGACCCGACGAGCGCCACCGCCCTGGCCGACCTCGGCAACCTGCGCCAGGAAAGCGGCGCGCTGGCGGCGGCCGTCGAGGCCTATCGCCAGGCCATGGCGCTGCGCCCGGGCTGGACCGCGCCGGCCGCCAACTTGGCCGCCGCCCTGATCAAGCTCGGCCGCTTCGCCGAGGCGCTGGAGGCACTGGCGCCGCTGCTGGCCCAGCAGCCGACGCACGCGCATGCCCTGGCCTACCGAATCCAGGCGCTGTGGGAACTGGGCCGGGATTCCGAGGCACGGCACCTGCAGGGGCTGGAGCGCCTGGTCTTCGCCGAGCCGCTGGCGGCCGGCGTCGCCGACAGGGACCTCGCGGCCGAGATCGCCGCCCATCCGACGCTGACGCAGCAGGCCGACCCGACTCGGCGCGCCGTGCGCTCCGGCGCCGTCACCGGCAATATCCTGGCGCCGCCCCTCGGCCCCGCGACCGCGGCTTTCCTCGCCGCGCTGGAGGCCCTGCTGGCGGACTGGATCGCCCGCCTGCCGACCGACCCCGGCCATCCCTGGCTGGCGGCCAAGCCGGTGCGCTGGCAGCTCCTGGGCTGGGGCAACCTGCTGCGCGGCGCCGGGCACCAGGCGCCGCACATCCACAATCTCGGCTGGCTGTCAGGCGTCTACTACGTCGCGGTCCCGGCGGAGATTCGCGCCGACGATCCGGACCAGGGCGGCTGGATCCGCTTCGGCCGGCCCGGCTACGGCCTGCCGACAGCGCGGCCGCCGGAAACCCGCGCCCTGGCGCCGCGCCAGGGGCAGCTCTTCCTCTTCCCCTCCTACCTCTGGCACGAGACGCTGCCCTTCGCCGGCGCGGGCGAGCGCATCTCGCTCGCCTTCGACCTGCAGCCGGCAGCGAGATAAGCCCCTCTCCCCGAGGGAGAGGGAAAAAGCCTCACCCGAAGCTGAGGTCCGCCTGGCCCAGCGGGGCGAAGTAGGCGTCGACCAGGGTCGGCGTCACGTCCGCCAGCCTCGCCGGGTTCCACTTCGGCGCATGGTCCTTGTCGACCAGCACGGCGCGGATGCCCTCGTAGAAGTCGCTGCCGGGGCGCATGGCGTGCTGCGCCAGGCGGTACTCCATGGTCATGCAGTCGTCGAAGGCCAGCGTGGCGCCTCGCTTGAGCTGTTCGAGCGACACCCGCAGCGAGGTCGGCGAGCGCTTGGCCAGCAGGCCCAGGGTCTCGGTCGCCCACGCGCTGCCCTCGGCCTCCAGCGCGGCCAGCACGGCCTCGACGCTGTCCTTGCCCTTGAAGCAGCGGTCGATGGCAGGGCGCAGTCCGGCCAGGGTGCCGGCCTCGACCGGATACTCGGTCACGCCGCGCAAGGCGGTCCTGAGGCCGATGGCGCCCTCGCGCCAGTCGCAGCCCTCAAGCGCGTCCATCACGCGCGGCAGCTCGGCGGCCGGCGCGTAGTGGGTGGCGATGCCGCTGTAGAGGCAGTCGGTCGCCTTCAGCCGCGCGCCGGTCAGCGCCAGATAGAGGCCGAGGCCGCCTGGCAGGCGCGGCAGGAAATAGCTGCCGCCGACGTCGGGGAAGAGGCCGATCGCCGTCTCCGGCATGGCGAAGAGCGTGCGCTCGGTCGCCAGGCGCACCAGCCCATGCACCGAGAGGCCGACGCCGCCACCCATGGTGATGCCGTCGATCAGCGCCACGTAGGGCTTGGGGAAGCTCTGGATCTGGCGGTTGAGCTGATATTCCTCGCGGAAGAAGTCGGCGGTCAGCAGGCCCGCCTGGCCGGCCTTGTGCTCGCCCTGGCGGCCGGCATCCCAGACCGCGCGCACGTCGCCGCCGGCGCAGAAGGCGCGATCGCCCTCGCCCTCGATCACCACCGCGGCGATGGCCGGGTCGGCGGCCCAGGCGGCGAGCTGCGGCGCCATCGCCCGGATCATGCCGAGCGTCAGGGCGTTCAGCGCCTTGGGCCGGGTCATGGTGATGAGGCCCAGCGGCCCCCTGGTGGTGAAGCGCACCTCGTCCGTGCCGCCGCTCATGCTTGTCCTCTCACTGGTCGGATGTTGCGGCGCGACATAGCATGGCGCCGCCCTGAGGCCAACCGGAGGCGCCCATGCAGGTCCTGTCCGTCCTAGCCCATCCCCGCCGCGCCTCGCTGACCGGCGCCGCCTTCGACCGCCTGAACCTGGGGCTGGCTGCCAGTGGCCACAGCGTCACGGCGGTGGACCTGACGGCCGAGGGCTTCGATCCCAGGCTGCCGCCGGAGGACGAGCCCGACTGGGACGACGCGACCAAGGTCTATTCCCCCGACGTGCAGCGCGAGATGGCGCGCATCCGCGCGCACCAGGCCATCGTCATGGTCTTTCCGGTCTGGTGGTGGTCGGTGCCGGCGATCCTGAAGGGCTGGATCGACCGCGTCTGGAACCGCGGCTTCGCCTACGACGGCGCGGAGAACCTCTCCGGGCACAAGGCGCTGATGGTCGGGCTCGCCGCCGGTGGGCCGAAGAGCTCCGAAGGGCCTCGCGGCTATCGCATGGCCATGGAGGTTCAATTGAACCAGGGCGTACTGGATTACTGCGGCATCAAGGACGGCCGGCTGGAGCTGCTCTACAACTCGACCGGCAGCGACGCCGACCGCGCCGCGCTGCTCGACCGCGCCGAGGCCCTGGGGCGGGGGTTCCCGGGATGACTCCCAAGCTGGTGCTGTTCGACCTCGACGACGTGCTCTGCCACTACGACCGCGATTCGCGCGTCGCGGCCCTCGCCACGCTGGCCGGCAAGCCGGCGGCGGAGGTCGACGCGGCGATCTGGAGTTCCGGCTTCGAGGACGAGGCCGACCGCGGCCGCTACACTGCCGAAAACTATCTCTGGGAGTTCGGCAAGCGCCTGGGCTTCTGGATCACCCGCGAGGCCTGGGTGGAGAACCGGCGCCGCGCCATGACGCCCTGGCCGGAGATGCTGGCGCTGGCCGAGCGGGTGAAGAGCCGGGCCAGGGTCGCGCTCTTCACCGCCAACGGCCCGCTGATGAAGGCGGAACTCGAGCGCATCTATCCCGCCGTGCCGCAGCTCTTCGGCGCCGACAGCCTGCACTTCACCTGCGAGGTCGGGCACCTGAAGGAGGAGCCGCAGGCCTTCTTCAAGCTGCTTGAGAAGAAGGGTGTGTCCCCCTTCGACACGCTATTCATCGACGACCGGGCCGAAAACGTGGCGGCGGCGAAACTCGCCGGCCTCAGGGCGCACCAGTTCCGCGCCCATGGAGCCCTGCGCGACGAGCTGGCGGTGATGGGGCTGGCCTAGCCGGCGCCTAGTGCACGCGGAGGATCGCCTCGACCTCGACCGCGACGCCGTAGGGCAACGCCATGACGCCGATCGCGGTACGGCTGTGGCGCCCGGCCTCGCCGAAGACCTCGACGAAGAGGTCGGACGCGCCGTCGGCCACCTCGGCGTGCTCATAGAACTCCGGCGCCGCGTTGACGTAGATGCCGAGCTTCAGGCAGCGCTCGACGCGGTCCAGGTCGCCGCCCAGCGCGCTCTGCGCGTGCGCCACCAGGTTCAGCGCTGCCTCGCGCGCGGCCTCGCGTCCCTGCTCGACGCCGAACTCGCGGCCAAGGCGGCCGATGTAGCGGCGCTGGCCGTTCCACTCGGCAAGCTGCCCCGTCAGCAGCAGCAGGTCGCCGCTGCGCCGCCACGGCAGGCAGCTGGCGCCGGCAAGGTGCGGCCGTGGCAGTTCGATGCCCAGGCGGGCGATGCGGTAGGCGACGGTTTCCAGCATGGCGTTTCCTCCGCCGCGCATCTGCTGGCGCGGTAGCAAGAGACTAGGGAAAGGCGGCCCCACCGGGGGCTATGAAGGCGATGCAGGTGCGGCATGGTGGCGCCGCCCTTGCGCCCTACCCTTCAAGGCTGGAATCGTGACGGCGAGAGGGCAGCAAGCAGGAGAAGCCATGGCTCCGCGCGTCGAGCGCATTCCCGGCGACGACCGGCCACCGGCGGCGACGCAGGTGGTGGTGATCGGCGGCGGCATCATCGGCGTCAGCGCCGCACTGGTGCTGGCCGAGCGTGGCATCCCCGTCGTGCTCTGCGAGAAGGGGCACGTCGCCGGCGAGCAGTCGAGCCGGAACTGGGGCTGGTGCCGCCAGCAGGGCCGCGACCCGCGAGAACTGCCGCTCATCGTCGAATCGCTCAGGCTCTGGCGCGGCATGAACGGCCGGGTCGGCGCCGAGACCGGTTTCCGCCAGTGCGGCGTCCTCTACCTGGAGCCGAGCGAAGCGGGCCTTGCCGCGCGGGAGGGCTGGCTGGAGCACGCGCGCCCTTTCCAGATCGACAGCCGCATCATCTCCGCCGAAGAGCTGCGGCCGCTGATTCCCGGCGCCACGGCAAAGTACGCCGGCGCCCTCTACACGCCGAGCGACGGGCGCGCCGAGCCGACCATGGCGGCGCCGGCGCTGGCCACCGCCGCGCGCGGCAGGGGCGCGGTGCTGCTGCAGGCCTGTGCCGTGCGCGGCATCGAGCTGGCCGGCGGGCGCGTCGCCGCCGTCGTCACCGAGAAGGGGCGCATCGCCTGCCAGAGCGTGATCCTGGCCGGCGGCGCCTGGTCCTCGCTTTTCCTGCGCAACCTGGGCCTGCGCCTGCCGCAGCTGAAGACCCGCAGCTCGGTGCTGCGCACCGCTCCCTTCAAGGGGCCGGAGGTCACGGCCAGCGGCAAGGGCTGGGCCTATCGCAAACGCGCCGACGGCGGCTATACCATCGCGCACGGCGACTGGACCGTGCCCGAGGTGGTGCCGGACTCCTTCCGCTTCTTCTTCGACTTCCTGCCGCTGCTGAAGATGGAGCGCAAGGCGATCAAGCTGCGCGTCAGCCGCGAGTTCTTCCGCGAGTGGGGCTACCGCAAGCGCTGGGACCTCGACCAGGTAACCCCCTTCGAGGTGATCCGCACGCTCGACCCCGAGCCGCTCGACTGGGTGCTGGAGGATGCGATGAAGCGCCTGGCGCGCGACGTGCCGGTCTTCGCCGACATCCAGATCGCCGAGCGCTGGGCCGGCATGATCGATACCACGCCCGACGTGGTACCGGTCATCTCAGCCGTCGACAAGATCCCCGGCCTGGTCCTGGCCACCGGCTTCTCGGGCCACGGCTTCGGCATCGGCCCGGCGGCCGGGCAGCTGGCCGCCGACCTCGCCACCGGTGCGCCGCCGCTGGTCGATCCCGCGCCCTTCCGCTTCGCGCGCTTCACCGACGGCAGCAAGCCGAAGCCCTATACGGGGCTCTAGCCGGGCCAGTCCTCGATCGCGCCCTGCCCGGCCCGTTCGGGATGGGCCTTGGCCCAGGCCGCCAGGGGATGGCGCCGGCGCCAGTCCTCGACAGTGCGGCGCATGGACTGGAAGCGGGCACCGCCGGCGGCGAGGTGGCGGATCAGGCGCTCCAGCAGCGCCAGGCGCGCACCGCGGCCGATTACCTCGGGATGGAAGGTCAGCATGAAGAAGCCATCGGGGTGGTTCGCCCTGGCGTGGTCGAACTCGGCGGCCCAGGCGGCCTCGACCGCGCGCGGGTCGCGCAGACCCTCCGTCGAGCCGAAGGAGAACTCGAAATGCGGCCAGTCGTCGAGGCTCCAGTGCACCGGCAGTTCGACCAGCTCCGTGAGGCTGCCGAAGCGGTAGGGCTCGCTGGCCGACCAGCGGTCGCCCCGGCGCAGGTAGTAGGGATCGTAGTCCCCGCCCATGCAGCTCGAATCATAGAGGAAGCCGTACTCGGCCAGCAGGCCCAGCGTGTGGGGCGAGAGGTCCCAGGCCGGCGAGCGGTAGCCCTTGACCTCCACCCCAGCCACCTGGCGCAGCGCCGCTATCCCCTGTTCGAGGATCCGCCGCTCGCCCGCCAGGTCGAAGGCGGCCGGGTTCTCGTGCGCCCAGCCGTGGTGCACCAGCTCGTGCCCGCCGTCGCGGATGCGGCGCACCAGGTCGGGAAAGGCCAGGGCCGTATGGCCGGGCACGGCGAAGCTCGCCTCGACGCCGTGGCGGGCCAGCAGGTCCAGGATGCGCGGCACCGCGACGGCGGCGAACTCGCCGCGCGACAGGACGCTGGGGTTGCTGACCGGCTCGCCGCCGTACCAGCCGCACATGCCGTCGAAATCGAAGGTGAGGCAGCAGGCGATGCTCGGGTTCGTCATGGGCGGAGTTAAGCAGGTCCGCCCGATGCCCGCCAATGCTGGCGCCGGGCCCGCGGCCTCTCTATCATCCGCCCGTCACGAAGCGGCGGTGGAGCGGCCTAGCCTTGAAGCACGACGGACGCGACAAGTCCTCGGGCCTGCAGTCGTTCCACGTACTGCCGGAGACGCCCTGCCCCTATCTGCCCGGTCAGCGCGAGCGCAAGCTCTTCACCGACCTGACCGGCCCGCGCGGGCGCCGGCTCTATGACGCACTCTCGCACGCCGGCTTCCGTCGCAGCCACCGCTTCGCCTACCGCCCGGCCTGCACCGGCTGCCAGGCCTGCGTGCCGGTGCGCATACGCGTCGCCGATTTCCGGCCGGGCGACACCCTGAAGCGGATTGCCCGCCGCAACGCCGACCTGACGGTGGAGGAACGCCCGGCCCGCGCGACGCTGGAGCAGTACCGCCTGTTCGACCGCTATATCGCCCTGCGGCACGGCGACGGGGACATGGCGGCGATGACCTTCTCCGACTACCAGGCCATGGTGGAGGAGACCGTGCTGGATACCCGGTTGGTGGAGTTCCGGCTGCCGGACGAGCACCTGGCCGCGGCCGGGCTGATCGACTGGCTGGAAGATGGTCCGTCTGCCGTCTATTCCTTCTTCCAGCCCGAGCTGGAGCGGCGCAGCCTCGGCAGCCAGGTGATCCTGTGGCTGGTGGCCGAGGCCGCGCGGCGTGCGCTGCCGCACGTCTATCTGGGCTATTGGATCGCCGACACCCGGAAAATGGCCTACAAGGCGCGCTTCCGTCCACTTGAGGCGCTTGGTCCGCAGGGCTGGTCCGACCTGACGGCTACTTGACGCAGCGGCGAGGCTTGTTCTCGGCCGGCAAGCTGCTATTTTGGCGGCGGCCACCGGGGAATCGGTGGCGGGGGTGCGGCCTAGGCCAATCAACAAGGCATCGCAGGGCACCGGCTGGGGAAGCGAATGGCGTCCCGTCCGGTTCGCTCCTGTGGAAGTCCGGTGGGCCGCGCGTTCGAACTGGGAGGAGGCAACTGCCATGCGACCCCTGCTGGTCGTCTGCGGCTGGATCGACAAGATCAATCTGACAATTGGCAAGATCGTCGGCTGGTGCGTGCTGATCGCCGTGCTGGTCAGCGCGGTCAACGCCTCGGTGCGCTACGTCTTCGACGCCAGCTCGAATGCCTGGCTCGAACTGCAGTGGTACCTCTTCTCGGCGGTCTTCCTGCTCTGCGCGTCCTACACGCACCTGCGCAACGAGCACATCCGCATCGATATCTTGAACAACCTGCTGTCGCGCCGGACCAAGACCTGGATCGACATCTTCGGCGGCCTCCTGTTCCTGCTGCCCATGACCGTCATCATCGGCTACCTGTCGCTCGACATGGTGGCCGACTCGATCGCCCGCGACGAGCAGTCGTCGAACGCCGGCGGCCTCGTCCGCTGGCCGGTCAAGATCCTGATCCCGATCGGCTTCTTCCTGCTGACGGCCCAGGGCCTGTCCGAGGTGATCAAGCGCATCGGCTTCCTGATGGGCGTGGGCCCCGATCCGGCCGAACTCGCCAAACCCCAGGGCGCTCACCCGCCCGACAGCAATTCGCCGGATCCGAAGCAGGAGCCCGTCCATGGTTGAACTCCTGTCTCACAACATGGCGCCGATCATGTTCGGCGGCCTTGCGGTGTTCCTGTTGCTCGGCTTCCCGGTCGCCTTCGCGCTGGCTGCCAACGGCCTGTTCTTCGGCTTCATCGGCATCGAGCTGGGGCTGCTGCACTTCAGCCTGATGAGCGCGCTGCCCGAGCGCGTCTACGGCATCATGAGCAACGAGACATTGCTCGCCGTGCCCTTCTTCACCTTCATGGGCCTGATCCTGGAACGCAGCGGCATGGCCGAGGACCTGCTCGACACCATCGGGCAGCTGTTCGGCCCGGTGCGCGGCGGTCTGGCCTATGCGGTGATCTTCGTCGGCGCGCTGCTGGCGGCGACCACCGGCGTGGTGGCGGCCTCGGTCATTTCGATGGGCCTGATCTCGCTGCCCATCATGCTGCGCTACAACTACAGTCGTTCCATCGCCTCTGGCGTCATCGCCGCTTCGGGTACCCTGGCCCAGATCATTCCGCCCAGCCTGGTGCTGATCATCCTGGCCGATCAGCTGGGCCGCTCGGTCGGCGACATGTACGCCGGCGCCATCATTCCCGGCCTGGTGCTCTCCAGCCTCTACGCCGGCTGGATCTTCCTCGTCACCCTCGCCAAGCCCAAGGCGCTGCCGGCGCTGCCGCCCGAGGCCCGCACGCTGCGCGGCTTCAAGCTGCTGAACCGCGTGATCTTCTCGCTGCTCCCGCCGCTGGTGCTGATCTTCCTGGTGCTCGGCACCATCTTCCTCGGCATCGCGACGCCGACGGAAGGCGGCGCCATGGGTGCCACGGGCGCGCTGATCCTGGCGATGATCAACCGGCGCCTGAGCTGGAAGCTGGTGTCCCAGGCGATCGACCAGACGGCGAAGCTCTCGGCCTTCGTCATCTTCATCCTGATCGGCTCGACGGTCTTCTCGCTGACCTTCCGCGGGGTGAACGGCGACCTCTGGGTCGAAGAGCTGCTGCTGGGCCTGCCCGGCGGTCAGACCGGCTTCCTGATCGTCGTCAACATCATGGTCTTCATCCTGGCCTTCTTCCTCGACTTCTTCGAGTTGGCCTTCATCATCATCCCGCTGCTGGCGCCGGTGGCCGACAAGCTGGGTATCGACCTGATCTGGTTCGGCGTGCTGCTGGGCGTGAACATGCAGACCTCGTTCATGCACCCGCCCTTCGGCTTCGCGCTCTTCTACCTGCGCAGCGTCGCGGCCAAGGAACCCTATGTGGACAAGATCACCGGGCAGACCATCGCCGGCATCACCACTGGGCAGATCTACATGGGCGCCATCCCCTTCGTCTGCATCCAGGTCATCATGGTGGCATTGGTCATCATCTTCCCCGAGATGGTGACGGCGAACCTGGACCACGGCACCGGCATCGATCCCAACACGATCAACATCGACGTGCCGCTGCCGGACATCACGCTGCCCGACTAGGACGGTCAGCGGCCTCCCATCCGGGCATGAAAAAGCCCCGCCCGACTTGCGTCGGGCGGGGCGATTTCTTTGCCGTCTGCGGCGGGTGTCAGCCCACCGTGGCGGCGAACACGTCGTAGTTCAGCTCGCAGACCTTGAACCAGGAGATCTCGTCGTCGCGGAAGGGCTTCCAGGAGTCGTAGACCTTCTTGAACTTGTCGTTGGACGCCGCGGTCTCGTTGTAGAGCTTGAACGCGGCCTCGTGGGCCTTGCTCAGGATCTCCTTGGAGAAGCCGTGCAGCTTGGCGCCGTTGGCGACCAGACGCTTCAGGGCCTGCGGGTTCAGCGCATCGTACTTGGCCAGCATGACGTCATTGGCCAGGGCGCAGGCGGTCTTGAAGATCGACTGGTAGGACTTCGGCAGCTTGTTGAAGGCGTCGAGGTTGACCATCGCCATCAGGCTCGGCCCGCCTTCCCACCAGCCCGGGTAGTAGTAGTGCTGCGCGACCTTGTAGAAGCCGAGCTTCTCGTCGTCGTAGGGGCCGACCCACTCGGCCGCGTCGATGGTGCCCTTCTCCAGCGAGGGATAGATGTCGCCACCGGCGATCTGCTGCGGCACCACGCCCAGCGCGCTGAAGACCTTGCCGCCCCAGCCACCGATGCGCATCTTGAGGCCCTGCAGGTCCTCGAGGGTCTTGATCTCCTTGCGGTACCAGCCGCCCATCTGCGCGCCCGTATTGCCGGCGACCCAGCCCGCGCAGTTATAGTCCTTGAAGAACTCGTTCAGCATGTCGTGGCCGCCGCCCTGGTAGAGCCAGGCGTTCTGCTGGCGGGCGTTCAGGCCGAAGGGCACGGCGGTGCCGAAGGCGAAGGTCGGGTCCTTGCCGACGTAGTAGTAGGGCGCGGTGTGGCAGCACTCGACCGTGCCCGCCTGGACGGCGTCGAGCGCCTGCAGGCCCGGGACGATCTCGCCGCCGGCGAAGACGCGGATCTGGAACTTGCCGTCGGTCGCCTCGGATACGGCCTGGGCGAGGGTCTCGCCGCCGCCGAAGATCGTGTCGAGCGACTTCGGGAAGCTCGAGGTCATGCGCCACTGCACTTCCGGCATCGACTGCGCGATGGCGGGCGCCGCGATCGCGGCGGACGCAGCGACACCCACCCCTGCGCTGCGCAGGAACTTACGACGATTCATTGCAAAGTCTCCTTGTTCGGCGTTTCTCGGTTTCTTGATAGGGCTCCCGCCGGCGCTGTTCATTGATGACCCCCGCCGCCGGTCGGGTGACCGTCACGCCGCGCACCATACAACAGGCACGAGTAAACGGGAATAAGCGCCGGCCAAAATCCATGGGGGCAGCAAAAACGGCGGCCGGACGCAGGTCCAGCCGCCGTTTCCGGCAGGATTTATTGGACGCGGCTCAGTCGATGCGACGAAGTACCGCCCAGGCTGCGGGCAGGGTCACCGCGGCCAGCGCGGTCTTCAGCACGGTTGCCCAGATAAAGGGCACGACGCCGTTGGCCCAGGCGGCATCGACGCCGATCAGCGTCGCGAGGTAACCCATGCCGAGCGCCAGGATCAGCAGGTGACCGACCGTCATGGCCACGATCATCCGCGGCAGGCTGCGGTCCCAGCCGCGTTCAGCCAGCCAGCCGATCAGCAGCGCCGCCGCGACGAAGCCCACCAGGTAGCCGCCGGTGGGCCCGACCATGTAGGCCAGGCCGATGCCCTTCTCCGGCGTGCCGGCGAAGACCGGCAGGCCCAGGGCGCCCTGCATCAGGTAGAGCAGCACGGTGGCGCCGCCGAGGCGCCAGCCGCAGATGGCGCCGATCACCAGCACGACATAGGTCTGCATGGTCAGCGGCACGGGATAGAAGGGAATCTGCACCTTCGCCGAGGCCCAGAGGACCAGCGAGCCGACGATGGCGATGACGAGGTTGCGCACCAGCGCGACACGGCGGTCGGCGGCCGGCCAGATAGCACGATAGAGCAGCTCGTTGGCGGTAACGGAGCCTGACATCCAAACCTCCCCGGACGCACGTCAGATGCGGAGCCCAGCGTTACAACGGGGTTTCGCCCGCTGTCCAGCGACTTCCGCGTCAAGTTTGGAACGGCTGCCGTGCCGCCCCGGCCGGATGGACCGGGACGACGCGGCAGGCGCGATCAGCCCTGCGACATGTTGAAGACGTCGAAGTTCAGCTCGCAGACCTTGAACCAGGAGATCTCGTCCGCCCGGAAGGCCTTCCAGGACTCGTAGACCTTCTTGAACTTCCCGTTCTCGGACGCGGTCTTCTCGTAGAGTTCGAAGGCCGCCTTGTAGGCCGCCTCCAGCACGTCCTTCGGAAAGCGCTTCAGCTCGGCGCCACCGGCGATGAGTCGCTTCAACGCCGCCGGATTGAGGGCGTCGTACTTGGCGTTCATGTCGATGTTGGTCTCGTAGCAGGCCGCGGTGAAGGCCGACTTGTACTGCTCGGGCAGCGCGTTCCAGGCATCGAGATTGGCCAGCACATGCACCGTCGGGCCGCCTTCCCACCAGCCGGGGTAGTAGTAGTACTTGGCGACCTTGTAGAAGCCGAGCTTCTCGTCGTCGTAGGGGCCGACCCACTCGGCCGCGTCGATGGTGCCCTTCTCCAGCGAGGGATAGATGTCGCCGCCGGCGATCTGCTGCGGCACCACGCCCAGCGCGCTGAAGACCTGGCCGGCCCAGCCGCCGATGCGCATCTTCAGGCCCTGCACGTCCTCCAGGCTCTTGATCTCCTTGCGGTACCAGCCGCCCATCTGGCCGCCGGTGTTGCCGCCGGGGAAGCCGATGATCCCGTAGCCGGCAAAGAACTCGTTCATCAGCTCGTTGCCGCCGCCGTGATAGAGCCAGGCGTTCTGCTGGCGCGCGTTCATGCCGAAGGGCACGGCGGCACCCAGCGCGAAGGTCGGGTCCTTGCCGACGTAGTAGTAGGAGACCGTGTGCCCCATCTCGACCGTGCCGGCCTGCAGCGCATCGACGACCTGCAGGCCCGGGACGATCTCGCCGCCGGCGAAGACCCGGATCTGGAACTTGCCGTCGGTCAGCTCGGCCACGCGCCTGGCCACGACCTCGGCGCCGCCAAAGATGGTGTCGAGCGACTTCGGGAAGCTCGAGGCGCAGCGCCACTGCACCTCCGGCATCGACTGGGCGATGGCCGGGGCGGCCACCGCGGCGCCCGCGGCGACGCCCAGGCCGGCCGAGCGCAGAAACTTACGACGATCCATGAACACAACCTCCCAAGAGGGTTCAGTGATCGCCTGCCATTAGAGGCTCGGTCCCGCGTCGACCAGTGCGCAACACGCAAAGGTCTTTGCTTCCAATGGCTTGATCAATCTTTAGGCGGCGGCGAGCGGAGCCTTCGTCCAGTATCTCAGCCGAATTTCCCAGACCGCGGGAAGCCTGAAGGCGGCATGCGGCCGGCCTGGGCACGCTTGCCGATCCACTCGCGGATCCCCGGCTCCGTGCGCACGCGCCCGGCGCCCATGGACCAGGTCAGGCCCTCCTTGCGCGTGAAGGTCTTGATGTCGGCAAGCCCGCCGTCCTTGAACTTCTGCAGGATCACGCCCCTGCCCCGCGTCATCTCCGGCAGTTCGTTCAGCGGGAAGAGCAGCAGCTTGCGGTTCTCGCCGATGGTCGCGACGAAGTCACCGGCGACCGGGCAGCAGGCAACGGCCTCGTCGCCCTCTCCCAGGTTCAGCACCTGCTTGCCGTTCTTGGTCTGCGCCAGGATCTCGTCCTCGGCGACGACGAAGCCATAGCCCTGCGAGGAGGCGACAATCAGCTTCTCGCCCGGGCGATGCAGCGCCAGCGAGACCACGTCGGCGTCGTTCGGCAGGTCGATCATCAGGCGAAGCGGCTCGCCCAGGCCACGGCCGCCGGGCAACTTGTCGACGCCCAGCGTGTAGAAGCGCCCGTTGGTGGCGAAGAGCACAAGCTTGTCCGTGGTCTGGCACTGGATGGCGAAGCGGCCCCGGTCGCCTTCCTTGTACTTGGCGTCCTGCACCTGCACCTCGTCCAGGTGCCCTTTGGCCGCGCGGATCCAGCCCTTGGCGGAGCAGAGCACCGTCACCGGCTCGCGTTCGATCACCGCCTCCAGCGGCACCGCGATCTCGGCCGGCGGCCCGGCGATCTCGGTGCGGCGGCGGCCCAGCTCGGTCCTGGGTCCGAACAGGTCGCGCACGCGCCGTACTTCCTCGGCCACCTTCTTCCAGCGCAGCTCTTCGTCCTTCAGCAGCGTCTTGAGGTCCTTGGCCTCGGCGGAGAGCTTCCTGTGCTCGCCGCGGATCTCCATCTCCTCCAGCTTGCGCAGGGCGCGCAGGCGCATGTTGAGGATGGCCTCGGCCTGACCCTCGGTCAGCTTGAAGCGCTTGATCAGCGCCGGCTTGGGCTCGTCGGACTCGCGGATGATACGGATCACCTCGTCGAGGTTGAGATAGGCGACGAGGTAGCCCTCCAGCACCTCCAGCCGCTCGGCGATCCTGCCCAGGCGGTGCTCGCTGCGGCGGACCAGCACGACGTGGCGGTGATCCAGCCAGGCCTGCAGCGCCTCGCGCAGGTTCAGCACCTTCGGCGTGTTGTCGGCCTGCAGCACGTTGAGGTTCAGCGAGATGCGCACCTCGAGGTCGGTCTGCCGGAAGAGCTGCTCCATCAGCACCGCGGGGTCGACGTTGCGGCTCTTGGGCACCAGCACCAGACGCGTGGTCTCGGCCGACTCGTCGCGCACGTCGTCGAGCAGCACCAGCTTCTTCTGCTCCAGCAGCTCGGCGATGCGCTCGACCAGCTTGGCCTTCTGCACCTGATAGGGGATCTCGGTCACCACGGCCTGCCACAGGCCGCTCTTCATGCGCTCGACCTCGTAGCGCGCGCGCAGGCGGAAGGCACCGCGGCCGGTACGATAGGCCTCCAGCACCGCGGCGCGGTCCTCGACCAGCAGGCCGCCGGTCGGGAAGTCCGGGCCGGGGATCAGCTCGACCAGCTTCTCCAGCGTCGCCTTGGGCGACTTGATGAGGTGCAGCAGCGCTTCGCAGAGCTCGGCCGCGTTGTGCGGCGGGATGGCGGTGGCCATGCCGACGGCGATGCCCTGCGCGCCGTTGGCCAGCAGGTTGGGGAAGGCCGAGGGCAGCACCACCGGCTCCTCCGCCTCGCCGTCATAGGTCGGGCGGAAGTCGACGGCGTTCTCCTCGATCCCCTCCAGCAGCAGCACGGCGACGGGGGTGAGGCGCGCCTCGGTGTAGCGCATGGCGGCGGCGTTATCGCCGTCGATGTTGCCGAAGTTGCCCTGCCCCTCGATCAGCGGATAGCGCAGGGCGAAGTCCTGGGCCAGGCGCACCAGCGCGTCATAGATCGACTGGTCGCCATGGGGGTGGAACTTGCCGATGACGTCGCCGACCACGCGCGCCGACTTCTTGAAGCCCGAGTTGGGGTCGAGCTTCAGCTGCTGCATGGCATAGATCAGCCGGCGGTGCACCGGCTTCAGCCCGTCGCGCACGTCGGGCAGCGAGCGCGACATGATGGTCGAGAGCGCGTAGCTGAGGTAGCGGTCGCTGAGCGCCTGGTCCAGGCGCACCTCGACGATCTCGCCGGTGGGGCGGGCAGCGGGTGACTTCATGACAGGGTCCTCTTGCCCAGGGATGGTAGGGCGCCCGGGGGTTTACCACAAGAATTTGCGATTCAAAGCCCGCCCTGGACGCCGACGCAGGCCGCCCGGACACAGCCTCTCAGCCAGCGGTGCGCCGGGTCGGCCTCCAGGCGCGGATGCCAGAGCAGCGAGACCGTGATCGCCTCCAGGGCGACCGGCAGCGGGAAGCTGAAAAGACCCTGGCGCAGCGCGGCGCAGTGGCGCTCCGGCACCGTCGCGATGAGGTCCGAGCCCCGGGCCAGCGCCAGGGCAGCGCCGAAGCCGCCGACCAGGACGGTCACCTGGCGCGCCAGGCCCTGGGCGGCCAGCGCCTCGTCCAGCGGCCCGCGATCCAGGCCGTGGCGCGAGATGCCGACATGGCGCCCGTTGGCGTAGCGCGCCGCCGTCACCCTGCCCTTCGCCAGGGCGTGGCCTGCGCGCACCACGCCGACGAAGCGGTCGCGGAACAGCGCCTGGGCGCGGATCTCGGGCCCCGTGGCCGCGCCGATCACGCCGGTCTCCAGGTCGACGCTGCCGTCGCGCAGCGGCGCGCTGTCGCGGTCCGGTTTCAACAGGAAGCTGAGCCGCACGCCCGGCGCCTCGGCTGCCACCCGCCCTACCAGCGCCGGACCGAAGGTCTCGACGAAGCCCTCGCTGCTGCGGAGCGTGAAGCTCCGCTCCAGCCGCGCGAGATCCAGCGTCCCGGCGGGTCGCAACGTCGCCGTGGCGTCGCGCAGCAGCGTCGCCACCGGCTCGCGCAGCTCCAGCGCGCGGGGGGTCGGCACCAGGCCGCGACCGGCGCGCACCAGCAGCGGATCGCCCAGCACATCGCGCAGCCGCGCGAGCTGACGGCTCATGGCCGAGGGCGAGAGCCGCAGCCGCCGCGCCGCGCGCGCGACGCTGCCTTCGGCCAGCAGCACGTCGAGCGTGGCGAGCAGGTTGAGGTCGGGGATCGTCATGGCGCGATCCTAGCGCAGTCGCCGCCATATGTGGCGTCAAATGCACGAATAGAATGCAATCGTTGCGTCT
This sequence comes from Pseudomonadota bacterium, assembly GCA_029781795.1. Classification (GTDB taxonomy): domain Bacteria; phylum Pseudomonadota; class Alphaproteobacteria; order Kiloniellales; family JACOMY01; genus JAKOWB01. The sequence continues at coordinate 7,633 of JAKOWB010000183.1, read as the reverse complement.
TTCGCCCTATCTGGACCGGGCCCAGGTTTCCCCTGCCGTCGCCTTCGACGGCGTTCGGAGACCGCCATGACCGCCACACCCCTGTCCCTCGGCACAAGCACCGCAGCCCCCGCCTCCCGCTGGCCGCTGGCCGGGCTCTCGCTTGCCCTGCTGCTGGCCTCGCTCAGCATCTCCAGCGCCAACATCGCGCTGCCGACGCTGGCCGCCGCGTTCGACGCGCCCTTCGCCGCCGTGCAGTGGGTCGTGCTCGCCTACCTGCTGGCCAGCACGGCGCTGGTGGTCGGCATCGGGCGGCTGGGCGACCTGATGGGCCGTCGCCGCCTGCTGCTGGGCGGCCTCGCGCTTTTCACCCTGGCCTCCCTGTTCGCCGGCGCGGCGCCGGACATCGGCTGGCTGATCGCCGCGCGGGCGCTGCAGGGCCTGGGCGGCGCGGCCATGATGGCCTTGACCTTGGCCCTGGCCGGCGCGGCCGTTCCCAAGGAGCGGCTGGGTCGCGCCCTCGGCCTGCTGGCCACCACCTCGGCCGCCGGCACGGCGCTGGGGCCGACGCTGGGCGGGCTGCTGATCGCCGGCTGCGGTTGGCGCGCCGTCTTCCTCGCCCCGCTGCCGCTGGCCCTGCTGGCCTTCGCGCTGGTCCGGCGGCACCTGCCGGACGACCGCGCCGCCGGGCGGCCAGGCAGCTTCGACCGCAGGGGCACGCTGCTGCTTGCCCTGACCCTTGGCGCCTATGCCCTGGCCATGACGCAGGCGCGCAGCGGGCTGGGCTGGCCGACCCTGGCGCCGCTGGCGGCGAGCCTCGCGGGCCTCGTCCTCTTCCTGCGGGTCGAGGCGCGCAGCGCGGCGCCGCTGCTGCGCCTGTCGATGTTCCGCGATCCCGTGCTGCGCGGCGGCCTGGTCACCAGCCTGCTGGTGATGACGGTGATGATGACGACGCTGGTGGTCGGTCCCTTCCATCTCGGCCGCGCGCTCGGCCTCGACACTGCCAGCGTCGGCCTCGCCGTCTCGGTCGGCCCGCTGGTGGTGGCGCTGGGCGGCCTGCCGGCCGGTCGCCTGGCCGACCGCTTCGGCGCCGCCGCCATGACGCGCGCCGGCCTGCTGGTGCTTGGCAGTGGCTGCGCCCTGCTGGCGCTGCTGCCGCCGGGCCTGGGCATCGCCGGCTACCTCGGCCCGCTGGTGGTGGTAACGGCCGGCTATGCCCTGTTCCAGACGGCCAACAGCAGCGCGGTCATGGCCGACGTCGCAGCCGAGCAGCGCGGCCTGACCTCAGGCCTGCTGCACCTGTCGCGCAACCTGGGGCTGGTCACCGGCACCGCCGTCATGGGCACGCTCTTCGCCGCGACGGCCGGCGACCTCGCCACGGCCCTGCCCTTGGAGATCGCCGCGGCCACGCGCCTCACCTTCGCCGCCGCCGCCCTGCTCGTCCTGGCGGCGCTGGCGGTGACGCTTCAGAAGCGGTCGGCGCGATAGGCCCGCATGTCGATGCCGGGGTCGCGGCCCGCCACCAGGTCGGCGATGAGCTGGCCGGTGCGCGCGCCCATGGTGAGGCCGAGGTGCCCGTGCCCGAAGGCCAGCCAGGCGTTCGCCACCCTGGGCGCCGGCCCGACCACCGGCACCGAGTCCGGCAGCGAGGGGCGGAAGCCCATCCAGCGGCTGTAGCCCTCGTCGTTGAGCTGCGGGAACCAGCGGCGCACGTTGCGGCGGATCACCTCGGCGCGCTCCCAGTTCGGCGGCAGCTTCAGGCCGCCGAGCTCGTCGGTGCCGGCAACGCGCAGGCCGATCTCCAGCGGCGTCGCGACGAAGCCGCGGTCGGCCGAGAGCACCGGCATGCGCAGCTCGAAGCCGGGTTTCGGCACGGTGATGTGGTAGCCGCGCTCGGTGTCCAGCGGCGGGCGATAGCCGAGGCGCCGGGTCAGCATCTTCGACCAGGCGCCGGCGCAGATCACCAGGCCGTCGCAGGCGTAGCGCTTCTCGCGGCTCCTCAGCGCGGCGACGCGGCCGTCGGCCAGCTCGATGTCGACGATCTCGTCGCGCTGCAGCGAGGCGCCGAGGCGCGTCGCCCTCTCGGCCAGCATCTGCACGAAGCGGAAGTTGTCCACCACATGCGCGACCTTGGGGAAATAGACCGCGCCGACCGCCTGGGCCTGGAAGGCCGGCTCGTATTGGCGGATCTCCTCCGGCTTCAGCACGGTCAGCGGCACGCCGTGGCGGCGGTAGATCTCGGCGTGATGCAGGGTCGACTTCCAGGCGCCCTCGCCCTCGGCCACCGCGAGCCAGCCGCGCTCGCGCAGCATGTCCTCGGCGCCAGCCCACTTGATGAGCTCGGCATAGCTCTCCAGCACCGGCTGCAGGATGGCGTGCAGCGCGGCGGTGTTGCGCTTGACGCGCGAGGGCCGCGAGTTCCAGACGAAGCGCGCCAGCCAGGGCGCCAGCCTGGGCAGGTAGGACCAGCGGATCGCCAAGGGCCCCAGCGGGTCCATCAGGTACTTCGGCACCTGCCACAGCACGCCCGGCGTCGGCACCGGCACGATGCCGTGCGGCTCCACCACGCTGGCGTTGCCGAACGAGGTGCCCTCGCCCGGGCTGCCGCGGTCGATCAGGGTCACGCGATGGCCGTCGCGCAGCAGCTGCAGGGCCACGCACACGCCGACGATGCCGGCGCCGACGACGGCGAGATGCTTCTTTTCAGGGGAGGTCATGGAGTCTCCGAGGCAGGCGGCGGAGTGATAGCAGTTTCCCCGGCAAAGCGCGCGTAGAGACGCTGGCGCGCCGGCGGCAGGGGGCGATCCTGCGGGTGGAAGACGTTGAGCTCCAGGAAGTGGCCGGTCAGCGCCAGGCCAAGGCGCACCTCGGCCGCGCCGCCCTCGCCCCGCCCGACCAGGAAGCCGGGAAGCGGCAGCAGGCGCTCCTTCCAGGGCGCGCCGGCCGAGAGGGAGACGGCGCGGCCGGTGCGCGGCGAGACGTAGGCCAGTTGATCGTTGTCGCCGCCCGCGGCGCAGGCGGAGAGGTCCAGGCCGAAGCCCAGCTCGGTCAGGAGCTGCAGTTCCCACAGCACCGTGGCCTCGCCCCAGTGCTCGCTCTCCAGCGCCGCCAGCAAGGCCAGCAGCCCTTCATAGGCCGCCGGATGCGGCTCGCGCTCCGGCAGCGCCCGCTCGGCGACCGCCAGGGCACTGGACAGCGCCGACAGCGGGCCGGGCTTGTCGAGCAGCGCGCCCAGCGTCGAGCCCTGCGGCTCGGTCGCGAGGTAGCCAAGGTGGTCGGCCAGGCGCGCCTTCCAGGTGGCGACGACCCGCGTCCCCGGCTCGTGCAGGCCGCGCTGGCGCTTGCCCTGCCCGCCCTTGACGAGGCCGGCGTGACGGCCGTGCCGGCGCGTCAGGAGCTGCACCACGAGGTCGGCCTCGCCGTGCGGCCGCGCCGCCAGGATCACCGCCTCGTCGATCCACTCGACGGACATCAGGCCTTGGGGTCCAGGCCCCAGAGCCGGTAGCGGGCGGGGTCCTCGGTCCAACCCTCGCGCACCAGCACCTCGAGGAAGAGGTGCACCGGGCGCTCGAGGAAGGCCGAGAGCTCCTTCTGCGCCTGCTCGCGCACCGACTTGATGGTGCGGCCGCCGGCGCCGATGGCAATGCGCTTCTGTCCCTCGCGGGCGACGATCACCGCCTGCTGGATGCGCACCGAGCCGTCCTGGAAATCCTCCCAGGACTCGGTCTCCACCGTCAGCTCGTAGGGCAGCTCGTCGTGCAGATGGGTGAAGAGCTTCTCGCGCGTCACCTCGGCGGCCAGCATGCGCAGCGGCAGGTCCGAGAGCTCGTCCGGCGGGAAGAGCCAGGGCCCCTTGGGCGCCCGCGCCGCCAGCAGGCGGGAGAGGTCGGCCACGCCATCGCCGGTCTCGGCCGAGACCATGAAGATGCGCTCCACCGCCGGGTCGGCGGCGAAGCGCTCGGCCAGCGGGATCAGCTTCGGCTTGGCGACGGCGTCGACCTTGTTCAGCACCAGCAGCGCCTGGCGTCCGGCCTGCTTCAGGCCGGCCAGGATCGAGAGCGTGTCCTCGTCCACCCCTTTACGCGAGGCGTCATAGACCAGCAGCACGATGTCGGCGTCGCCGAGCGCCGACCAGGCGGCGGCGACCATGGCGCGCTCCAGCCGCTTCTTGGGCTGGAAGATGCCTGGCGTATCGACGTAGATGAGCTGCGCCTCGCCCTCCATGGCGACGCCGCGCACACGGAAGCGCGTGGTCTGCACCTTGCGCGTGACGATGGAGATCTTGGCGCCGACCAGCGCGTTCACCAGCGTCGACTTGCCGGCATTGGGCGCGCCCAGCACGGCGACGACGGCGGTACGCTGCCGATCGGCCGGAACCTCGCTCATGCTTCGCCTCCCCGTGCCAGGCCGAGCAGGATCTCGGCCGCGGCCCGCTCTGCCGCGCGCTTGGAGCGGCCGGTGCCGATCGCCGGCGGTAGGCCGGCGAGGCCAACTTCGATGGTGAAGACCGGCTCGTGCGGCGGCCCGCTGCGCTCGATCTCGCGGTAGCGCGGCAAGGCCATGCCGCGCGCCTGCGCCCATTCCTGCAGCGCCGTCTTGGGGTCCTGCGGCGGCTCGATGGCGCGTTCCAGCAGCGGCTCCCAGAAGCGGCGGATCAGGCGCTCGGCGGGTGCGAGCCCGCCGTCGAGGTAAAGCGCGCCGATCAGTGCCTCCAGCGCGTCGCCCAGCGTCGTCGGGTTCTCGCGCCCGCCGCCCATCTCTTCCGACGGTGCCAGACACAGCTCAGGCCCGATGGCGAGGTTCAACGCCACCTCGGTCAGGGTCTCGCGCTGCGCCAGCACTGCAAAGCGCTTGGCCAGCGCCCCCTCGGGTTCGTCCGGGAAACGGCAGAGCAGCAGTTCGGCCAGCACCAGGCCGAGCACGCGGTCGCCGAGGAACTCCAGGCGCTCATAGCTGCGTGGCCGCTCCCGGCTGACGGCACTGGGATGGGTCAGAGCCTCTTCCAGCAGGCCCGCGTCAGCAAAGACATGGCCCAGTCGGTCGCTCAGAGTCGGGGCGTCGCTCGGCTGCACCTAGTGGATGCCGTTGAACAGTCGGTCCCAGCGTATGGTGTCCGGCCATTCGAGGGGATTCCAGCCGAAATTCTCGTCATGGCTGAAGAACAGGAACTCGGCGCGACCGATCAGGTTCTCCGCCGGGACATAGCCGACCGACTGCCGACTGTCGTTCGAGTTGTCGCGGTTGTCGCCCATCATGAAGAAGTGCTCGGGCGGCACGACGAACTCGGGCGTGTTGTCCAGCGGATAGTTGTCGCTGCACTCCCAGATCATGTGCTTGACGCCGTTCGGCAGCGTCTCGATGTAGGTCGTCGGATGCTTGGCCGAGCCGCCGCAGGTCTCGCTGCCCTCGCCCACCGGCTCGCGCGGCACCTCGGTGCCGTTGATGTAGAGCCGGCCGCCGGTCACCTGGATGCGGTCGCCCGGCAGGCCGATGACGCGCTTGATGTAGTCGGTCTTGTCGTCCGCCGGGGTCTTGAAGACCACCACGTCGCCGCGCTCCGGCTCGCTCTCCAGGATGCGGCCCTTGAAGGGCGCGAAGGACCAGGGAAAGGAGTGGCGGCTGTAGCCGTAGGAGAACTTGGAGACGAAGAGGTAGTCGCCGATCAGCAGGGTCGGCTTCATCGAGCCCGAGGGGATGTTGAAGGGCTCGTAGGCGAAGGTGCGCACGCCAAGGGCGATGAGCACCGCGACCACGATGGTGCGGTAGGTGTCGCCGCGGCGGCGCCAGATCAGGTTCCAGAGACTGCCCACCAGGGAACTCCCACTCTCGGATCGCACGGGATGTGCGGGACGGCCAGATCCCTCAACGGTCGGGCAGCGGCTTCGGCACGGCCGAGATCACCACGATGGCCTGGGCTAGGGGATAGTCGTCCGTCAGGGTGACGTCAATCTGCGCCACCATGCCGGCCGGCAGCATCTGGGCGAGACGTTTGGCCGCGCCCCCGGTCAGCGCCATGGTCGGCTTGCCGGACGGCAGGTTGACCACGCCCATGTGGGTCCAGTGCACACCCTTGCGCGGCACGCCGGTGCCCAGGGCCTTGGCGCAGGCCTCCTTGGCGGCGAAGCGCTTGGCATAGGTCTCCGCCCTGGTCGCCCGGCGCTCCGCCTTGGCGATCTCCTGCGGGGTATAGATGCGGTTCTTGAAGCGCTCGCCCCAGCGCTCCAGCGTCTTCTCGATACGGCGGATGTCAATCAGGTCGCTGCCGATGCCGAGGATCATGGGGTTCAGGCGCTCCGCTGGCCGCCGGCGGTCGCCCGCGCCCGGTCCATCAGCGCGCGCATGCGGCGGATGGCGCTGTCGAGGCCGCCGAAGATCGCCTCGCCCACCAGGAAGTGACCGATGTTGAGCTCGGCGATCGTCGGCAGGGCGGCGATGGCGCCGACCGTGTCGAAGGTCAGGCCGTGGCCGGCGTGACATTCGAGGCCGAGGTCCGCCGCCAGGGCCGCGCCGGTGACCAGGCGCTCCAGGTGGCGCGCCGCGGCGGCGCCGGCCGGGTCCTCCAGCATGGCCTCGCACCAGGCGCCGGTGTGCAGCTCGACCACCGGCGCGCCCAGCGCCACCGCGGCCGCGAGCTGGCGGCGGTCGGCCTCGATGAAGAGCGAGACGCGGATGCCGGCGTCGCGCAGCGCGGCGACCACGGGCATCAGCGCATCCTGCTGCCCGGCGGCGTCGAGGCCACCCTCGGTCGTGCGCTCGGCCCGTCGCTCCGGCACCAGGCAGGCGGCGTGCGGCTTGTGGCGCAGCGCGATGGCCAGCATCTCGTCGGTCGCCGCCATCTCCAGGTTCAGCGGGCGGTCGACCTCGGCCACCAGGCGCTCGATGTCGCGGTCCGAGATGTGGCGCCGGTCCTCGCGCAGGTGCGCGGTGATGCCGTCGGCCCCGGCCTCGGCCGCCTGGCGCGCGGCACGCACCGGGTCGGGGTGCAGCCCACCCCGCGCGTTGCGGATGGTGGCAACGTGGTCGATGTTGACGCCGAGGCGAAGTGCGGCAGGGCGAAGCGGCAGCGCGGTCTTGCTTGTCATGGGCGGTACCCTAGCACGTCCAAGATCTCAACTCCGCGCCCGCTCGACCGAGGAGATGACCGGCATGGCGCGCAGCGCCGCCATGATGTTGGTCAGGTGCTTGAGGTCGCTGACCTCGACGTCGATCAGCATCTCGAAGAAGTCGAGCGAGCGGTTGGTGATCTTCAGGTTGGTGATGTTGCCGCTGGTCTTGCCGATGATGGTCGAGAGCGCGCCGAGCGAGCCCGGCTCGTTCGCCACCACCAGGTGCAGGCGGCCGGTGAAGGACTGCGCCTCGCCCTCGCGCTCCCAGGCGATGTCGACCCAGCGCTCGGGCGTGTCCTGGAAGGACTGCAGCGTCTCGCAGTCGATGGTGTGGACGGTGACGCCCTTGCCGGTGGTGACGATGCCGACGATGCGGTCGCCGGGCAGCGGGTGGCAGCACTGGGCGAAGTGCACCGCCATGCCGGGGATCAGGCCGCGCAGCGGCAGGGCGCCGGCGCCGTCGCCCTTCTTGCGGCCGGCGGCCTTGGGCTTGACCACGCGCTCCTCGCGCGGCGGTTCGCGGGCGCCGGGATAGACCGAGACCAGCA
>JAKOWB010000028.1 GCA_029781795.1 Pseudomonadota bacterium | reverse complement strand
CCTTGGGGGACCTTCCGACCGATGTTCGCCTCGCCCCTCGCCTTCCCGACGCAGTTGCCGCCGCACATCAAGCGCACGGTCGACGGTCCGGCCTTCGACGCCGGCAAGCACCTGGCGCTGACCCTGCCCGAGCGGATCGAGACCCTGGCCGACTTCGGCTATTCGGCCGAGGCGCGGGCCCGCACCCCCTCGCCGGTCGCCATCACCAGCCCCTTCCGCGTGCTGTCGGACGAGGGCGTGGCGGCGCTGGACGGGGTGCTGCAGGACCTCAAGGCCGACCAGACCATTTCCACCGGCAAGCGCCTCTCGGTCTTCCTGCGCGGCGGCGTCTACCGCTCGAAGTTCCTGCGCGACCTGGTGCGCTCGCCGGAGTTCGTCGAACACCTCTCCACCATCGCCGGCACGCCGCTGGCGCCGCATCCGGTGGGGCAGTTCCAGGCCTATGTGAACTACGCACCCGAGGATCCGAAGAAGGCGGTCGACAACTGGCACGTCGACTCCCTCGGCTTCGATGCCGTGATGATGGTGAACGACCCGAAGAAGCTGAAGGGCGGCCGCTTCCAGTACTTCCGCGGCACGCACCAGGAGGCCGCCGCGCTGGTCGGCGCCAAGGACGAGCAGCAGCTGACCCAGGGCTGGACCAACGACCTGCCGGCGGACCGCGTGGTCTCGGCCGAGTTTCCCGGCGCCGGCTATGCCTTCTTCATGCAGGGCGACTTCGTGTTCCACCGCGCCGGCCAGCTCGAGGAGCCGGGCGACCGCATCACCGTGGTGCCGGTCTACATCGCCCGCGACCTGCGGTTCCCCGACCGCACCAAGACGCTGGGCATGCAGGCCTGGGGCGACCCGCAGGTACTGACCGAGGTGGCACGCCACGCCGCCTGGCTCGGCCGCGAGAAGCTGGCCCTGCTGCTGGAGCGCGCCGACTTCAACAGCAGCAGCGACCGCCTGGCCATCGCCGAGAACCTGGAGAGCGCCGTCGCCGACGTGCTGCGCATCGCGCGCGAGATGCGCGAGGCCGCCGCCGGCCGCATCGTCGGCCAGACGCCGACCAAGCAGCAGTAGGGCCAGCCGGGCATTGGACAGCCGCGCCAGCGCCGCCTAGCCTCGCGGCACTGGACAGCGGGAGCCCACCCATGGCCGAGGCCGCGTTTCACGGCGTCTTTCCCTATCTCGTCTCGCCGGTCG
>JAKOWB010000023.1 GCA_029781795.1 Pseudomonadota bacterium | reverse complement strand
CTTCTTCGCGCTGCTTCAGGCGGCGCGAGACCATGCCGAACAACCGGAATCCGCGCCGGGCGATCTGCGCCCCGAGCGCCTGGCCAGCCAGGTGCCGTCGCCCGAATTCGACTTGGTCATTCCAGGCAGCAGCCGGATGGCGCCTGACGGCTATGCCATTCCCTTGGCTGGCCGCATCCGCGCCGAAATCCTCGACGCCATCGATGCGATGGTCGTTCCGGCCGAGCTGGCGGCCAAGGCCGGACTCGGGCTGGTCGAACAGGCGGCCGAATTTCGCCGGCGGCTGACCAGCCTGAACGAGGCGTTGCCGGCGATCGACGGCGAGGCCGTGCCCGCGGCGTTTATCGCGGCAGCGACCGCCGGGCTGCGCGAGCACGGCGACAGCCTGCATGTGCTGGTCATGGACCTGCACAAGGCGCTCAATCGGCTGCAGGCCAGCATCGCCCGGGAAACCATCGCCGGAGCCCAAGTCTATGGGCTGGGTCACGACGACCGCGGCCGTGTGGCCGCCTTCATGCGCGGCATCGCCCGTACCGCGCCGCTCAAGCTCGACCACCCCGGCCTGGGGACCACCGCGACGCGCGCCGGAGCTCGGCTGGTGGTCCAGAATGACATCGGTACCACCGACGCCCATGTCCTGGTCATTTCGGTCGAGGACCGGACCGCGACGGTGACCTGCACCGATGTTCATCTCCGCCGGCTGCGCTTCTTTGCCGACCTGCTCAAGCCGTTCGAGGTCCATTGGGACGACACCGTGGCACGGTCGGCCCGGCACCTGGATTCCGGCACCTATTACCTGGCGATCGGCAGTTTCACCGCCGCCGATGGCACCGAGCTTGACCGCTATCTCGAGCATCTCGGCTCGCGCCTGGTCTTTCTGATCGACTGGAACCGGGCGCGCAAACGGCTGATCCGGTTCGTCGAACCGGCCGACGCCATCGCCATCCTGACCTGGGCGGCGCAGGAGGAGGTCGGGCACCGTCCGTTCCTGGCCCTGGGCGGCGAGCAACTGGTCTACGAGGCGATCGAATACGCCGCCAAGGTCCGCCTGCCCTATGGCCAGCCGCTGCATGAGGTGCTCGGCCGCGACCCCACGGTCGAGTATCTGCAGTTCGTGCTGCGCACCGCCAGCGAGGGCCTGCTTGCCGGCCGTTCCGACCGGCTGATCCGCGACGAGATCAAGGCCGAGCTGCTGCGCTATTTCGAGACCGCCCAGGAAAGCCTGATCGCCCTGGCGGCGCGCCATGCCGAGCTGGTGTTCGAGATCGCCAGCGGCGTCCGCGACGGGCTGTTGCGTGCCACCGAGCCGGATGGCATTGCCGTGCTGGAACGCAACGCCGAGCGCGCGGCGCGCTGGGAGAGCCGGGCCGACCGGCTGGTCGAGCAGGTCCGCACCACCGTCCATGCCGGCACCGGCAGCGCCTGGTTCCAGATGTTCCTGGAGGAGGCCGACGACGCCGCCGACGGGCTGGAGGAGGCCGCCTTCCTGCTCACCCTGCTGCCGGCCTGGCTGCCGGCGACGGCGCTGCTCGACCCGCTGCGCCACATGGCCGAGCTGCTGCTGGAGGCGGCACAGGACTAT
>JAKOWB010000021.1 GCA_029781795.1 Pseudomonadota bacterium | reverse complement strand
GTGGTTGGAGCCTTGGTAGACAGCGAACTCGATGTCGCGGAGCAGGGTCATGGCAACCTCTCGTGGGGAGGAAGGATTCTAGCAGGCGGCGGCCCGCAGGGATGACGCAGGACGGGGCGGGGCGCTTGCAGACCGCCCGCAGGCAAGCTGGGGGACGGCCGCATGCTGTGTCCCGAACGACCGGGCCCCGCCCTGCGCTGTGTCTCGGCTGGCCAGGGCCTGCCGCACGCTGTATCCCGGCTGACCAGGGCCGGCCCCGCGCTGTGTCTCGGCTGACCGGCCCGCGCGGTCCGCCGCTCAAGGCAGGGCCGGCAGGCTGGCCACCAGCAGGGATCGGCCTTCGACGATGACGAGCCGCCCCGTGGCGCGGTCCCAGGCCAGGCCGGAGATGGTGCCGAAGCGGCCGTCGGCGTTGCCTTCCAGGGGCTGGGCCGGGCGCAGCAGGGTGGCCCGCCAGGCGCCCTCGGGGCCCAGGACGAGGATCCGTCCGCCGACGCGATCGGCCGCCAGCAGCGGCGCGCCGGCGGCGCCGCCGGTACTGAAGGCGGTCAGCAGGGGCGCCGCCTCGCCGGCGGGCAGGCCGCTGATGGCGAAGGGCGCCGGCGCCCCACCGGCGAACTTGCGCAGGCTGCCGTCGCTGAAGCGCACGTAGACGGCCCCGTCGATGTGCATCTCAGCGGCGTTCTCCAGGCGCTCCGGCGCCTTGAACCAGGTCTCGCCGGAAAGGCTGAAGCGCGGGAAGCTGCCGCCGATGGCCTCGTAGCGAAAGATCTGCCCCAGTGAGCGGTCCAGGGCGTACAGGCGGCCCTCGAAGCCGGCCAGCTGGTCCACGCGGGTCCAGGCCGGTACGGGGGGACGGTCCAGGGGCTCCACCAGCTCGGGCCGCAGCCACCACAGGTTGTCGGCGGCATCCAAAGCGATGACCTCGGCCGGCTTGACCGTGTCAGGCCCCGTGGTCGGCGGCGGCACCACGGCCAGGTCCTCGATCTGACCGACGGGCG
>JAKOWB010000011.1 GCA_029781795.1 Pseudomonadota bacterium | reverse complement strand
GGCGCAGGCGAAGCGCCGGCGCAACGGCGGCCGGCGCGCCCGTTCAGTGCATCACCATCGGCTGGTGCATCAGCCCTTCGAAGCGGCGCAGGTAGTCGTCGACTTCCTCCTCGGTGGGCTCGGAGCGGATCAGCTCCTGCACGCCACTGCGGAAGTGCTGCGCGAGGTCGCCACCGATGTAGATCTCGCGGCGGCTCAGCTGGTCCAGGATCTCGAAGCCGCCGACCCGGCCTTCGGGATCCTTGAATTCGACCACGCAGTAGCTCGGGCTGTTGTAGATCATGTCCATCGGGGCACCTCTTCCATGCTGCCAAGTTTGTGCCGGCCGGGTCTGCTTTCAAGGCAGTAGTGCCGCCCCGGGGGGCCGCAGCCGATAGGCGGACGCCCGTGTCTCAAATACGCATCAGGGGGTGTCGCGGTTGACCGCGCCGGCCAGTTCGTCCCCGATTTCGGCCAGGCCGGCCGGGCCGAGCGCGGCGAAGCGGGCGGGGTCGAAGGCCAGGCGCAGGCGGCTGTCCAGCCGCCAGGCGCAGGCCTCCCAGTGCGAGGCCGGCGGCTCGAGGCGCCACAGGTACCAGTCGCGCTCGGTGCGGAACACGCCGGTCGCGCCGGCCAGGTCGAAGCGGGCGGGCCAGGCGGCTGCCTGGGCCTGGAGGCGGGCGCGGTCGAACACGCGGTCGGCGGGCCAGCGCCACCCGGCGGTCACCGTCCGCTCGCCGTAGACGATCTCGGGTTGCCAAAGGCCCGGCTCCGGGCGCTCTCGCCCTGCGCGATCGGACCGCGGCAGCTCGACGTCGGGCGTCGGGCGCCAGGGGGCGCGGCCGTCGTCGGTGGCATCGACGGCGCGGCCGAACGGCGGCGCTTCGCCCAGCCGGCGCAGTAGCGCGGCGCGCCGCGGCTCGGCCAGCCGGTCGGCCCGGTTCAGCACGATGCGAGTGGCCACTTCCACCCCAGCCCTCGCCAGCGGGTGCATCGGCTCGGCCTCGAACGGGCCCGGGCGGGTGGCGTCGACGACCGTCACGATGCCGTCGACTTCGAGCAGCGCGTCGAACGGCGGACGCCGCAGCAGGTCCACCAGCGCCGCGGGGTGGGCGGCCCCGTCGAGCTCGACGATCAGCCGCTGCCAGGGGCCGGCGCGC
>JAKOWB010000422.1 GCA_029781795.1 Pseudomonadota bacterium | reverse complement strand
GCTGCACCTCGATCTGGATGCCGCACTTGGCCGCCTGCTCCTTGTAGAGCACGGCGGCGTCGACCGCCTCGGCGAAGGCCGCCTCGGAGGTGTGCAGCGTGATCGGGCCGTCGTAGCCGCCTTTCTTCCAGTGGAACTTCGCCTTGTCCGGGTCATAGGCCCGCTGCGGGATGTCGGCGGCGAACATGGGATCGCTGGAGGCGATGGGGTGGTCGTTGCCGAGCCGCCCATAGCCGCGCAGGATCTTGGCCAGCACCTCCTCGCGGTCGACCGCGTACTTCAGCGCCATGCGGACGTCCAGGTTGTCGAAGGGCGCGGTGTCCGAGAGCATGCAGAAGGAACGGTGCGCGTAGCCGGCGGTGCGGAAGACCTGGATGTCCGGCGACTGCTTCAAGAGCTCCAGGGTCTTCAGGTCGACGCGCTCGATCAGGTGGATCTCGCCGGTCTGCAGGCCGGCGGTCCGCGCCGTCACGTCGTTGATCGCCAGCAGGTCGACCGCATCGGCATGCGCCCGTCCGGCCTTCCAGTAGTTCTCGTTGCGCAGGCCCAGCAGGTGCTCGCCGGGCAGGAACTCCTCCACCTTGTAGGGACCGGTGCCGATGCCGGCGCCGAGGTCCGCGCTCTCCGCCGGCACGATGATGAAGCGGTAGTCCGACATGATGTAGGCGAGATCGACGTTGGCGTTGGCCAGCTCGATCACCACGCGGCCCGGCCCGTCCGCGGACATCTGGGCGATGTCGGCCAGCAGCGCCTTGCCGGCCGACTTGGTGTCGGCGCCGCGGTGCAGGTTCAGCGACCAGACCACGTCCTCGGCCGTCAGCGTCTTGCCGTTGTGGAAGGTGACACCCTGGCGGATGTTGAAGACCCAGCGCTTGGCCGTGGGATCCACTTCCCAGCTCTCGGCCAGCTCTGGCACCAGCTCGTTGCCCTGGCCGATCTCGGTCAGGCAGTTGCCGTACATCAGGCCGACGTTGGCGTGATAGATCGAGGTGAAGGCGCGCGGGTCCAGGCTGTCGGTGGCGCTGCCGCCGGTCGCCGCGATGTTGAGCTGTCCGCCTTTCACCGGCTCGGCCGCCCGGCTGGCGCCGAACGGCGAGAGGCCGATGAGGCCGACCGCGCCGGCCGCCGCCGCGCCGCGCAGCAGCGTGCGCCGCGTCACTCGCGGCGAGCCCATGCCGGTGAGCCCGCCGCCACCCAGACCAGCGCCCAAAAGTCCTGAACCCTGCCGCTTCGCCATGTGAGCCCCTCCTTGCCGTTCGTCGTCGCAGGAAGCGCAGCCGCGCCCCCGCGATTCTGCGACGATCACAGCAACCGGGTCATATTTCTGTCCAATACAATTATACAATCGATTATTCGGAAAGATCGATTAATCGATTCGGGAAGGCCGGCCTTCACGCCAGCGTGGCGAGCGCCCCGGCGGCGGCGCTGACCACCAGCAGCTCGCCATCGACGCGCGCGCCGATGCGATCGTAGAAGGCCCGCGCCCGGGAGTTCTTCGTCCAGAGGTCCCAGGCCACCAGGGCGCAGCCCTCGGCCAGGGCGGCGCGCCCCACGGCGGCCATCAGGGCGGTGGCGACGCCGCGGCGCCGCGCCTCGCCCGCGACGTGCAGGTCGGCCAGCCAGAGCGAGCGGCGGGCCATGTGCGCCTCGAAACGCCGGCAGGTGACGGCAAAGCCGACAGCGGCATCATCCAGCGTGGCGACCAGGATCGCACACCAGGAATCGGCGGGGTCGGTCGCGGCGGCCAGCAGCGCCGGCGTAAGGGCCGGCGGCGGCTCGTCGACGGCGGCCGCCATCTCGGCGGCCAGGCGAACCAGCGCCGGGGCGTCGGCGTCACGATATCCACGGACTGAAACGGCGGCGCCCAAGGGTGCCGCCGTCAGTCGTCGCGCTGCGTGCGCTCCATGCGCTCGTGGCGCTCCTGCGCCTCGATGGAGAGCGTGGCGATGGGCCGGGCCTCCAGGCGCTTGATGGCGATCGGCTCGCCGGTCTCCTCGCAGTAGCCGTAGCTGCCGTCCTCGATGCGATCCAGCGCCTCGTTGATCTTCTGGATCAGCTTGCGCTCGCGGTCGCGGGTGCGGAGCTCCAGGGCGCGGTCGGTCTCCAGCGAGGCCCGGTCCGCCAGGTCCGGTTCCGACACGCTGGACTGCTGCAGATGGTGGATCGTCTCGTTCGACTCGTTCAGCAGCTCCTTCTTCCAGGCCAGGAGCTTGCGACGGAAGTACTCCCGCATCCGCGGGTTCATGAACGGCTCTTTCTCCGTCGGGCGGTAATCAGGCGCCAGCGTCGTCGACATCCCGACTCCTACAACAAATGAAACGCGTTGCGGCGCGGGTATAAGCAATTTCGTTATGCCGGGCAAGCCGGACCTGCAACCCCCGCGATTCCGCGACCGGCCCGTCATTGCCTTGAAATCCCTGAGGATTTAGGAAGGCCCGGTGAATAGATGCCAAGCCGGTCCGGCTGCGCTAGGGTCCGCGCCGCCATGACCCTGCTGACCCCTGCCGAGACCGAGGGACCGCCACCCCCCGCCGCCCGCACGCGGCGGCGGCGGCGCTTCGGGGCCGCCGGCTGGCTGGCCTGGCTCTTCCTGGCGCTGTTCCTGCTGCCGGTGGCGACGGTGGTGGCCCATGTCTTCCTGCCGGACCAGGGCACCTGGGCCCATCTGGTCGAGACCGTCCTGCCGGACTACATCCGCAACTCCCTGTTGCTGGCCCTGGGCGTCGGACTGATCGCGCCGGTCATCGGCACCGGAACGGCCTGGCTCACCACGCTCTGCCGCTTTCCCGGGCAGCGTATCTTCGCCTGGGCGCTGATCCTGCCGCTGGCGGTGCCAGGCTACGTCATGGCCTATGCCTATACCGACTTCCTGGAGGTCTCCGGTCCGCTGCAGACCTGGCTGCGCCAGGCGTTGGACCTGCAGGTCGGACACTACTGGTTCCCCGACCTGCGCTCCCTGGGCGGTGCCATCATGCTGCTGTCCCTGGTGCTCTACCCCTACGTCTACCTGCTGGCCCGCAGCGCCTTCCTGGAGCAGTCGGTCTGCGCGCTCGAGGTCGGGCGCACCCTCGGCTACGGCCCCTGGGCCTGCTTCTGGCACGTCGCGCTGCCGCTGGCGCGGCCGGCGATCATGGCCGGCGCCGCGCTGGTGCTGATGGAGACCCTGGCCGACTATGGCACCGTCGCCTACTTCGGGCTGCCGACCTTCACCACCGGCATCGTGCGCGCCCTCATCTCAATGGGCGACCGCACGGCGGCGGCACAGCTCTCCACCCTGCTGCTGGGCAGCGTCTTCCTGGTCCTGCTGCTGGAGCGCTGGAGCCGCCGGCGCCTGCGCTTCCACCACACCTCCTCGAAGTACCGCGCGCTGCCGCGCCACCAGCTGCGCGGCGGGCGGGCGCTGCTGGCCACCGTGGCCTGCGCCCTGCCCTTGCTGCTGGGCTTCCTGCTGCCGGCGGCCCTGCTGCTGCGGCTCTGGCTCGGCGTGGCCGAGGGCGAGGTCGACCGCCGCTTCCTCGGCTGGGCCGGCAACTCGGTGACCCTGGCCGGCATCGCCGCCTGCTGCGCCGTGACCCTGGCGCTGCTGCTGGCCTATGGCCTCAGGCTCAGCCGCTCGCCCTCGCTCACCTTCGCCGCGCGCCTGGCCGGCATGGGCTACGCCGTGCCGGGCACGGTCATCGCCATCGGCACGCTGATCCCGCTGGCCGCCTTCGACAACGCGCTCGACGCCTGGCTGCGGGCGACCTTCGGCATCTCCACCGGCCTGCTGCTGACCGGCTCGATCGCCGCGCTGATCTTCGCCTACCTGGTGCGCTTCCTCTCGGTCGCGCTGGGCACGGTCGAGGCCAGCCTGGGCAAGGTGCGCCCGTCATTGGACGAGGCCGCGCGCACCCTGGGCAGCGGCCCGCGCGCCACACTCTGGCGGGTGCATGCGCCGCTGGTCTGGGGCGGCGTCCTGACGGCCCTCCTGATGGTCTTCGTCGACGTGCTGAAGGAGCTGCCGGCGACCCTGCTGCTGCGCCCCTTCGATTTCGACACCCTGGCGGTACAGGCCGCCAACTTCGCCGCCGACGAGCGCCTGGCCGAGGCCGCCTTCCCGGCGCTCGCCATCGTCGCCGTCGGCCTGCTGCCGGTGCTGCTGCTGTCCCGCGCCATCGCCCGGGCCCGGCCGGGCGAGGACGCGCGCAGCTAGAGCGGTTTCGCTTCTGATTGAATCGAACCGCTCCAGCTACCTATTGATTTCACGCATTTTCTTGACGCGAAGCGGCGTCCACTTCGCTCGAAAATGCGCTAGCTGCCTATTTCCAGCCGGCGCGGTCGAAGATCTTCTGCGCCTCGGGCTGGTTCTCGCCGAGCTGGGCGACGTTGATCGGGTCTTCCTTGAACTGGCCCAGCGCCACCACCGCGGCGGTCGGCGCCACGCCCTCGACCACGGGATACTCGTTGTTGCCCTGGGCGAAATAGACCTGGGCCTCGTCGCTGGCCAGGAACTCCAGCAGTTTCACCGCATTGTCGCGGTTCGGCGCGTGCGCCACGACGCCGGCGCCCGAGACGTTCACATGCGTGCCGCGGTCGCCCTGGTTGGGGAAGACCACCTGCAGCTTCTTCATCGCCGCGACCTCGTCGGCGTCGTTCGAGGTCAGCAGGCGGACGTAGTAGTAGGTGTTGGCGATCGCCACGGCGCACTGGCCGACGGCGACGGCACGGATCTGCTCGATGTCGCCGCCCTCCGGCGGGCGGCCCATGTTGGCGACCACGCCCTTGGCCCAGGCCTCGGCCGCCTCGGCGCCGTCGTTGGCGATGATCGAGCCGAGCAGCGAGAGGTTGTAGATCGCCGAGGAGGAGCGGACGCAGACCTTGCCCTTCAGTTCCGGCCGCGTCAGGTCCTCGTAGCGCTGCACCAGGGCCGGGTCGATCTGCGCCGGATCGACGATGAGGACGCGGGCGCGCTTGGAGAAGCCGAACCAGAGGCCGTCGGGATGGCGCAGGCTCTCGGGAATGCGCTCTTCCAGCACGCTGCTGCGGATCGGCTGGAACAGTCCGGCCTCCTCGGCACGCCACAGCATGCCGGCGTCGACCGTGATGAAGACGTCGGCCGGCGAGTTCGCGCTCTCGGCCTGCATGCGCGCCAGCAGCTCCGGGCCGCTGCCCTGCAGCAGCTTCACCTCGATGCCGGTCTCGGCCGTGAACTCGGAAAACAGCTGGTCGTCGTACTTGTAGTGGCGCGAGGAATAGACGTTCACCACGCCGTCCGCCAGCGCCGCGCCGGCGCCGAGCACCGCCGCCAGGACCGCGGCCACGCCGCTCCGCCAGAACCTGCCCATCAGACCGCTCTCCTTCCGCGCACGCAGCGCCACCGGACCCCTCTATCTGGCATGGGCCCCGCAACGGGCCAACGCCACGACTGCCGAGATTTATTGCAAGTCACTCGCACTTGCAACACGCCCTCTTGTCGCACGGCGTTGATCATACGCGGCGGCGGCCGGGCACCTTGACCTATGTCATGGGCCGCGCCCGTCATGGACCGCGGCGGTAGAAGACGCCGATCTGTCGCTGTCACGGCCCCCTGCGTCGCTCCGGGTGCTTTCGCCTCCGAGGCGGCGCCACTAGACTGCGGCCCCTAACGCGACGGGAGGCGCTCCGCTGTCCACTCAACCCCGCTCCGCCGATCTCCTGCTGGTGCCCGGCGTCCTGGTGCGCCACCCGCAGGAGCCAGACTGGGGCCTGGGCCAGGTGCAGTCGGTCATCGGCCAGCGCATCACCGTGAACTTCGAGCATCGGGGCAAGGTGCTGATCAACGGCGCCCTCGTGGCGCTGGAGATCGTCGACGCCAGGAGCCTCTAGCGCAGGAGAGCAAGCCCGCGGCCGCGAGAGATCCCGGCGGCCCCGGGAACAATCACCATCGGGGTCAGGAGCGGTCCGGTCATGGCTGATGGCGATCACAAGATGCACCCGCAGGGGAACGAGGGCGAGCGGCCGCTGGAGCGCCTGATCCACCCCGGCTCCGGCCGCCGCAAGGCCACCGCCACGCCCAAGGGCCGCCAGGTCGAGCCGGAAGCGGCGGCCGAGATCAAGGCGCTGCTGGGCTTCCGCCCGCGCAACCGCGACCTGCTGATCGAGTTCCTGCACCTGATCCAGGACCGCCACGGTCACCTTTCGGCGCAGCACCTCGCGGCGCTGGCCGACGAGATGAAGCTGCCGATGGCCGAGGTCTACGAGGTCGCCTCCTTCTACGCCCACTTCGACATCGTGGTCGAAGGCGAGACGCCGCCGCCGCCCCTCACCGTCCGCGTCTGCGATTCCCTGTCCTGCGATCTGGCCGGCGCGCAGCGGCTGCTGGCCGAGCTGCCGGCGCGCCTCGGCCCCGGCGTGCGCGTGGTGCGGGCGCCCTGCATGGGCCTCTGCGACAAGGCCCCGGCCTGCGAGATCGGCCACTTCCACGCCGAGAAGGCGACGGTCGAGAGCGTGGCCCACGCCGTCGAGACCCGGCACACGCACCCCGAGATGCCGGCCTACAAGGACCTCGCGGCCTATCTGGCCGAGGGCGGCTACAAGCTGCTCAAGGACTGCCTCGCCGGCAAGGTCGAGAAGGAGACCCTGTTCAAGACGCTGGAGGACGCCGGCCTGCGCGGCCTGGGCGGCGCCGGCTTCCCGGCCGGGCGCAAGTGGCGCATCGTCAGCCAGACCCCGGCGCCCCGCCTCTTGACCGTGAACGGCGACGAGGGCGAGCCCGGCACCTTCAAGGACCGCCACTACCTGCAGCAGGATCCGCACCGCTTCCTGGAAGGCACGCTGGTCGCCGCCTGGGCCGCCGGCTGCGAACGCGGCTATGTCTATATGCGCGACGAGTATCCCGCCGTTCTGAAGATCCTGGCCGACGAGATGGCGGCGCTGCATGCCGCCGGCCTCGACGCGCACTGCCCGCTGGAGCTGCGGCGCGGCGCCGGCGCCTACATCTGCGGCGAGGAGTCGGCGATGCTGGAATCGATCGAGGGCAAGCGCGGCCTGCCGCGCCACCGGCCGCCCTTCATCGCCCAGGTCGGCCTCTTCGGCCGCCCGACCTTGAACCACAACGTCGAGACGCTCTACTGGGTGCGCGAGATCGTCGAGAAGGGCGCCGCCTGGTTCGCCGGCCACGGCCGCCACGGCCGCAAGGGCCTGCGCTCCTTCTCGGTCTCCGGCCGGGTGAAGGACCCCGGCGTGAAGCTGGCCCCCGCCGGCATCACGGTGAAGGAGCTGATCGCGGAATACTGCGGCGGCATGCTGGACGGCCACGCCTTCAAGGCCTACCTGCCGGGCGGCGCCTCGGGCGGCATCCTGCCGGCCAGCAAGGGCGACGTGCCGCTCGACTTCGACACGCTGCAGCCCGAGGGCTGCTTCATCGGCTCGGCCGCCGTGGTGATCCTGTCGGACCAGGACGACATGAAGGCCGTGGCGCTCAACCTCATGCGCTTCTTCGAGGACGAGTCCTGCGGCCAGTGCACCCCCTGCCGCACCGGCACCGAGAAGGCCGTGGCGCTGATGGACCAGCCGAAATGGGACGTGCCGCTGCTGCGCGAGCTGTCTGGCGTGATGATGGACGCCTCGATCTGCGGCCTCGGGCAGGCCGCGCCGAACCCGCTGCTCTCGGTGCTGAAGCACTTCCCCGAGGAACTGTAGCGCCGCGGCCGCTGGACCTCCCAGGCAAGAGCGCCTGGATTGCTTTCGCCGTCATGCCCGGGCTTGACCCGAGCATCCATCCATCGACACGCGCGGGCGCTGGAAGGGACCCTCGGGTCAAGCCCGAGGGTGACGGCCGGTGAAAGCGCGTCAGATCCCCCGCGCTGCCAGCGCGCCCTCGGCCACGGCCGTGGGCAGCGTGCGCGGTGCCAGGGCGTCGCCCAGCACGTGGACCGCCTTGCCGGTGGCGCGGGCGGCGGCGACCAGCTCGTCGCGCGCCTCGGCGCCGGACCAGTCGACCAGCAGGTCGAGGCCTTCGACGCGGCTCTCAGCGCCGTTGTAGAGGTTGCGCAGCACCGCGGCGGTGCCTTCCAGCCGCAAGAGCTGCTCGTTCGGGCGGAAGGCGACGCCGGCGCCGAGCAGCAGCTTGTAGAGCGGCACGCGCAGGGCCGGCTCGACGCCCTCGCCCACCATCGGCTCGCTGCTGACGATGGTGACCCTGGCGCCGGCGGCGAGCAGCAGCTCGGCGGCGGTGAAGCTCGACTTGCCGCTGCCCTCGTCGCGCAGCAGGGCGTGGCCTACGCCGACCGGCACGGCGTCGATCACGGCATGGGGGTCGAGCACCCGGATCGATGAAGTCTCGGCGCCCGGCCAGGCGCGCGGCGCCTTGGCCGTCGCGCCGGTGGCGATCACCAGCACCTCGGCGTCGAGCGCCGCGAGGTCGTCGGCCGCGAGCGCCTTGCCGCGCTCGACCCGCACCTGCAGGCGCCGCAGTTCCTCCTCGAACCAGGTCAGCGACTTCAGGTACTCGCGCGTCTGCGGCGCCTTGGCCCAGCGGCGGAGCTGCCCGCCGAGCTCGCTGCCCGCCTCGTAGAGCGTGACGCGGTGGCCGCGCAGCGCGGCGACGCGCGCCGCCTCCAGGCCGGCCGGTCCGCCGCCGATCACCGCCACGCGGCGCGGCCGCTCGGCCGGGCGCGGCGGGCCCCAGGCCAGCTCGCGCCCGGTGTCGGGGTTGTGGAAGCACTTCAGCGTCCCGGCGCCCGGCGCGATGCAGACGTTGGCGCCGACGCAGGGGCGGATCTCCGCCGCGCGCCCGGCCTTGACCTTCGCCACCAGCTCCGGGTCGGCGATGTGGGCGCGGGTCATGCCGACCATGTCGGCCTGCCCATCGCGCACGATGGCCTCGGCCAGGCGCGGGTCGGTGACGCGGCCGGTGACGAAGACCGGCACGGTCACCGCCTGCTTGATGCGCGCCGCCAGCGGCACGAAGAGGCCGTGCGGCGCCGGGGTCGGCGGCCAGTGCTCCCAGCGCTGGATGCGGTCCATGTTGGTGCCGGCGATGACGTTGAGATAGTCGAGTTCGCCGCCCGCCGTCAGGCGCGCCGCGATCTCCGCCATGTCCTCCAGCGTCAGGCCGCCCGGCACGCGCTCGTCGCCCGGGATGCGCAGGCCGACCACGCGGTCGCGGCCGACCCGCGCGCGCACCGCGGCGATCACCTGCAGCGGGAAGCGCAGGCGGTTCTCCAGGCTGCCGCCGTAGTCGTCGGTGCGCTGGTTGCTGAGCGGCGAGAGGAAGGCGATCGGCATGAAACCGAAGGCCGCCAGGATCTCGACCCCGTCGAAGCCGCCCTCGGCCATGCGCCCGGCGGCGGCGGCGTAGGCCTCGACCAGTTCGGCGATCTCGTCCCGCGACATGACGTGCGGCACCTCGCGCGCCATCTCGGCGGCGATGGCCGAGGGTGCCCAGAGCGGCTTGCCGACCTCGGAGCCGCCGACCGTCGCCGCGGCGTGGCCGAGCTGCCCCAGGATCAGCCCGCCCTCGGCATGCACCGCCTCGGTCAGCATCCGATAGCCGGGAATGGCGGCATCCTCGAAGGCCTCCAGCGAATAGACGCTGGCCAGGCGCCCGGTCGGATGCACCGCCTGCGCGCCGGTGATCTGCAAGCCCGCCCCGCCGCGCGCCCGCGCCGCATGATAGGCGGCATGCGCCGGCGTCACGCGGTTCTTCTCGGCCAGCTTCGGCACGTGGCCGGTGACCAGCACGCGGTTGCGCGTCAGGCGCGGGCCCACGCGCAGCGGCGAGAGCAGGTGGGTGAAGGTCTCGGCCATGCGCGCGCGTCTCCGCCAGAAAGAATGACGGCGACGATCCTGTGGGATGTCACGCGCCAGCGGCAAGCGCGGCGCGCGCAGGGCTGGGCCTCGGCGGTGCAACCAAGGCCAAGCGGACTCGCTTGACGCCGCCACTTCACTCTGTCTTTCTGTGTGATATACCCTTATTGGTTGAGGCGCTTATGGCGGTCGATCTCTACGTGGGAAGCATCAGCCGCTATCTGGCCGGCGACTGGCAAACGGAAAACCAGCAGCTCCTCGCCAAGGCCGGCGCACCCGACCTGGTCCAGGTCTGGCACATGGACGGCTGGCAGCCGCTGGGCCGCGAGGAGGCTCTGCAGCAAGCGGTCGAATGGCGCGACCAGGCGATTGCCGAAGCCCAGCGCGATGACTCGGGCCTGCGTGGGCCCATCACCTCCTGGCAGGAGGACCTCGACAGCCCCTATGCGGTCAAGCGGTTATCGGCGGACGGGATCGCTGCCGTCACGCTCGCTCTTTTCTATGAGCATGCCAAGACCATGCCGAGCCCCGTGCCCCAGCCTTTGCTGCGCGATCCCCACGTGGCAGCGAAACGGGATGATCTTGATCTCGCAGTGGCCGCCACCTGCCTGGCCTGCGATCTCTGGCTGCCGGGGGAGTTCCCATTGACCCAGGATCTCGAATGGACGCGGTTCCGGGACGGAAGCAACGCCAAGGTCGGCTCGCTGGGCTTCCTGAAGAAGCTTCTGAACGAGGTCGAGCGGTTGCGCTGGCCGGACCTGGCTACGGGGCTGCGCGCCCACGCCGCGCAAAACACGGCATTCACCGCAACGAAGACCAAGGGTCTCTGGCCCTTCCGCCGCGTCGTAGAGAGCCGTCGAGAGTCGACCTTCCTGCTGGCCGTCCAGACGCTGGACCGGATGAAGGCCATGACGGCCCTCGCGCTCGAACGCAAGCAGCCCATGATCAGGGACCGCTGAGCAACGCCCATCCGGAACCGCGATTGTCACGCGCGGGACACATTGACCCATGAGTGCGGGTCCACTTGCCGCCGCCCGCCGCGATGGGGTTACCATGACCCTTGTCCGCCCCCATCCGGAGCCGCCCGCTGCCTACCCCCCGAACGCCCGCGCTGACCACCGCGCATGTCGCCAGGGTGCACCGCCCGATGCAGGACCCCGGGCCGCCGCCGGGCGCCGTGCCGATGACCGACCAGGATTTCCACGCCCTGCGCGACCGCCTGCTGGCCAGCCGCCCGGCCGAGGCCGGCGACCAGTTCTGGGTCTTCGCCTATGGCTCGCTGATCTGGAAGCCGGCCGGCGAGATCGCCGAGCAGAAGCCGGCGCTGTTGCGCGGCTGGCATCGCAAGTTCTGCTTCCGCATCCTGCGCTATCGCGGCTGCGACGAGCGGCCGGGGCTGATGATGACGCTGGACCGCGGCGGCGCCGTGCGCGGCGTGATCCAGCGCCTGCGCCGCGCCCACGTCGGCGAGAGCCTGGAGGAGGTGCTGCGGCGCGAGCACGGCTACAAGCCCTCGGCGCACCAGGCCATCTGGGTCACGGTGAGCTGCGAGGGGCGGCGCATCCCGGCCCTGGCCTTCGTGATCAACCGCCAGGCGCACAACTACCTCGGCGACCTGACGGAACAGCAGCAGGCGGCGATGATCGCCCAGGCCTGCGGCCATGTCGGCACCTGCGCCGAGTACCTGAAGAACACGGTCGAGCACCTGGAGGCGCTGGGCATCCACGACCGCTATCTCTGGCGCCTGCAGCAGCTCGTCGCCGCGCACATCGACGCCGGATCGGCTAGCGGCGCCCCAGGCTGTTGACCAGCAGCACGCCGCCCAGCACCAGCCCGCCGCCCAGCAGCGTCTCCAGCGCCGGCGCCTCGCCGGCCAGCGGCCAGGCCAGCAGCGTCGCCAGCGGCGCCACGAGATAGAGGAAGCTGCCCGCCCGCGCCGCGCCGAAATGGCCCAGCGCGACGTTCCAGCAGAGCATGCCCACCGTCGTCGGCAGCAGGCCGAGGAAGAGGATCCAACCCAGCGTCTCCGGTGGCGCCGCCAGCGCCTGTTCCATCCCGCGCGGCAGCCAGGGCGCCGTCGCCAGCGCCGCCACCAGCAGCGCGACGCTGGTCACACGAAGCGCGCCATGCCGGGCGATCAGCGGGCGCTGCAGCACGAAGCCGCTGGCCGAGCAGCAGGCCGCGCCCAGCACCAGCACCGCGCCGCCGCCCAGCGCGATGCCGCCCGGCTGCTGCGCCGCGATCAGGCCGACGCCGCCAAGGGCGATGGCCGCGCCGGCCCAGGCCCAGGCGCCGAAGCGCTCCTTCAGCAGCAGCACCGCCAGGGCCGCCATCACCAGGGATTCGATCTTCACCAGGAAGCTCGCGGCGCCGGCCGAGACCGTGCGCTGCCCCAGGCTCAGCAGCACGCCATAGCCGACGGTCGCCACCAGCCCGCAGGCAACAGCCAGCAGCAGGTCGCGGCCCGGCAGTCGTGACGGTCGCCGCCACAGCAACCAGGCCATCGCCAGCACTGCGCCGATGGCGAAGCGCAGCGCCGCCAGCGACAGCGGCTCGACATGGCGCAGCGCCAGGCGGATGGCCGGAAAGGCCGTGGCCCAGGTCAGGATCGTAGCGGCCAATGCCAGCCAGGGCAGCAGCCGGGCCGGCACCAGGGCGGGGGTGGGAGAGGTGGCATCGCAGGTCATGCGCGCCCTCCTACGCCTTGGCGCTGGCTTGACATAGACGCACGATCGAGCATGAGCTGTGCGAATGGATCACACCTCAAACCTGCCGCCGCTCGACGCGCTGCAGGCCGTGCTGGCGGCGCAGCGCGGCGGTTCCTTCTCGGCGGCAGCCGAGGCGCTAGGCATCACCCACGGCGCGGTCAGCCGCCGCGTCGCCGCGGTCGAGCGCTGGCACGGCGCGCCGCTGTTCGAGCGGCATGGCCGCGGCGTGCGCCTCTCGGTCGAGGGTCAGCGCTTCGTCGCGCTGGTGGAGCGCGCGCTCGCTATGCTCGCCGAGACCGCCGGCACGCGCGGCCGGCGCGGGCCGGAGGCGGTGCGGCTCTCCATCGTGCCCTCCTTCGCGCGCCTCTGGCTGCTGCCGCGCCTGCAGCGGCTGGAGGGCGATCCGCCGGACCTCCGCATCGAGATCGAGCAGGAGCAGCGCTTCGCCGACCTCGGCCGCGTCGATCTCGCCCTGCGCTACGGCCGCGGCAACTGGGAGGGCGTGGTGGCCGAGCCGCTGTTCGACGAGACGCTGATCCCGGTCGCCGCGCCGGAGATCGCCGCCCGCCTCGGCCGGGCGCCTTCGCCGGACCGCCTTCTGGCGCTGCCGCTGATCCACGAGGCCTACGAGGACGGCTGGCGCACCTGGCTGGCAAGCCATGGCCGGCCGCTGCCGGCGCGGCCACAGGACCGCCGGCTGGAGGATCACGACCTGGTGTTGCAGGCCGCGGCCCTTGGCCTCGGCATCGCGCTGCTGCGCCGGCCCTATGGCGAG
Source organism: Pseudomonadota bacterium (assembly GCA_029781795.1). GTDB lineage: Bacteria > Pseudomonadota > Alphaproteobacteria > Kiloniellales > JACOMY01 > JAKOWB01. Next base: position 9,395 of record JAKOWB010000422.1, on the reverse strand, counting down.
GCGCGGCTGGCCGATGGCCGCCTGGTCGCGCTCTACGACACGGGGCCGGCGAACCACCTGCGCTTCCACCTCGTCACCCTGCCCGGCCGGCGGCGGCCGGCGGTGGAGCGGCTGATCCGGCGGATGAGGGAAGCGGTCTAGGGCAGGCTTTGCGGCGTGGTGCAGAGGGCGCGGCGCGCGAAGCCCTTGCAGGGCAGCGGGTACCAGCCGAGCCGCTCGACCAGCACGGCGCGATGGCGCTCGGCGGCGACGGGATCGAGGGCCACCAGCTTGCCGAAGGCATAGAGCTTGAAAAGGTCGATGTGCGCCAGCATGTCGCCCGCCGCGGCGCGCGCCTCCAGGAAGGCCAGCGCCTCGCCCAGCGGCGGCAGCCAGACCCAGCCGTAGCCCGGCGTGCCGAAGCCGGTGAAATAGATGTGCGACAGCACCGCCGCGCTCAGCCGGTCGCCGTCCAGCGCGCCCCGCCGCGCCCAGCGGTAGCCGTCCGCCCGCAGACGGTCGTAGAAGCCGCCCGAGGCCCAGGGGTGCTCGTCCTTCGCCGGCGGTTCGTAGAACAGGAAGAAGAAGGTCTCGATCGCCGCCAGCCAGCCGGCCGCCCGCGCCTCCCCGGCCGCCGCCTGGCGCAGCAGAAGATCGGCCAGCGCCGGGAAGCAGGCGCGCACGACCTCCGGCGCCTCGTTGTAGGAGGCCGGCAGGAAGACCTGGTTGTTGAGGAAGTCGAGCGCGGCGCTGCGCGCGAAGACACCGTCGTCCTCGATGACCGGAAAGGCCGCGACGCCCTCGCGCTCGACGCGCGCCAGGAAGTCCGCGCAGGCCCGCGCCGGCGGGGCCGCCAGCAGCAGCAGGAGCATCAGCGGGGCACAGGCACCAAGCCTCATGCCGCCACTATAGACCCAGGCGGCTTTACCAGGTCAGCCTGAGGCCGGCGACCACGCGGAAGCCCTCGGTCTCCTCTCCGTGGATCCAGTCGGCGTCGACGTGGAGCGAGAGGTTGCTCGCCAGCGCCGCGGCCTCCAGCCCGACGCCGAGTTCCAGCGCGCGGCCCGAGAGGTCGTTGCGCTGGTCGGCCGTGCCGGTGACGACCCGCGATTCGCCAAGGAACTCCTGCAGCACCGAGACATCGAGATAGGGTGTCAGCCGGCCGTTGGCGCCGACACCGAAGGTCGCGCCGCCGCGCGCGCCAAGGCGGCCCTGCAGCGACTGCGAGTCGTCGAAGGTCACCGGGTTGCCCTGGCTGTCGGTGGCGTCGTCGAGGAAGGCACGCGCGTAGTAGAGCTGCGCCTGCGGCTCCAGGAAGAGCCCCCGGCCCAGGGCGACGTGATAGCCCGCCTCGAGCGAGCCGCTGACCGTCATGCCGGAGGCGTCGAGCCGGGCGTCGAACTGCGGCGTCACCTGCTCCAGGTCGAGGAAGGAGAGCGTCGCCACGGCGTCGAGATAGAGCCCGTCCGGCCGCAGCCAGGTGCCGTAGAGGCCGAAGCCGTAGGCATCGATGGAGAACGCCGCATCGCTGGCGCCAACGTCGCCGCTGGCCGCCATCAGACTGCCGAAGCCGCCCAACAGCAGCGTGTCGCCGTGGCCAATCGCATCCTGGAAGCCCAGGTCGAAACCGGCCTGCAGGCCGCTCGAGTCCTGCCGGAACCCCAGGCCCACGTCGCCGTCGTAGGTGATGCTGCTGCCGAGGCCGCGCAACCAGAGCCCGTTGGTCGTGGCCCCGCCGGCGCCGGGCCGCACCGCGATCTGGGCGGCGTCGTCGGCGCCCAGCGCCGCGCTCTGCGCGTCCTGCCGCAGGAAGTAGCGCAGTTCGCCCAGGCGCTGGTGCAGCGCGTCGGTCAGGCCGTGCGGCAGTTCCAGCGCGCCGGAGGCCAGCGCGCGATAGTCGGGCACCGGCGTCTCGGTCACCGTGGGGACCGGCGGGGGCGGCGGCCCAGGGTCCCCGGTCGAGACCAGGTACCAGTTGCCGTCCGCCTGCTGCACCAGTTCATAAGTGAAGCTGTCGACGGCGATTGGCCCGCCGTCGAGCACGAAGGCCCCGGCGGCCGAGCTGCCGTCGACCTGCACCACCAGGATGCCGTTGCCGGTGGTCTCTGCGCCCAGGCCGCCGGCGTTCACCACCTCCAGCAGGGTCGGGCCACCCGGCGCCGTGAGGTTGCCGCCGACATGCAGCAGGTCGGCGGCCGAGCTGGAATCGCCCAGCACGACGTCGAGCGCCAGCGTGCCGCCCTGGCTGACGAAGTCGCCGGAGATGAAGACGCTGTCGCCGGCCTCCGCCAGCGCGGCGCCGGCCTCGAGGTCCGCCAGGGTGATGCGGCCGTGGTTCTCGAAGCTCTCCAGGCCCAGGAAGCGCGCCGCCTCCGGACCGCCGGACAGGGCAGCCAGGCGCAGGGTCGCCCCGGCCTCGTTGATGAAGGCGTCGCTGCCGCCGCCGAAGTCGCTGAGCGCATCCAGGTCACCGCGGTCCTGCAGCAGGAAGAGGCCGCCCGACTGGTTCTCGAAGCGGGTGCCCTGGCCGCCCAGCGTGATGAAGCCCCGCAAAGTGCCGCTGTTCTCGATCAAGGTCAGGCCGGAGGCGGCGGTTGCGTCGATCGCCAGGTCCAGGCCGCCGCCGATGAAGCCGCTGTTGACCAGCGAGGAAGCCGTGCCCGCCTGCAGCAGCAGGCCAATCGAACCGCCGTCGATGCGGCCGGCGTTGTTGACGTCCACCTGGTCACCGCTCAACGTCACGGCGATCGCCGCGGTGGTGGTGGTCTGCACCGAGCCAGCCGCCGCCATGTCGAAGCTGATGAGCCCGCCGGTCGCTGCCCTGAGGCCGGCGCCGGCCGCCGCCACATCCCCTGCGATATCGATGTCGAGGGCGCCGTCGACAGCCGATTCCAGATCGATGCCGACCCCCAGCGTCGCCGTCACGTCACCGGCGATATCGGCCGTGATCTGGCCATAGAGGGAGCGGCCGAGGATGCCGGTGGCACCGCTCTGGTCCAGCGTGATGCCGCCGGCCGCCAGGGTGGTGATGCTCAGCGGCCCGTCGAAGTCCGTCGCGGCGTCGATGCCGTTGGCGCCGACGCCCGCGGTCATGATGCTGCTGCCCTGGGTGATGGTGATCGCCGCGCCGCCGCTCTCCGACGCGCCGGCGCGGGCGTAGATGCCGTGCGCCCCAGCGCCCTGGGTGGAGATGGAGGCGTCGCCGGTAATCGTCACGCCGGCGTCGCCCAGGGCGACGATACCGATGGCGCTGGCGCCGGTGGTGGCGATGGAGCCGTCGGTGGTTACCGCGACCTGCGCGTTGCGCGCATTGGCATAGATGCCGCGCCCGAAGTCGCCATAGCTGCGCAGCGCGCCGTAGCTGTAGACCGTCACCCCGTCGCGGCCGTAGGCGCTGATCGCATCGCCCGCGTCGGCGGCGTAGCTGTTCACGCTGTTGGTCGAGACCGTGACGCCGCTCGCCACGGTGACGGTGATGGTGCCCTGCTCGGCATAGGCGTGAATGCCGTCGCCCAGCCCCTCGCGCACCGCGATGTCCGCCGTCGACGAGATCTCGATATCGGCCGATCCGCCGTCGTTGCGCCGGAAGGCCAAGGCGTAGATACCCGACGAATTGAGACCGGCGGTCTGGATCCGCGCGGTGCTGGTGATCGACAGCACCGTGCCGGGGGCATAGCTCCTGGCATAGATGCCCGTCGCGGTGAGGCCGCTCGTGGTGATGGCACCGTTGCTAGTGATCGTCACCGCGTCATTGTTGGTCACGGTGATGCCTGTGGCGCTTCGGCCATAGGTCGCGATGCCGGACGCGGCGGACGTCGTGATGACTATCTCGCCGTCGGCGATGGCTGTAATGCCAAAGGCGTATTCGCCGTGCGTCGTGATCAGCGAGCCCGACATGGCCGATATGTCGCCCAGGGAAGAATAGAGAAACATCCCGTGCGCGAAATCGCCCTGCGTGGTGATGGTCGTGCCGTCGTCCGTCGTGGCACTCGCCAAGCCCGACCCGGTACCGTAGATGCCGGACACCGCGAAGCTGTAGGTATCGATGTTCCCGCCGCTGCGGATGAATACCGTGCCGTTGTCGCTGGCGGCGAAGAGCCCCGCCCGCGCAACGCCGTCGCTGACGGCCGTCTGGTCCAGGGTGCCGTAGTTGTTGATCGTCAGGTTGCCATAGGAGCCGAAGCCGCCGTTGTAGACGTGCTCGGCCGTCACGCCGCTGTCGATCGTGATGGTCAGGTCCGCGGTGCTGTAGGTGATGCCGTCGGCGTCCTGGAAGTCCTGGCCCATCGCCGGGCTGAGGCAGGAGACGGCGTTCAGGAACGGCGGGCCGCAGTCATCCGCGCCCCTCGCCCCGTGCCACCCGCCCGCCGACAGCGCGATCGCCGAGACCGATGCCAGCAACAGCCGCGCCCCGCCGGGCGTCCCGCCCCCTCGTTTCGACACTTCCTGCCCCCCCGGGAAGGTGCCTACAGCGAGATATCAGTAGACCGAGGCGCGAACGGCGCGACGAATAATGTCTTGCGCGCCCCGGCCGGCCTGACGCTCCTGCGCCAAGCCCCGTCGGCCCCAGGCTGACCGGGCCCCTCCGATCGGCTAAGGTCGCCTCAGCCCGGGGACCAAGCCCCTGGCGCAGCAAGGACTTGTCATGGCCGATTCCATCCGCTTCACGCTGAACGGTACCGAGGTTGAGGCACTGCCAGAGGAGACCATCTGGCAGGCGGCGACGCGCCTCGGCACCGAGATCCCCCACCTCTGCTACGCGCCGGAGCCCGGCTACCGGGCCGACGGCAACTGCCGCGCTTGCATGGTGGAGATCGAGGGCGAGCGGGTCCTGGCGGCCTCCTGCATCCGCAAGCCGACCGCCGGCATGAAGGTCAGCACCGCCTCCGAGCGGGCCAAGAAGTCCCGCGCCCTGGTGTTCGAGCTGCTGGCCGCCGACCAGCCGGCGCGCGCCACCAGCCACGACCCCGACAGCAAGTTCTGGGCCTGGTCCGACAAGGTCGGCGTCGCCGGCAGTCGCTTCCCGGCCGGCGAGCGGCCGGAGCTCGATGCCAGCCACACCGCCATGCGCGTCAACCTGGACGCCTGCATCAACTGCGGCCTCTGCGTGCGCGCCTGCCGCGAGGTGCAGGTGAACGACGTGATCGGCATGGCCTATCGCGGGCACGGCGCCAAGGTGATCTTCGACTTCGACGATCCCATGGGCCAGTCCACCTGCGTCGCCTGCGGCGAATGCGTGCAGGCCTGCCCGACCGGCGCGCTGATGGAGGCGAACCTGCTGAACGACGCGCAGGAGCGCGTGGTCTGGGCGGACAAGGTGGTCGACAGCGTCTGCCCCTACTGCGGCGTCGGCTGCCAGACCAAGGTCTACGTCAAGGACGAGAAGATCGTGCAGGTCGACGGCCGCGACGGCCCGGCCAACATGAACCGCCTCTGCGTCAAGGGCCGCTTCGGCTTCGACTACGTGCAGCACCCGCACCGCCTGACCAGGCCGCTGATCCGGCGGGACGGCGTGGCCAAGGATGCACACCTGCAGATCGCCGACGGCGAGTGGAACAAGGTCTTCCGCGAGGCCACCTGGGAGGAGGCGCTGGATCGCGCCGCCGCCGGCCTGGTGAAGCTGCGCGACACACTGGGGCCCCAGTCGCTGGCGGGCTTCGGCTCGGCCAAGGGCTCGAACGAGGAGGCCTATCTCTTCCAGAAGCTGGTGCGCACCGGCTTCGGCACCAACAACGTCGACCACTGCACGCGGCTCTGCCACGCCTCGTCGGTCGCGGCGCTGATGGAGGGAATCGGCTCGGGCGCGGTCACCGCGCCCTTCACCGCCGCCAAGGATTCCGAAGTCATCATGGTGATCGGCGCCCGCCCGGCGCAGAACCACCCGGTCGCCGCCACCTTCCTGAAGCAGGCGGCCAAGCGCGGCGCCAAGCTGATCGTCGCCGACCCGCGGCGGCAGAACCTGTCGCGCTACGCGACCTGGACGCTGCAGTTCAAGCCGGGCGCCGACGTGCCCATGCTGAACGCGCTGCTGCACACCATCATCGACGAGGGCCTGGTCGACCAGCAGTACGTGCAGGCGCACGTCGAGGGCTTCGAGGAGCTGAAGGCGCGGGTCAAGGACTACAGCCCGGAGAAGATGGCGCCGCTCTGCGGCATCGAGGCCAAGACCCTGCGCGAGGTGGCGCGCGCCTTCGCCACGGCCCGCACCTCCATCGTCTTCTGGGGCATGGGCGTCAGCCAGCACGTGCACGGCACCGACAACGCCCGCTGCCTCATCGCGCTCTGCATGATCACCGGCCAGGTCGGCCGCCCCGGCACTGGCCTGCATCCGCTGCGCGGCCAGAACAACGTGCAGGGCGCCTCGGACGCCGGGCTGATCCCCATGGTCTTCCCCGACTACCGCTCGGTGGAGAACGAGGAGATCCGCACCCGGATGGAGCAGTTCTGGGGCACCAAGCTGGATCCCAAGCGCGGCCTCACCGTGGTCGAGATCATGAACGCGATCCACGCCGGCCAGATCAAGGGCATGTACGTGGAGGGCGAGAACCCCGCCATGTCCGACCCCGATCAGCACCACGCCCGCCAGGCGCTGGCCATGCTGGACCACCTGGTGGTGCAGGACATCTTCCTGACCGAGACCGCCTGGCACGCCGACGTGGTGCTGCCGGCCTCGGCCCATGCCGAGAAGCTCGGTTCCTTCACCAACACCAACCGCCAGGTGCAGATCGGCCGGCCGGCCATCAAGCCGCCGGGCGAGGCGCGGCAGGACTGGGAGCTGATCCAGGAGATCGCCAACCGCATGGGCCTCGCCTGGACCTACAGCGGTCCCGGCGACGTCTTCACCGAGATGGCCCAGGTCATGCCTTCGCTGAAGAACATCACCTGGGAGCGCCTGCTGCGCGAGGACTGCGTGACCTATCCGGTCGACGGACCGGACGTGCCGGGCAACGAGATCATCTTCGCCACCGGCTTCCCCACCAAGTCCGGCCGCGCCCGCGTGGTGCCGACCGACCTGGTGCCGCCGGACGAGCTGCCGGACGCCGCCTTCCCCATGGTGCTGACCACGGGCCGCATGCTGGAGCACTGGCACACCGGCGCCATGACCCGGCGCGCCAGCGTGCTGGACGCGCTGGAGCCGGAGGCCGTGGCGCACCTGAATCGTCACGAGCTGCGGCGCCTGGGCCTCAGGGCCGGCGACAGGATCCGCGTCTCCACCCGCCGCGGCGCGGTCGAGCTGGTGGCGCGCCAGGACCGCGACGTGCCGGACGGCATGGTCTTCATCCCCTTCTGCTTCGCCGAGGCGCCGGCCAACTTCCTGACCAATCCGCAGCTCGACCCCTTCGGCAAGATCCCGGAGTTCAAGTTCTGCGCCGCCAAGGTCGAACCGGCGGAGGTCGCGCACGCCGCGGAGTAATGCCTTGGACCAGGCCTGGCCGACCCTAGCCGCCGCCGCCTACAGCGACCCGGCGATCTTCGCCGCCGAGCGCCGGGAGATCTTCCTGAAGACCTGGCAGCTCGTGGGCCACGCCTGCGACCTGCCGAACCCCGGCGACTACCTGGTCTTCGACCTGCTGGACCAGAGCGCGATCCTGATCCGCGGCGAGGACGGCGCCATCCGCGCCTTCCACAACGCCTGCCGGCATCGCGCCTTCCGCCTGCTGGAGGGCGAGGGCTGCTCGCCCGCGCGCGTGCGCTGCAAGTACCACGGCTTCTCCTACGCGCTCGACGGGCACCTGGCCGGCGTGCCGGGCGAGCGCGACTTCGTCGGCCTGGACAAGGCGGCGATGGGCCTCAGGGCCGTCGAGCTGGAGAGCTGGCAGGGCTTCCTCTTCATCCGCTTCCAGCCGGATGCCGGGCCGAGCGTGGCGCAGCAGCTCGACCCGCTCAGCGCGCACCTGGCGCGCTACCGCTTTCCGGAGCTCCGGCCTTTCGGCCGCGAGGCCCGCGACAGCGTGGCCTGCAACTGGAAGGTAGCGCAGGAGAACAACATCGAGGGCTACCACATCCCGGTCGGCCATCCCGGCCTGCAGCGCCTGTTCGGCGAGCGCTACGGCTTCGCCGTGCTGGAGCACGGCGTCAGCCGCGCCGGCGGGCCGCTGCCGGACAGCCTGGAGGGCCTGTCCTGGAGCGAGCAGCACTACCTCTCCCTGCTGCCGGCCGAGTGCGAGCGCGCCTGGGGCTACGTCAGCCTCTTCCCCAACGTCGCCTTCGACCTCTATCCCGACCAGGTGGACTTCTTCCAGATCATCCCCCTGGCGCCGGACCGCACGCTGCTGCGCTCGCGCGGCTATGCCCTGCCCGACGACCGGCGCGAGATGCGCGCGGCGCGCTATTGCAACATGCGGATCAACCGCCTGGTCAGCCGCGAGGACCGCGGCCTGGTCGAGGGGGTGCAGCGCGGCCTCGCCTCGCTCGGCTACGGCGAGGGCCTGCTGCACCGCCGCGAGGCCCGGGTGCGGCAGCTCCAGGAGGGCGTGCGGGCGCGGCTGGGGAGCCTGGTCTAGGCCCCCTTCGACTTGTTTCGACACATTTCCGCCCCGCTGTCCGCGCCCTTGCGGGCGCCCGGCACAGGGTCTAGGCAAGACGCCCCGCATCGCCGCTCAGGACCCGACCTGCCATGACCGTCGCCGCCGGCCGCCAGTTCCTCGCCATCCCCGGCCCCACCACCGTGCCCGATTCCGTGCTGCAGGCCATGATGCAGCCGGCCGTGGACATCTATTCCGGCCCGCTGGTGCAGCTGACCGACCGCTGCCTCGCCGACCTGGGCCGGCTGTTCGACACCAAGGGGCAGTGCTTCATCTACGCCGCCAACGGCCACGGCTCGTGGGAGGCCGCGCTGACCAACGTGCTGTCGCGCGGCGACAAGGTTCTGGTGCTGGAGAGTGGCGGCTTCGCCCTGGGCTGGGGCGAGAACGCCCGCAAGCTCGGCTGCGAGATCGAGATCCTGCCCGGCAGCTTCCGCCGCGCGGTCGATCCGGCGGCACTGGAGGCGCGCCTCAGGGCCGACCCGGAACACAGCATCAAGGCCGTCCTGGTGGTCCAGGTCGACACCGCGTCCAGCGTCTGGAACGACATCGCCCGCCTGCGCCAGGCGATCGACGCCGCCGGGCACCCGGCGCTCTACATGGTCGACACCATCGCCTCGCTCGGCACCATGCCCTTCCACATGGACGCCTGGGGCGTCGACGTGGCGGTCACCGGCTCGCAGAAGGGCCTGATGATGTCGCCCGGCCTCAGCTTCGTCGCCGCCGGCGAGCGTGCCCTGGCGGCGCACAAGAGCGCTGACCTCGTGACCTCCTACTGGGATTGGACGTTCCGCAGCGGCAGCGAGCACTACATGAAGTACGCCGGCACGCCGCCCGAGCACCTGCTCTTCGGCCTGCGCCAGTCGCTCGACATGATCTTCGCCGAAGGGC
>JAKOWB010000413.1 GCA_029781795.1 Pseudomonadota bacterium | reverse complement strand
ACCCTTCTACGTCGACCGGCTGGCATTCCGGGTCGACGCGCCGGAGGCCCCGCCGCTGCCGCCCGAGGCCGACTTCGCGGCGGCGCCGGCGCTCGACGACTGGCCGTGGGAGGGCGATCCGCGCCGCGGCCTGGCGGCCTGGCGGCCGGCACCCGAGGACTGCCTGCCGGCCTCGCCCCCGCCGCCGGCCAGCATCAGCGTGGTGGAGTTCCACAACGGCGCGCTCGCCGATCCGGCGGACGACCGCTATGTGCCGGTGCAGCGCCTGGAGCTGGGCCGGCCCTATCTGGTCGAGGCGCGCTTCGCCGTGGCGCCATCCGCCGAGGCCTATGAGGTGACCCTGTCCGGCGGCCGCAAGGTCGTCGTCAGGCGCACGAGCGATCCGCAACTCTATCGCAGCGACTACGTCACGCTGACCGCGGCGGAGGCGGCGCCATGAGGGCCTGCCTGGTCTGGCTGACGCTGCTGCTGCTCTTCCAGGCGTCGGCGGCGGCGCAGGAGGTCAGCCTGGCGGGCCGCTGGGACGTGGTCTATCTGGACAGCCAGCTCGGCAAGGTGACCGGTATCGCGCGGGTGGACGAGGACCAGCGGAGCGTGGTGGTGGAGTACCGCCAGCCGGCAAGCGGGGTGCGCTATCGCCTGCAGGGCACGCTGGCGCGGCGGGACGGCATGATCGAGGTGCGGCTGCATGGCGAGCAGCCGGCGTCCGGCGACTGGACGCTGCCGCCGGTCGGCCAGCCGGTGCCCGCGGCCGGCGATCTCAGCCTGACACTTGGCGACAGCAGCCTCGTCCTGCCGGTCGCGGCACCGCCGCCGGCCGACGGCACCCTGCGGCTCAGCCTTGCGCTCGGTGGCGACGGCAGTCTGCTGACCGGCACCTGGTCGCAGGCGGTCGATCCGGTGACCGGGCGGGATGCGACGGGCGGCGGGCGGGCGGGGGACTTCGCGCTCGGCGATGACGGCGGCGTCGGCGCGGTGATGACCGGGATCGAAAGCTGGCACCGGCCGCGGGCACAGCCGATCATCGCCTTCGCGCTTGAGCCGCAGTTCGAAACCACCGGGGGCGAGCCCGACTTTCCCCAGCCTTTCGACGCGGCGGGCCGCGGCGTCCGGCCCCTGGCCGACCGCCGCCTGATCGCGCTGTTCGGCGAGGAACTGCCCGAGACCTATGGCGACGCCGCCCTGCTGGGCTCGGACGATCCCGGCATCGACTACAGCCTCTACCGCCTGCCTTGGGATTTCGAGCGCCCGGGGGCCGACCGCTGGGCTCTCGACCGCGCCAGGGCACTGCTGGAGACCCAGGTCGATCCGGCAATGCGGGAGCGCCTGCGCCACAGCGACGTGATCATTCTCGAGGCGCGCCTCCACCCCGGTGTCACGCCTGGCCCCAAGACCTTCACCCTCAACGGTGCGGAAGCCGCCTGGCTGCTGCAGTACGGCGACTGGAGCGGGCAGTTCGCGCTGTCGCGGGATCTCGGCTTCGGCCAGAGCGAGGCGGCCGACTACCTCGTGCCGGGCGAGACGTTC
>JAKOWB010000396.1 GCA_029781795.1 Pseudomonadota bacterium | reverse complement strand
GGAATGGCATCCAGCCGGCTTCGCCCGCCTCTCGGCCGGGGCGCTGCGCTCCGATCCGGAAGCCGGCGCCCTGGCACTGGGCGAGCTGCTGCGTTGCCTCGGCGGCCAGGACTTTCCGCCTGGCGCGGCCGCCCTGCGAACGGCGTTGGAGCGCCTGGCCGCCCCGGACCCGCGCGGCTTCACGCTGGCCGGCTGCCGCCTGCTGCCGAGTGCCGCAGGCTGGCTGGTGGCGCGCGAGGAAACCGCCGCGCCGTCCGCGCTGGCGCCCGGCGGCCGGGGACTCTGGGACGGACGCTGGGCCTGGCGGCTGCCGCGCGCGGCGCCCGGCGGGCTGGCCCTGGGCCCGCTCGGAAGGGCCGGCTGGCAGCTCCTGGCGAGCAGCCTGGCCCCGGCGCCGCTGCCCGGGCCGGTACTCTGGAGCCTGCCGGCGCTGGCCGGCGCGGCCGGCCCGCTGGCGGTGCCGGCGCTCGGCTGGGAGCGTTTTCCCGGCGCCGGGGCGGGCCTGGCGCTCCATTTTGCGCCCAATCCCGCAGGGACCTTCGGCTTTACAGTTGCTTGCCGGCAAGGGCACATTATCTAAAGCCCTAGGAAGACTGCCGACGGCGCGCCCTCCGTGCGCCTTCCGCGGTGCGACAAGGAAAGAAGTCAGCCCGTGAATTTCGGACGCAATGCCCTGTTGTGGGTCCTGGTCGGCCTGCTGGTCCTGATGTTGTTCAACATCTTCCAGGGCTCGGCGCAGCGCGGCCCCATGGCGCAGCTCCAGTTCTCCGAGTTCATCGACAAGGTCGACGCCGGCCAGGTGCGCCAGGTGACGATCCAGGACCAGGAGATCACCGGCCAAACCACCGACGGGCAGAGCTTCACCACCTACGCGCCGCCGGGCTTCAACACGGCGCAGCGCCTGATCGACCACGGCGTCGCCGTCAACGCCACGCCGCCGGACCAGCCGAACATCTTCCTGCAGCTGCTCAGCTCCTTCGGGCCGATGCTGCTGCTGCTCTTCGTCTGGATCTACTTCATGCGGCAGATGCAGTCCGGCGGCGGCAAGGCCATGGGCTTCGGCAAGAGCCGCGCCCGGCTGCTGACCGAGAAGCAGGGCCGCGTCACCTTCGAGGACGTCGCCGGCATCGACGAGGCCAAGCAGGAGCTGGAGGAGATCGTCGAGTTCCTGCGCGACCCGCAGAAGTTCCAGCGCCTGGGCGGCAAGATCCCCAAGGGCTGCCTGCTGGTCGGCCCGCCGGGCACCGGCAAGACGCTGCTGGCCCGCGCCATCGCCGGCGAGGCCAACGTGCCCTTCTTCACCATCTCGGGCTCCGACTTCGTCGAGATGTTCGTCGGCGTCGGCGCCAGCCGCGTGCGCGACATGTTCGAGCAGGCCAAGAAGAACGCCCCCTGCATCGTCTTCATCGACGAGATCGACGCCGTCGGCCGCCACCGTGGCGCGGGCCTCGGCGGCGGCAACGACGAGCGCGAGCAGACGCTGAACCAGCTGCTGGTCGAGATGGACGGCTTCGAGGCGAACGAGGGCGTCATCATCGTCGCCGCGACCAACCGCCCCGACGTGCTGGACCCGGCGCTGCTGCGCCCCGGCCGCTTCGACCGCCAGGTCGTGGTCTCCAACCCCGACGTGCTGGGCCGCGAGAAGATCCTGCGCGTCCACATGCGCAAGGTGCCGATCGCGCCGGACGTCGACGCCCGCGTCATCGCCCGCGGCACGCCCGGCTTCTCCGGCGCCGACCTCGCCAACCTGGTGAACGAGGCGGCGCTGATCGCCGCGCGCCAGTCCAAGCGCGTGGTGACGCAGAGCGACTTCGAGGCCGCCAAGGACAAGGTGATGCTCGGCACCGAGCGTCGCTCCATGGTGATGACCGAGGAGGAGAAGACGCTGACCGCCTATCACGAGGCGGGCCACGCGCTGCTGAACCTCCACATCCCCGGCAACGACCCGCTGCACAAGGTCACCATCATCCCGCGCGGCCGGGCGCTGGGCGTGACCTTCTCGCTGCCCGAGAAGGATCGCTACGGCTTTCGCAAGAGCGAGATCCTGGCGCGGCTGGTGATGATCTACGGCGGGCGCATCGCCGAGGAGATCATCTTCGGCAAGGAGCACATCACCACCGGCGCCGGCAGCGACATCCAGCAGGCCACCTCCTGGGCGCGCCGCATGGTGACCGAGTGGGGCATGAGCGAGAAGCTCGGCGCCATCCGCTACAACGACAACCAGGACGAGGTCTTCCTCGGCCACTCGGTGTCGCGCACGCAGAACGTCTCGGGCGCCACGGCCAAGCTGATCGACGAGGAGGTGCGGCGCATCTGCGAGGAGGCGGAGAACACCGCCCGCCAGGTGCTGACCGAGCACCTCGACGAGCTGCACACCCTGGCCAAGGCGCTGCTGGAGCACGAGACGCTGAACGCCGACGAGATCCGCGCCGCGCTGCGCGGCGAGCCGATCGACCGCGGCGACAAGCCCGGCACCAGCGACCACGGCCGCCGCGCCTCGGTGCCCAAGGCCCGCAAGACCCCGCGCCCCGGCATGGGCGGCCCCGAGCCGGAGCCGGCGGGCTAGCGCTCTCCGTCACTTCTGCCCAAGGTATTTCCCTGCCCCTTCACGGGGGAGGGTAGGGTGGGGGTGCTTGCTGTTCCGCGACCGGGTGCCGGCGCCCAGACATGGCGACTGATCACACAGCTCCCCAGCCCTCTCCCATGAAGGGGACGAGCCCCCGCTTCGCCGGCCTCGTCCTCGACCGCCCGGTCCTCATGGGCATCGTCAACGTGACGCCGGACTCCTTCTCCGACGGCGGGCGCCACTTCGATCCCGGCGTCGCCATCGCGGCGGGCGAGCGCATGGCGGCGGAGGGCGCCGCCATTCTCGACGTCGGCGGCGAGTCGACCCGCCCGGGCTCCCAGGAAGTCGACCTGGAGGAGGAGCTGCGCCGCGTCATCCCGGTGGTGCGGGCGCTGGCGGCCAGGGGCCGCAGGGTCTCGGTCGACACGCGCCATGCCCGGGTCATGGAGGCCGCGCTGGCAGAGGGAGCGGCGATCGTCAACGACGTGACCGCGCTGACGCACGAGCCGGACTCGCTGGCCGTCGTCGCCCGCCACCGCGCGCCGGTCGTGCTGATGCACATGCGCGGCACGCCGGACACCATGCTGAAGCTGACCCAGTACGCCGACCTGGAGGGCGAGGTCGAGGCCTACCTGGCCGGCCGCCTCGCCGCCTGTCGCGAAGCGGGCCTCGGCGACGAGCAGCTTTGCGTCGACGCCGGCATCGGCTTCGCCAAGACCGCCGAGCAGAGCGCCCGCCTGGTCGCCGCCACCGGCCGCTTCGCCCGCCTCGGCGTCGCCGTCCTGGTCGGCGCCAGCCGCAAGTCCTTCATCGGCCGCCTGAGCCAGGGGGAGCCCGCCGACCAACGCCTCCCAGGCTCCCTGGCCGCCGCCTTGGCGGCCGTCAGCCGCGGCGCCCACATCCTGCGCGTCCACGACGTGGCCGAGACCGCGCAGGCGCTGCGGATATGGCAGGCGATCGAGGCCGAGCGCGCCGGCGGCCCTGCCGCCAGATAGTCTCCGCCGGCTCGCCCTTTTCCCGTCCACCGGCTCTGCTATAAGGCGGGCAGGGGAGGAGCCATGACCCGTAAGCTCTTCGGTACCGACGGCATCCGTGGCCGCGCCAATGTCGAGCCCATGACGCCGGAGACGGCGCTGGCGGTGGCGCGCGCGGCCGGCGTGGAGTTCCTGCGGGGCGATCATCGCCATCAGGTCGTCATCGGCAAGGACACGCGCCTGTCGGGCTATCTGATCGAGCCGGCGCTGACCGCCGGCTTCATCGCCGTGGGCATGGACGTGGTGCTGCTGGGGCCGCTGCCGACCCCGGCGGTGGGCATGCTGACGCGCTCGCTGCGTGCCGACCTCGGCGTCATGATCTCGGCCTCGCACAACCCTTTCGAGGACAACGGCATCAAGCTCTTCGGCCCCGACGGCTACAAGCTGTCGGACGAGGTCGAGGCGCGCATCGAGGCGCGCATCGACGGGCGCCTGCCCGGCGGCAACGGCGACGGCGCGGCGCCCAGCGAGCACCTGGGCCGCGCGCGGCGCCTGGACGACGCGCTCGGCCGCTACATCGAGTTCGTCAAGGCGACCTTCCCGCGCGAACTCAGCCTCGCCGGCCTCAAGATCGTGGTCGACTGCGCCAACGGCGCGGCCTATCGCGTGGCGCCGACCGTGCTCTACGAGCTGGGCGCCGAGGTGGTGCCGCTGGGCGTCACGCCCGACGGCCTCAACATCAACAAGGGCTGCGGCGCCACCCACCCGGAGGCCATGCAGGCCGCCGTGGTGGCGCAGGGCGCCGACCTCGGCATCGCGCTGGACGGCGACGCCGACCGCGTGATCCTGGCCGACGAGCAGGGGCGCCTGGTCGACGGCGACCAGCTCATGGCGCTGGTGGCGCGCGGCTGCCAGCGGGCCGGGCGCCTGCTGGGCGGCGGGCTGGTGGCGACGGTCATGTCGAACCTGGGCCTGGAGCGCTGGCTCGCGGCCAACGGCATGGCGCTGCGGCGCACGCCGGTCGGCGACCGCTACGTGGTCGAGACCATGCGCGCCGAGGGCTTCAACGTCGGCGGCGAGCAGTCGGGACACATCGTACTCTCGGACTACACCACCACCGGCGACGGCCTGATCGCCGCGCTGCAGGTGCTGGCCGAGATCGTGCGCGCCGGCCGCCCGGCCAGCGAGGTGACGCACCTCTTCGAGCGCCTGCCGCAGGTGCTGCGCTCGGTGCGCTATGCCGCCGGGCAGCAGCCGCTGGAGGCCGACAGCGTGAAGGCGGCGATCCAGGACGGCGAGGCGGCGCTGAACGGCCGCGGCCGCCTGCTGATCCGCAAGTCCGGCACCGAGCCGGTGGTGCGCGTCATGGCCGAGGGCGAGGACGAAGGCGCCGTCGCGCGCGTGGTCGAACGCATCTGCGCCGCGCTGGCGGCCGCCTGAGGCGGACCATGGAACCGACGCGGCAGCAGGGCCGGGTGCTGATCCTGGCGGGCTCGGACTCCGGCGGTGGCGCCGGCATCCAGGCCGACATCAAGGCGGTGAGCGCGCTGGGCGGCTTCGCCATGACGGCGATCACCGCGCTGACGGCGCAGAACACCCAGGGCGTCTTCGGCATCGAGGCGGTGCCCGTACCCTTCATCCGCCAGCAGATCCAGGTGGTGCTGGACGACCTCGGCGCCGACGCCCTCAAGACCGGCATGCTGCACGCCGTGCCGGTGATCGAGGCCGTGTGCGAGGAGATCGCGCAGCGTGCGCCCGGCGTGCCGCTGGTCGCCGACCCGGTGATGGTGGCGCAGTCCGGCGCCGCGCTGCTGCAACCCGACGCGGTCGAGGCGCTGACCCGCAACCTGGTGCCGCTGGCGAGCCTCTTGACGCCCAACGCGCCGGAGGCCGAGCGGCTCTGCGGCCTGCCGGTCGCCGACGTCGCCGGGCAGCAGCGCGCCGCCGAGGCGCTGCTGAGGCTGGGCGCGCGCGCCGTGCTGGTGAAAGGCGGGCACCTCGGCGGCGCCGAGGTCAGCGACGTGCTGGCGACGTCCGACGGCATCGAGGTGTTGTCCAGCCCGCGCCTGGAGACGAAGCACACCCACGGTACCGGCTGCACCCTGGCTTCGGCCATCGCCTGCGGACTGGCGCAGGGCCTCGCCCTGCGGCACGCCGTGGTGCGCGCGCGCGCCTATCTCTGGCAGGCGCTGGCCACGGCGCCCGGCTTCGGCCACGGCCAAGGGCCGGTGAACCACGTCCACACCGTCAGACCCTTCGATGCCTGACCAGCGCCTCGGCCGGCTTGCGCTGCCGCTGGTGCTGTTGCTGGCCGCGCTGCCGCGGCTCTGGCGTCTCGACGGGCTCTCCTTCTGGTTCGACGAGGCGGCGACGCTGCACTACGCCCAGGGCTGGCCCTGGGACATCTGGGGCCAGGACACCCACCCGCCGCTCTACTACACGCTGATCGGCGGCTGGCGCCTGCTGGGCGAAAGCGAGTACGTCCTGCGCCTCTCCTCGGTGCTGCTGAGCCTCGGCGCCGTCGCGGCGGTGCATCAGGCTGGCGTGGTCATGGGCGGACGGCTGGCGGGGCTGCTCGCCGCCCTGCTGCTGGCGCTCTCGCCCTTTTCGATGCAGTACGCGCAGGAACTGCGCATGTATGCGCTGCTCGAGTGCACCGGCGCGCTGGCGCTGCTCGGCCTGGTTCGGCTGCTGGCCGATCCGGTGGCGGCGGCCGGACCCTTCGCCGCCGTGCGCTGGCGCTGGGGCCTCTACGTGCTGGGCTCGGTGCTGGTGCTCTACAGCCACAACATGGGCTTCCTCTGGCCGCTGGCGGCCAACCTGGCTGTGCTGCTGGCCTGGTGGCGGCAGCCCGCCCGGCGCCGTCTCGCCCGCCGCTGGGTCCTGGCCAATGGCGTGGTGCTGCTGGTGTGGATGGCCTACTGGCCGGCGCTCTATCCGCAGGTCACCCGTGTCGTCGGCGACTTCTGGATGTGGCAGCCGACGGCGGCCCGCGCGCTGGGCGACGCCGGCTTTCTCGCCCTCGGGCTCGGGCCGGTGTTCGACGTCGTCGAGTGGGTGCTGGGGCTGCTGATGCTGGCGCTCGCGGCCTTCGGCCTCTGGCGGCTGCGGCCGCGCGGCCTGGCGCTGGCGCTGCTGCTGCTGTGGCTGCTGCCGCCGCTGCTGGAGTACGGCCTCGATCTGATCGTGCGGCCGCTCTTCGCTGCCAAGACCGTGATCTGGTCCGCGCTGCCTTTCGTGCTGGCCCTGGGGTTCGGCCTTGCCGAGCTGCTGCGGGCCGGCCGGCGGCGGGCGCCGGCCTGGATGCTGGCTTCGCTGGCGCTCGTCGTCACACTGGTCGCCGTGCGCGGTGCCATGCTGAACAACTACGTGGACCGCTGGACCAAGGCCGACTGGCGCGGTGCCGTCGCAGCGCTGGCGCTCGACTACCGGCCCGGCGACCACATCATGCTCAATCCGCTCTGGGAACTGATGAGCTACAACTACTATGCCGGCCGCCAGTCGCTCGCCGGCCGCCCGGCCCTGCCGCCCCGACAGTCGGAGAACGTCAGCGGCGGGCCCTTCGCGGGCGAGGTCGCGCGGCTGCGCGCCGGCGACCGCCTCTGGGTGCTGAATGCCCTGCGCTACCGGGACACGCGCGAGGACATGGAGGCCAACGTCGCCGCCCTGCAGCCCTGCGCCGCGGTGGCCGGAGTGCGGCATTTTCTCGACGTCGACCTCTTCCTGATTGTCGCGCACGCGCACTGCGAGGGCGGGTCGTGACGGCGCGGCGCTTCGATCTGATGATCCTGCCGCTGCTGGCGCTGGGGATCGCCCTGCGCCTCTACAACCTCGGCCATTGGCCCTACTGGACCGACGAGATCGCGACGCTGAACTTCTCCCGCCTGCCGCCGGGGCAGATCTGGGGCAGCGACACGCATCCACCGCTCTACTACTGGATCATCCACGTCTGGCAGCGCCTCGGCACCGACGAGGCGACGCAGCGCCTATCCTCCGTCCTGGTGTCGCTGGCCACGCTGCCGCTGGTCTATCGCGCGGCGCGGCTGCTCGCGGGGCGGGGCGTCGCGCGCTGGGCGCTGCTGCTGCAGGCGCTCTCGCCCTTCGGCCTGCTCTATGCGCAGGAGCTGCGCATGTACGCGCTGCTGGAGTTTGCCGGCGCGCTGGCGCTGCTCGGCCTCATCGCGGTCTTCCAGCGGCCGGCCTGGGCGCTCGGCGCCTGGCGCGGCCCGCGCGGGCCCAAGCGTGCCTGGCTGGCCTACGGCCTCGGCGTGCTGCTGGCGGTCTACTGCCACAACACCGGCATCCTGCTGCCGGCCGCGGCGACGCTGGTCGCGCTCGCCTGCTGGTGGCGACGCGCCGACCGCTGGCGCCTGGCGCGGCGCTGGTGCCTGGTGAACGCCGGGGCACTGCTGCTCTGGCTGCCCTACCTGCCGTCCTACCTGAAGCAGTCGGCCCGGATCGTCGGCGGCTTCTGGGCCCGCACGCCCGACCTCGGCGGCTTCGGCCAGGCGCTGTCGCTGATCCATTTCGGCAGCGACCTCGCCGACACGCCGGCCGGCTTCTGGCCCTCGCTCGCTCTGGCCCTGCTGCTGCTCGCCGTGCTGCTGCTCGGCATCGGCAGGCTGCGACGGCGACCGGCGCTGCTGGCCCTGCTGCTCGGCCTGGCGCTGCTGCCGGCGGGACTGGAACTGCTGGCCGGCATCGTCAAGCCGATCTTCGTGCCGCGCACGCTGATCTGGACCGCGCTGCCCAGCCTGCTGCTACTGGCACTGGGACTGCGCGAGCTGAGCCGCCGCCGCGCCTTCCCGCTGCTCGCGGCTGCCCTGGCCGCGCGCCTCTGGTTCACGCTCGCGGTCTACCAGGAGGCCGCCAAGCCGGACTGGCCGGCGGTCACCGCGCTGCTGGCCGAGCGCGTGGCGCCCGGGGACCTCGTCATCATCGACCCCTACTTCGAGCAGTCGGTCTTCACCTTCTACCTGGAGCGTGGCTTTCCCGGCCGTAGCGGCTTCATCCTCTTGCCGGTGAGCCGTTGGACCCTGCCGATGGCGGAGGAGGTGATTGCCACTTGGCCGCCGGAGCGCCGGACGCTGTGGCTGGTGCAGCTGAAGCGAACGCACAGCCTCAAGGACCGGGCCGGCTTCCTGACCGGGATCAGGCCCTGCGCAGCCCTGGCGGAGAGCGCCGAGCGCCAGGATCTGCTGGTGGAGCGCTACGAGCTGGGCCCGGGCTGCTGAGCGCCGGCCGGCGCCGGGCTTGCGCCGAGGGCCGCCGCGGGCGCCATCCACAGGCCGCCGTCCTCCTGGTGCGGCGGCTGGAAGCCGCGGCCCGGCGGAATGGCCTCGAAGACGGCTCCGGTCTCGTCCGCCAGGTAATCGTAGCCGATGGCCTGGAAGCGGCCGGCCGGGTCGGCCGCCCGGTAGAGGTCGCGCCTTGCCTGGCGCCGCGCCGGCAGGATCATCTTCAGGTGATAGAGATTGAGTTCGACCGGCCGGATGGCATGCGGCCCCGGGTGCGGGATCCAGGCGCTGTGGATCGCGCCGTCCGGCGCGGCGGCGGGGTCGTAGCTGGTGAAGAGGCGCACCTGCCGCTTCTCGCCCCAGCGGCCGTCCACCCGGTAGCGGTCCGTCGCATAGAGCTCGCGCAGGCGGAAGGCCCAGGCCTGCGGCCGTCCGGTTGGCTGCGTCAGGCGCGGCATGGCCTCGGCGGTGCCCTGCTCGAAGCGCTCGTCCGGGTCGACGGCCAGGATCCAGGCGGCACCGAGGTCCCGCGCCTTGGCCAGCAGCGCGCGGTGCCGTCCCGCTTCGTCGCTCAGCGCCTTGTCCGCCTGACGGTCGTCCAGCGCCACCCAGCCGTCGACCAGCGGCTCGATGTTGGCCAGCAGCGCCGGCACCAGCGGCGCGTCGTAGCGGTAGGCGAAGACCGCCAGGACCCGCGGGCGCCGCCGCCATGGCCGCCAGCCGCGGACGGGCGTCTTGAGCCGCCAGTGGATCATGCGCCGGATGCCAGCAGGTGGCGCTGCCAGATTGCCGGCGTGACGCCGGGCGGCGGGTCGCGATAGCGCCCGCTGTCGATCGCCGGCAGCAGCGGGCGCATGGCGCGCACCCCACGGGCGCGCCAGCGCAGGAAGAGGTCGACCAGCGGCAGCGAGCGCAGCGCCATGCGCCGGTCCTGCCCTTCGAGCCCCTGGCGCACGGCGTGCGCCACGTTCTCCACCGCCCGCCGGCTGTCGGGAGCCACCGCCTCGGGCGCCAGGCCGAGGATGCGGCGGCTGTCGATGCCCGCACGATAGCCGCGCCAGTAGCACTCGCGGCAGATCGCCGGGATGTTGCGGCTGTTGACGTGCAGCGTGCGCACCGTGGGCGCCCAGAGCGGTGGCGCCGCCAGGCGGCCTTGCAGGTCGCTGTCCTCGCCGCTGCGCAGGGCCGGCGCGAAGAGCCCGATGCGGGCGAAGACACGACGGTCGAACGAAGTGCCGTAGCGGATGGCCTTGTCCGCCGGCAGGCCGGGCAGGCGGGCGGCGAAGTTCACCAGATGATGCGCCCAGGCAATCAGGCTTCGCGGCTTGTCGTTGAGCAGCGCACTCGCCACCGCCTCGTGCCCGGCACGGTGCAGGCGCAGCCGCTCGGCCACCCAGCCCGGCGTGGCGCGGCAATCGCTGGCCAGGAAGGCGACATAGGGCGCCGTCGTGGCGGCGATCCCGGCGTTGCGGGCCTCGCCCGCATAGACCTGCCGCGGCAACTCGAGCAGGGGGACTGCCAGCCCGTGTCGCGCCAGCAGCCCGCGCACGTCGCCGCCGCCGGAGTTGACCAGCAGGATTTCAGGCGCGGTGTCCTGGGCGAGCAGCGAGCGCACGGCGCCGACCAGGAGCGGCGCGGCGCCGACAGCGATGACGATGACGGCGAGCTGGGGCGATGTCTCGGACTGGGGCGCGCCATGTTGAGCCAGCATACTGCGCGATGCTAGCCGGCGTGCCGGGGCCGCGGAAGCCGCCTTCTCTGACCATCGGCTCTGGCCATCGGCTCAGATCATCGGATAGTGCTGCGCGCTGCCGGCCGAGAGGATGTCGGCGATGGTGTCGAGGCCGTGCTCCAGTTCGGTGCGCGTGCGCGGCGCCGCCAGCGAGATGCGCACGGCGTGTGGCACCGACTGGCGCCCGGTGGCGAAGACGTCGGCGGCGGCGACGCCGACGTTGCGGCGCTGCGTCTCGTGCGCGAAGGCCTCGCGCCGCCAGGGTTCCGGCAGGGTCAGCCAGACGTGCAGCGCGGTGGGCTGCCGCGCCATCTCATACTGGCCGAGGATCCGCGCGCCGATGATCTGGCGATGCCGCGATTCCTCGCGCACCATCGCCGCGTTGCGCGCCGCCGTGCCGTTGCGGATCAGCCGCGCCGCCGTTTCCTGCAGCAGCGGGCTGGCCATGACCGAGGAGGCGCGCATGGCGATAAGGCCGGCGTCGATCAGGTGCGGCGGCCCGGCGACATAGCCGACGCGCAGCGCCGGCGCCACCGACTTGGACAGGTTGGTGATGTAGAGCGAGAGCTCGGGCGCGTAGGCGGAGAGCGGCGTCACCGCCTCGTCCATCAGGAAGTTGTAGATGTCGTCCTCGATGATCACCGTGCCATGCCGGCGGCAGATCGCGGCGATGGCCTCGCGGCGGCCGGCGCTCATCACCGCGTTGGTCGGGTTCTGCAGCGTCGGGATGCAATAGACCGCCTTGGCGCCGGTGGCGCGGATGGCGGAGTCCAGCGCGTCGGGCAAGAGGCCCTCCGCGTCCATCTCCACCCCGTGCAGGCGCAGGCCCAGCAGGCGGGCGACCGACTTCACGCCGAAGAAGGTCAGCTGCTCGGTCAGCAGCGTGTCGCCGGCGCGCAGCGCGCTGGCCGCGGCGATCATCATGGCGTGCTGCGCGCCGTGCGTCGGCAGCACCTGGCCCGCCGGCACCTCGTAGCCGAAGCGGGCCAGCCAGTCGCGGCCGGCCTCGCGGTGCTGCATCAGCCCCTGCGAGGGGCGGTAGCGCAGGTACTCGTTGAACTGCGGGTCCATGGCGACCGAGGTCAGCGCCTCGGCCACGGCGGCGGCCAGCGGGGCCGGCGGCGGGGCATTGCCCGAGAGATCGATGAACTCCATCTCGTTGCGGCCGGGCAGGGGCAATTGTGCCCGTTCGTCCGGCTTGTCCCGCTCCGGATAGTCGGGTGTCAGGGGACGCACATAGGTACCGCGGCCCACCTCGCCGGAAATGAGCCCCCGGCGCTCGGCCTCGACATAGGCTCTTGTCACCGTTCCGACGGTGACACCAAGCCGCCAGGCGAGCTCGCGGTGGGTCGGCAGCCGTGCGCCGGCCGCAAGGCTGCCATCGGCGATGTCCTGCTGCAGCGCGTCGGCGATGGCGCGGTACCGCGGTCCGGAGCGGCCTTCCAGGCGGGGAAGCCAGTCGTTCATGCTGTCGCTCTCCTGTTTAGCACAGTGTTCCAGAGATTTGTCACGGTGACAATGTTTGTCTTGTATCTATTTGTCACCCTCCGTAGCTTGCCGTCAAGCAGATTGTCCGGGAATTGTCCTGGGCAGAGGAGGAGAAGATGGCTACAATCTCGTTCGGCTTGTCCCGCAGCTCGCTGTTCCGGCCCCTGGCCACGGTGCGCCAGGGCCTCGTCGCGATCGTCGATTGTCTCCTCATCTGGCAGCGACGCGCGGACGAGCGCCTCTGGCTCGGCCAGATGGACGATCACATGCTGAAGGACATCGGCCTTTCCAAGGCCGACGTATCCCGCGAGACCGAAAAGCCCTTCTGGAAGAGCTGACGGTCCGGCACGGCAGGCAGGGGAGACTTTGGCTATGACGACGCTTCCGCTCTGGCAGGTCGATGCCTTCGCCGCCGCCCGCTTCAAGGGCAACCCGGCAGCCGTGGTCCCGCTGGACCGCTGGCTGCCGGACGCCCAGCTCCAGGCCATCGCGGCCGAGAACAACCTCGCCGAGACCGCCTTCCTGCTGCGCAAGGCGCCGGGGCGCTGGCACCTGCGCTGGTTCACCCCAGCCGTCGAGGTGAAGCTCTGCGGCCATGCCACCCTGGCCTCGGGTTACGTCATCGACCGGCACCTCGAGCCGGGTGTCAGCCCCATCGTCTTCGAGACGCTGTCGGGCGAACTGAAGGTCGCGCGCGAAGGCGAGCGCTACCGGCTCGACCTGCCGTCCTATCCTGTGAAGCGCGTCGCCGACCCTGCCCGGATCGAGGCGATCGGCAAGGCCATCGGCCAGGCCCCGCGCGAGGTCTGGGAAAATGTCATGGTGCTGGTGCTGCTGGCCGACGCCGACGCGGTCGCCGGCGCGCGGCCCGACATCCGTGCCATTGCGCGCCTGCCCGGCGACGGCATCATCCTGACCGGCGCCGGTGGCCAGGCCGCGGCTGGCGCCGATTTCGTCTCGCGCTATTTCGTGCCGCAGGCCGGCATCGACGAGGATCCGGTGACCGGTTCGGCGCACTGCCGCCTCGCGCCCTTCTGGGCCGAGCGGCTGGGCAAGACCGCGTTCTTCGCCCGCCAGGTTTCGGCCCGTGGCGGCGAGCTCTGGCTGACGCTGGCGGGCGAGCGCGTGATGCTCGCCGGCGAGGTGCAGCCCTATCTCGAAGGCCGCATCGCGGTCTGAGCGCCGCCCAGCCCTGCTCTCCTGACCCTTGACGCTGCGGCGCCGCAGGCGCTACCCGCCCGGGCAGCACCGCAACCCAAGCCGCAGGACCCCGACCGATGGACGATCTCTGG
>JAKOWB010000382.1 GCA_029781795.1 Pseudomonadota bacterium | reverse complement strand
TCAGAGCATCGCCTCGACCACGCGGTCGGGCGGGGTGTGGCCGTCGACGAAGGTCTTGATGTTGATGATGACCTTCTCGCCCATGGCGATGCGGCCCTCGATCGTGGCCGAGCCCATGTGCGGCAGCAGGACGACGTTGTCGAGCTTCAGCAGCTTGGGGTTCACC
The DNA here is from genome assembly GCA_029781795.1 of Pseudomonadota bacterium. GTDB lineage: Bacteria > Pseudomonadota > Alphaproteobacteria > Kiloniellales > JACOMY01 > JAKOWB01. Next base: position 17,288 of record JAKOWB010000382.1, on the reverse strand, counting down.
GCCGGCTCGTGCTCGAAGACGTCGAGGCCGGCGCCGGCGATCTCGCTGGCCTGCAGCATGCGGGTCAGCGCGTTCTCGTCGACCACCTCGCCGCGGCTGGTGTTGACCAGCACGGCGTGCGGCTGCAGCAGCTTCAGGCGCCGCGCCGAGAGCAGGTGATAGGTCGCCGGCGTATGCGGGCAGTTGATCGAGACGATATCCATGCGGGAGAGCATCTGGTCCAGGCTCTCCCAATAGGTCGCCTCCAGCTCCTGCTCCACGTCCTCGTGCACGCGGCGGCGGTTGTGGTAGTGCACCGAGAGGCCAAAGCCCTTGGCGCGCCGGGCGACGGCCGAGCCGATGCGCCCCATGCCGATGATGCCGAGCCGCTTGCCCCAGATGCGATGGCCCAGCATCGAGGTCGGCGCCCAGCCGCCCCAGGCGCCGGCGCGCACCAGGCGCTCGCCCTCGGCCAGGCGGCGCGAGACCGCGAGGATCAGGGCCATGGTCATGTCGGCCGTGTCCTCGGTCAGGACGCCGGGGGTATTGGTCACGGTGATGCCGCGCTGGCGCGCCGTCTTCAGGTCGATGTGGTCGACGCCGGTGCCGAACGAGGCGATGAGGCGCAGCTTCGGGCCGGCCCCGGCCAGCACCCCGGCGTCGATGCGGTCGGTGACCGTCGGCACCAGGATCTCGGCCTCCTTGGCGGCGGCTGCCAGCTCGGCCTGGGACATGGGCTTGTCCTCCAGGTTCAGGCGGCAGTTGAAGAGCTCCATCATCCGCGTCTCGATGACGTCGGGCAGGCGGCGCGTGACGATGACGAGCGGCTTCTGTTTCGGCGGCATAACTGGCTTCCCCTGGCTGGCCCGCCAGTCCGGCGGGCCTTCCCCTGTTCCGATAGCAGGCGGCGGACCGCTCCAGCAAGCCCTTGACCGAGCTTCGGAGGGCCGGGACGGCGCGCCGCCTTGACGCGGGCGGCCGGGTGGTGAGACTGGCGCCATGTCCCGCCTTTCCCGCCTGCTTGGAGTCCTGCTGCTGCTGGGCGCCGCCGCCCTCGGCCTGCCGGCCGGCGCGGCGGTGCCTTCCTCCGGCGACCTGGCGCAGGCCAGCGGCAGCGGGGGCGGGGTCACCGGCTTGCCGCTGCCGCGCTTCGTCAGCCTGCGTGCCGACGAGGTGAACCTGCGCACCGGTCCCGGCATTCGCTATCCCATCGACTGGGTCTACAAGCGCCAGGGCCTGCCGGTTGAGATCATCGACGAGTTCGAGGCCTGGCGCCGGGTGCGCGACCGCGAAGGCACGTCGGGCTGGGTGCATCAGTCGACACTCTCGGCCGAGCGCACCGCCATCGTCACCGGCGAGCGCCGGGCGCTGCGCCAGAAGGCCGAGGCGAACAGCCCGGCCGTCGCCTGGCTGGAGCCCGGCGTGATCGTGAAGCTCGAGCGCTGCGCCGGCGAGTGGTGCGAGGCCACGGCCAAGGACGACGCCGGCACCAGCTATCGTGGCTGGCTGCTGAAGGGCGAGATCTGGGGCGTCTATCCGGACGAGACCATCGACTAGGGGAAGGGGGGCCGCATGGCGGGCGTGGCAGGGCGCGTGGCGCTGGTGACCGGCGCGGGCAGCGCCCAGGGCATCGGCTTCGCCAGCGCGGCGATCCTGGCGGCGCAGGGGGCGAAGGTCGCCATTACCTCGACGACGGAGCGCATCTTCGACCGTCGGCACGAGTTGCCGCCGGGCAACTTCGCCATGCCGGCGGACCTGACCGACCCGGAGCAGGTCGAGGCCCTGGTCGGCGCGACGCAGCAGGCGCTGGGGCCGATCGAGATCCTGGTGAACAACGCCGGCATGGTGCAGACCGGGATCGCGGAGGAGACCGGCGGCCGCTTCGCCGCCCTGACCGACCGGCAGTGGCAGCGCGGGCTGGAGATGAACCTGATGACGGCGGTGCGCCTGACCCGCGCGCTGCTGCCGGGCATGGTGCAGCGCCGCTATGGCCGCATCGTGCATGTCTCCTCGGTCACCGGGCCGCTGGTCAGCAATCCGCACAGCAGCATCTACAGCGCCGCCAAGGCGGCCATGACCGGCATGACCCGCTCGCTCGCCATCGAGGTGGCGCGGCTCGGCGTCACGGTGAACTGCGTCGGCCCGGGCTGGATCGCCACCGCCTCGCAGTCGCCCGAGGAGGCCATCGCCGGTCAGCACACGCCGATCGGCCGCAGCGGCACGCCGGCCGAGATCGGCGCCGTCGTCGCCTTCCTGGCCAGCGAGGAGGCGAGCTACGTGACCGGCCAGCTCGTCGTCGCCGACGGCGGCAACGCGCTGCAGGAATACAAGGGTCCGGGCGAAGGCTACTATTAATGTTGGCGGCGCCGACCCGGGAGCAGGCGGCGCGCAACAACGCCCTCTGGTGCGACAGCGTGCTGCGCGCACTGGGCAGGCCGCGCGACATCGACGCCGGCCTCTGGTTCAGCGCCGTCCCCGCGCCGCGCTTCTATCCCCGCGCCGTGACCCTGGTGCCGGAGCTGGATGCCGGGGCGCTGGCACGGCTGGCGGCGCTGGAGTCCGGCGAAGCGGTGAAGGATTCTTTCGCCAGCCTGCGGCTCGAGGGCTTCGAGACTCTCTTCGACGCAACTTGGTACTGGCGTCCGCCGGCGAAGGGCGACGCGACGGGTGGAGTGATCGAGACGGCGGCCGACCTCGCAGCCTGGGTCGAGGTCTGGGGCGGCGGGCCTGGCGTGTTCGCGCCGCCGCTGCTGGAGGACTCGTCAGTGGCCCTGTTGCGCTGGCCAGCCGACGGCCCGACGCGATCGGGCTGCGCGGCGAACCGGGCCGCCGGTGTCGTCGGCCTCAGCAACCTCTTCGGCGCGGACGCGGCGGCACGGGCCGCAGTCATCGAAGCCGCCGCCGCCTTCGCCGGTGACGAGGCCTTGGTCTGCTACGAGGCGGATGGCGAGGCAGGGGATCTTTTGTCGGCCGGCTTCCGGCCGCTCGGTCCGCTGCGCGTGCTCACGCGGCTCTAGGGTCTGTCGCCCGCCGGGCCGGAGCGGCATGATCGGGTTCATGGACATCCAGCAGAAGCGCCTGGCGCTGCCGGGCATCGAGATCGCCTATCGCGAGGCGGGGCAGGGCCTGCCTGTCATCCTGCTGCACGGCTGGCCGGAATGGTCGGCGGTCTGGCGCAAGAACCTGCCGGTGCTGGCGCGGGACTTCCGCGTCATCGCGCCGGATCTGCGCGGCTTCGGCGACACCGAGGCGGCGGAGCCCGCCCGGCAGGTCGAGGACTATGTAGCGGACCTGGCGGCCTTCGCCGACGCACTGGGCCTGCAGCGCTTCGGCCTGGTCGGGCACGACGTCGGCGGCTTCCTGATGCTCGACTACGCGCGGCTCCACGCGGCGCGCCTGGCCGGCCTCTTCTTCTTCGACTGTCCGCACTTCGGCATCGGCAAGCGCTGGGTCGAGGGCGCCCAGGTGCGCGAGATCTGGTACCAGTCCTTCCACCAGTTGCCGCTGGCGGTGGAACTGGTCGGCGCCAGCCTTGCCGCCTGCCGGCTCTACTTCGCGCACTTCCTGCGCCACTGGGCGCATGATCCCGGCGCCTTCGCCGACCACCTCGACGAGTGGGCGGCGATGTTCTTCCGCCCGGGACGCCTGTCGGGCGGCTTCGACTGGTACAAGTCGGTCAATGCCCGGCGCCTGGCCGCCATCGCCAAGCCGCCGCCGCCCCAGCCGAAGCTCAAGGTGCCGGCCTACTCGCTCTGGGGCGAGAGCGACGCCATCCTGCGCGTCGAGTGGCAGGAGACGCTGCTCGATCTCTTCGAGGACATCACGCTGGAGCGCGCGCCCCAGGCCGGGCACTTCGTGCACTGGGAGCAGCCCGAGCTGGCGAACCGCCGGATCAAGGCCTTCTTTGCCGGCCTCGACACATAGCATCCCATTCGGCGCGCAGGGCTGCTGACGCGCGCTCGCGCTTCGGCCATGATGGCGCCCGGTGTCCACCCGCACGTGAGGGGCTGCGTGGGTCGTCGCCTGTCGATCGTTCTGGGGCTGCTGCTCCTGCCCGGCACTGCCCGGGCCGAGGAGGCCATGGGCCCGGCCGCCACCTTCATCCGGGCGCTGCAGGAACTGGCGGCGGCGCTGACCGCCAAGCTGGCGCTGATCGGCCAGGCGCTCGGCGCCTTCGGCGAGCACCTTGGCACGGTGCGCTTCTTGCTGGAGAGCGAGAGTGGCGAGGGCGGACTGTGGCGCGCCCTCTGGGTCCTGGTCCTGCTGCTGGCCCTGGCGCTGGCGGCCGAATGGCTGCTGTGGCGCGGCACCCGGCGGCTGCGCCAGCGTCTGCTGGGCGAGGAGCGGCCGGGCTGGCTCGGCAAGCTGCGGGCCATCGCGCTGGTATTCCTCTTCGACCTGCTGCACTGCGCGGTCTTCTTCCTGGTGACCAACGTCGGCTCGCTGCTGTTCTTCCGCAGCGTCGACCCCCTGCGCGAGCTGCTGCTGGCGGTGTTCCTGGCCGTGGTCGCCACCCGCCTCGCCGCGGCGGTGAGCTGCCTGCTGCTCTCGCCCGGCGCGCCGGCGCGGCGCCTCGTGCCGCTGGACGACGACCTGGCCCGGCGGCACCAGCGCTGTGCCATGGTGGCGGCGGCGCTGGTCACCGTCGGCTTCTTCGGCGGCGGCCTGCTGCTGCTGGTCGGCCTGCCGCCCGAACTGGTGCAGCTCTGGGACCTCGCCTTCGGCGCGCTGCTGGCCCTGCTGCTCGGCGTCTGGATCGGCATCGGCGGCGGCATCTGGCTGCTGCGCCTGGCAGTGCTGGCGGTCTGCTGGCTGCTCTGGTCGGTGCAGATGCTGGCCGATCATCCGGTGGCGGCACAGTCTGCCGGCCTGGCGCTCGCCGTGGTGCTGCTCTCGCCGGTCGCGGCGCGGCTGGTCGAGGCCGCGGTGGAGGGGCGCCGCCTCAGGCGGCTGCTGGTCGGCCTGGTCCACGCGCTGGTGGCCGCGGCGGCGCTCTATTTCCTGCTCGATGCGCTGGGCCTGCAGCTGCGCGAGGGCATGGCGACCGAGGGCGGGCGGACCTTCGGCCGCGCGGCCTTCTCCATCGCGCTGGCGGTGGTGCTCGGCCTGCTGGCCTCCGAGGTCAGCCGGCGCCTGGTGGAGAAGCGCATCGGCCCGATGACGCCGGCCGTGGTCGGGGACGAGGACTTCGCCCCCGGCAGCCGCGCGCACACGGTCCTGCCGCTGCTGCGCAGCGTGGTGATGGCCGTCGTGGTGATCGTGGTCGCCTTCATCATCCTTTCGGCGCTCGGCCTCGATATCGGGCCGCTGCTGACCGGCGCCGGCATCGTCGGCATCGCCATCGGCTTCGGCGCGCAGACCCTGGTGCGCGACATCTTCTCGGGCTTCTTCTTCCTGCTGGACGACGCCTTCCGCGTCGGCGAGTACATCGACGTCGGCAAGGTGAAAGGCACGGTCGAGCGCATCACCATCCGCTCGGTGCAGCTGCGTCATCATCGCGGCGCGCTCTCCACCGTGCCCTACGGCGAGATCAGCGCGATCCAGAACATGACCCGCGACTGGGTGATCGAGAAGCTGGAGTTCGGCCTGGTCTACGGCACCGACGTGGAGCGCGTGCGCAGGGTGGTGAAGCAGGTCGGCAAGGAGTTCGCCGCCGACCCCACCGTGCAGCCGCACCTGCTGGAGACGCTGAAGAGCCAGGGCGTGCAGCGCTTCGCCGACAGCGCCATCGTCTTCCGTGCCAAGTTCAAGGCGGTGGCCGGCCACCAGTTCGTGCTGCGCCGCAACGCCTACCGCCGGCTGATCGAGGCCTTCGCCGCCAACGGCATCCGCTTCGCCTTCCCCACCGTGACCATCAGCGCCGGCAAGGGCGGCGAGGCGCCGGACGAGGATACGCTGGCGGCGGCGGCCAGGGCCGTGGCGGCCGATCGCGGGGCGCCGCCGCCGGGCTAGAGCTTCTCGGCCAGCAGTTCGCCGTAGACCGTGCCGTCGTGGGTGAAGTCGAGGATGCGGAAGCCGGCGCGTTCCACCAGGCCCTGCAGGATCCAGTCGAAGGTCGAGTGCTCGTCGCGCACGTGGGTCGCCACCTCGTCGCGGCTGTAGCCGGTCTCGCGCGTCATCCAGCCGATCCAGCCCTCGACCGCCGCCGGGATGCCCGCCGGCTCGCAGGCGAAGACCACGTCGGCGAGGTAGAGCCGCCCGCCCGGCTTCAGCGCCCGGTGCAGACGTGCCAGGGCGGCCGCCTTCCAGAAGTCGGGCAGGTGGTGGAAGGCGTACTTGCTGGTGGCGAGGTCGAGCGAAGCGTCGGGCAGGGCGAAGGAGAGGAAGCCGGCGCGCTGCGGCGCCAGGTTGCGCTGCCCGGCGCGGGCCGCGCGGCGCTCGGTCACCGCCAGCATCGAGGCCGAGATGTCGATGGCATGGACCGTCTCGCAGAGCTCGGCCAGGGCGACGGCCAGCGCGCCGGTGCCGCAGCCGAACTCGGCGGCGATCCCGCCGCGCGGCGGCGCCAGCCGCGCGACCAGCGCGCGCTCGGCCTTCAGCGAGGTGTTCTGCGCCCGGTCGTAGCGCTCGACCAGCGTCGGGTCCTCGAAGTCCAGGCCCACCTGGCGCAGATCGTCGTAGTACCAGTCGGGATGCGGCATGGCCCGGCCTCCCCAGTCAGCGGGCGCCAAGTCTGCGCGCCGCGTGCGCCGGCAAGCCCTGCGAATCCGGGCAGAGGGCCATGCGCCCGGGCGAGCCCCTGGGCTCGGCCCAAGGGCAGGAGCGGCTGTCAGACGTCCAGGTTCGCCACCTGCAGGGCGTTGCTCTGGATGAAGTCGCGGCGCGGTTCCACCACGTCGCCCATCAGCGTCGAGAAGAGGTCCTCGGCCTCGTCGGCGTGCGCCACCTTGACCTGCAGCAGGGTGCGGGCCTCGCGGTCCAGCGTGGTCTCCCAGAGCTGCTCGGGGTTCATCTCGCCGAGGCCCTTGTAGCGCTGGATGGTGATGCCCTTGCGGCCGAGCTGGAAGATCACCTCCACCAGCGCGGTCGGGCCGGTGATGCTGCGGCTCTCGTCCTTGGTGACCAGTGTCGCCGGGTGGGCGTAGAGGTCCTGCAGCTCCTTCGACTGCTCGTCCAGCCGCCGCGCCTCGGAGGAGCGGATCAGCGTGGCGTCGATGAGGCGCCGCTCGGTCACGCCGCGCAGCGTGCGCTCGAACAGCAGGCCGCCCTCGCCGGTGGCCTTGCCCTGCCAGCCCTGCTCGTGCTCCGCCGCCAGGGCGTTGAGGCGCTGGGCGATGTAGTCCGCCGCGGCCTGCGCGCGCGCCGGGTCGGCCAGGAGTTCGGCGGAGAGGGCGCCGGCGATGGCGCTCTGCTCCACCACCGCGGGGTTGCCGACCTTCAGCGTCAGGATCTGCAGCAGCTGGCGTGCCCGTACCGCCTGGCGCGTCAGCTCGGCCAGGTCCTGGCCGGCGCGCTGTGCCCCGTTGCCGAGCTGCAGCACGGAGTCCTGGATGCCGCCCTCGATCAGGAAGGCCTCCAGCGCGCGGTCGTCCTTCAGGTAGGTGAGCTTGTCGCCCTTCTTGGCGCGGTAGAGCGGCGGCTGGGCGATGTAGACATGGCCGTTCTCGATCAGCTGCGGCATCTGCCGGTAGAAGAACGTCAGCAGCAGCGTGCGGATGTGGCTGCCGTCCACGTCGGCGTCCGTCATGATGATGATGCGATGGTAGCGCAGCTTGTCGATGTCGAACTCGTCGGCGCCGATGCCGGTGCCGAGCGCCGTCACCAGCGTGCCGATCTCCTTGGAGGAGATCATCTTGTCGAAGCGCGCGCGCTCGACGTTCAGGATCTTGCCGCGCAGCGGCAGGATCGCCTGGGTGCGCCGGTCGCGCCCCTGCTTGGCGGAGCCGCCGGCGCTGTCGCCCTCGACCAGGAAGAGCTCCGACTCGCGCGGGTCCTTCTCCTGGCAGTCGGCCAGCTTGCCCGGCAGCGAGGCGATGTCGAGCGCGCCCTTGCGCCGCGTCAGCTCGCGCGCCTTGCGTGCCGCCTCGCGTGCCGTGGCGGCCTCCACCACCTTGCCGACGATGCGCCGGGCCTCCGTCGGGTGCTCCTCGAAATAGAGGCCGAGCTGCTCGTTCACCACCTGCTCGACCACCGGCTTGACCTCGCTGGACACCAGCTTGTCCTTGGTCTGGCTGGAGAACTTGGGGTCCGGCACCTTGACCGAAAGCACGCAGGTCAGGCCCTCGCGCGCGTCCTCGCCCGACAGCGCCACCTTCTCCTTCTTCGCCAGGCCCGAGGAGGTGGCGTAGCTGTTGATCTGTCGCGTCAGCGCGGCGCGGAAGCCGGCCAGGTGCGTGCCGCCGTCGCGCTGCGGGATGTTGTTGGTGAAGCAGAGCGTGGTCTCGTGATAGCTGTCGTTCCACTGCAGCGAGCATTCGACCGTGATGCCGTCCTTCTCGGCGCGCAGCATCACCGGTTCGGGCATCAGTGCCTGCTTGCTGCGGTCGAGGTAGCGAACGAAGGCGGCGATGCCGCCCTCGTAGTACATCTCCACCCGCTTGCCGTCGGCGTGGCGCTCGTCGGCCAGCACCAGGCGCACGCCGCTGTTGAGGAAGGCCAGCTCGCGCAGGCGGTGCTCCAGCGTGGCGAAGTCGAACTCGACCTTGGAGAAGGTCACGGTGGAGGGCAGAAAGGTCACCTCGGTGCCACTCTGCCCCGGCACGGCGTCGCCCTTGACCGACAGCGGCGCCACCGGCACGCCGTCGGCGAAGTCCATCTCGTGCACCTTGCCGCCGCGCCAGATGGTGAGGTGCAGCTTGGAGGAGAGCGCGTTCACCACCGAGACGCCGACGCCGTGCAGGCCGCCGGAAACCTTGTAGGAGTTCTGGTCGAACTTACCGCCGGCATGGAGCTGGGTCATGATGACCTCGGCCGCCGAGACGCCCTCGGTCGGGTGCAGGTCGACCGGGATGCCGCGGCCGTTGTCGCGCACCGTGGCCGAGCCGTCGCCGTTCAGGATCACCTCGACGCTGTCGCAGTAGCCGGCCAGCGCCTCGTCGATGGCGTTGTCCACCACCTCGTAGACCATGTGGTGCAGGCCCGAGCCGTCGTCGGTGTCGCCGATGTACATGCCAGGGCGCTTGCGCACCGCGTCGAGGCCGCGCAGCACCTTGATGGCGTCGGCGGTATAGGCCTCTGCGCCTTCGCGGCGGTGGTCTTCGGGTGTATCGCTCATGGCTCCGGATCCTGATTCTCAGCCGTGGCGCGTGAGCGCGCCCTCGGCGACATGGAAGTGCTGGGCACGTTCGCCCAGCGCGGTGAAAAGCTCGCTGTCCGTGCCGGTCAGCCAGGCCTGCGCGCCCAGCCCCAGCAGCGTCTCGTAGAGCGCCTCGCGGCGTCCGGCATCGAGGTGCGCCGCCACCTCGTCCAGCAGCAGCAGGCCGCTGCGGCCGCGCGCCAGCTGTACCAGGCGTGCATGGGCCAGCACGACCGAGACCAGCAGCGCCTTCTGCTCGCCGGTGGAGCAGAGCTCGGCCGGCATGGCCTTGGCGAGGTGCGTCGCCCTGAGGTCGCTGCGGTGCGGCCCGACGGCGGCGCCGCCGGTCTCGGCATCGCGGCCGCGGCCCTGGCGCCAGGCCTCCTTCAGCCGATCCTCTACGGCCAGCGCGCTGCCCTCCTCGAGCCAGGCCTCGGCATCGCCGGACAGCGCCAGGCCGGCGCGCGGGAAGGGCCCCTCGGCGGTGGCGCAGGCGGCGGCCAGGCGCGCCACCAGCTCGCGGCGCGCCGCGGCGATGGCCACCGCGCGCTCGGCCATCTCGCCCTCCAGCGCGGCCAGCCAGGCCGGGTCGCCGCGTCCCTCGGTCAGCAGGCGCGCGCGCTCGCGCAGCGCCGTCTCGTAGCCCTGCACACGGCCGGCGTGGGCCGGATCGAAGCCATAGACCAGGCGGTCGAGGAAGCGGCGCCGCTCGCTGGAGCCCTCGCGCCACAGGCCATCCATCTGGGGTGTCAGCCAGACCACATCAAGCAGTTCGGCGAGCCGCGCCTGGCTGCGCTCGCCGCGCCCGTCGAGGCGCAGGACCCGGCGCTCGGTCGCGCCGGCCGGCTGCTCGGGATCGCGTCCGGTGCCGACCTGGCGGGGGCCTTCCGGGGTCATGAGGTCCGCTGCCACGGCCCAGCCTTCCGCGCTGCCCAGGCGCGCCAGTTCGGTGAGCTTCGCGCGGCGCAGGCCGCGGCCCGGGGCCAGCAGCGACAGCGCCTCCAGCAGGTTGGTCTTGCCGGCGCCGTTCACCCCGGTCAGCACCACCGGCCGCGGGTCCAGCGCCACCTCGAGATGGGCATAGGAGCGGAAGGCGGTCAGGGTCAGGCGGGACAGCCACAGGTTCGGCCGCGCCGCTTCCGGCGCGCCGCGCTCCACCCCCGCCGTCCCCCCGCGGATGGCAAGTGCGTGGGGCAAGGCTCTCCTAGACCCGCATCGGCATGATGACGTAGAGCGCCGCCGGATCGGCGCTGTCGCGCACCACGGTGGGCGAGGCGGCGTCCGCCATGGCGAACTCCATCTTGTCGCCGGTCACCTGCTGCGCGATCTCGATCAGGTAGCGCGAGTTGAAACCGATCTCCAGGGCGCCGCCGCCGTAGTCGACCTCGATCTCCTCCACCGCCGTGCCGTTCTCCGGGCTGGAGGCGGAAAGCGTAAGCTGGCCCTTGGCCAGCGCCAGCTTCACCGCGCGGCTCTTCTCGGTCGAGATGGTGGAGACGCGGTCCACCGCCTCGCGGAAGCCCTTGCCGTCGACGCCCAGGATCTTGTCGTTGCCCTGGGGGATGACGCGCTCGTAGTCGGGGAAGGTGCCGTCGATCAGCTTCGAGGTCAGCACGGTGGAATCGAAGGAGAAGCGGATGCGCGTGTCGGACAGCGCCACCTCCACCGGCCCCTCGCTCTCGTCCAGCAGCTTGCGCACCTCGGCCACGGCCTTGCGCGGCACGATGACGCCCGGCATGCCGGCGCCGCCCTCGGGCAGCGCCATCTCGAAGCGCGCCAGGCGGTGGCCGTCGGTGGCGACGGCGCGCAGCAGCGCGACCTCGCCGACCTTGGTGTCGTGCAGGTAGATGCCGTTGAGGTAGTAGCGCGTCTCCTCGGTGGAGATGGCGAAGCGCGTGCGGTCGATCAGGTCGCGCAGGTCCTTGGACTGCATGGCGAAGACCGTCGGCAGTTCGGCCGCGCCGCCGGCCGGGAAGTCTTCCTTGGGCAGCGTCGACAGGGTGAAGGTCGAGCGACCGGCGGAGAGCACCATCTGCCCGTCGCCGCCCTCGGCGTTCAACCCCACCTCGCTGCCGTCGGGCAGCTTGCGCACGATGTCGTAGAGCGTGTGCGCTGGCGCGGTGATGGCGCCGGCGGTGGCGACCTCGGCCGGCACCTGCTCGACGATGGTCAGGTCCATGTCCGTCGCGGTGAGGCGCAGCTTGCCGCCCTTCGCCTCCAGCAGCACGTTGGAGAGGATCGGAATCGTGTTCCGCCGCTCGACGACGCTCTGCACGTGGGCGAGCGCCTTGAGGAGGGCCGCGCGTTCGATCGAAAGCTTCATGGCATCTTTCGGCAAGAAATGGAGGGGAGACGCGCCTGGCGGACCCGACCCCGAAGTGCCCCCGGGAAGACCGCCAGACCCCCGCCCCGCCAGGCGCGCGAGACCGCGCGAATCGCCGCCGGAGCTAGGTCAAGCACTATAGCTTGCGGGCCAGGGAAAACCTAGCTCCAAGCACGGGTAGGGCGGGGGTGGGCGGGGTGGCTCCCCGCGGGCCTCAATAGGCCCCGGATTTGTACTTCAAGGAGCGCTTCAGACGCCGTCCGTCGGTCACCTTCAGCTCCTTCTCGCCCTCCTTGGCGCCGACCGTCAGGTGGACGATGCCGAGCGGCAGGAAGGGCGGCACCGGCTCGCAGAGGCGGCCGGTCCTGGCGTCGACCACCGGCAGCGACTGGTGGCAGATCCAGTTGGCCATGGCCGGCAGGAAGAGCGAGCGCGCCTCGGCCCCCTTGCCGTAGAGCACATAGTTCAGCGCCAGCTGCTCGGCATAGTAGAAGCTGTCCTTGGCCAGGATGGCGGTCAGCGCCTCGTCCCACAGGCGCCAGTGCGGCGCGTCGGCCTTGAGGGCGAAGCAGCCGGAGTTGATGGTGGGATTGGGCGCCAGCAGTTCGGCGGTGCGGCGGTCGAACAGCCGCTCGTAGAGCTTGAACATGCCCTGCAGCTGCTTGGGCCCATAGAGCGAGGGGTAGCTGACGTGCACATCGGGCGTGATGGCGATGAGGCCGGTGGCGCCGCCCTTGAGGTAGAGCGGCACGATGCCTTCCTGCTGCACCCAGAGGTCGGCGTCCATCCAGAGGTAGAGATCGTAGCCCGGCACCAGGCTGGGGATGTGGGGGCGCAGGCGCTGCGCCACCGAGAGGACAGGCCGCCCGTCGCTGCGCGGCGGCAGCGGCTCCAGTGCCGCCGGCCGGGCCGTCGCCCCCTTGGTCACCAGCCAGGCGCGCTGCTCGGCCGTCAGCCCCACGTCCAGCACCACGACCGGCAGGTCGCGCGAGGAGGGGAAGTCCTTCAGCGACAGGATGAGGCCCTGCAGCAGGTGGAAGTAGTTGCTGTCCGCGGCGGAGACGACGGCGCTCTTCATGGGGCTGCTTCTCTAGCGCGCCGGGTGCGATTTGTCGCGGCCGGCGCGCGGCACCTCAGCCCTCGAGCATCCGGCGCAGCAGGTCGATGTCCTCGGCGAAGGAATTGTCCTGCGATTTCAGCTCCTCGACCTTCTTCACGGCGTGCATCACGGTCGTATGGTCGCGGCCGCCGAACTTGCGGCCGATTTCCGGCAGCGAGCGCGAGGTGAGCTGCTTGGCCAGGTACATGGCCACCTGGCGCGGCCGGGCCACGGCGCGGGCGCGGCGGGCCGAGTGCATCTCGGTCAGCTTGATGTTGAAATGCTCGGCGACGCGCTTCTGGATCTCCTCGATCGTCACGCGCCGGTCGTTGGCGCGCAGCAGGTCGTGCAGCAGCTCCTGCGTCGATTCCAGCGTGATCGAGCGGCCGACGAGCTGCGCGTGCGCGACGATGCGGTTCAGCGCGCCTTCCAGCTCGCGCACGTTGGCGGTGATCTTGTGCGCCAGGAACTCCAGCACCTTGGGCGGCATGGTGACGCCCATCTGCTCCGCCTTCGAGGCGAGGATGCCGAGGCGCAGTTCGTAGGTGGTGGGGTGGATGTCGGCGACCAGGCCATAGCCCAGGCGCGAGCGCATCCGCTCCTCCATGCCCTCCAGGTCGTGCGGGCTCTTGTCCGCCGAGATGATGACCTGGCGGTTCTGGTCGACCAGCGCGTTGAAGGTGTGGAAGAACTCCTCCTGCGTCGCCTCGCGGCCGGCCATGAACTGCACGTCGTCGATCATCAGCACGTCGACCGAGCGGAACTGCTCCTTGAAGGCCATGGTGTCCTTCGTGCGCAGCGCCTGCACGAACTGGTACATGAACTTCTCGGCCGAGATGTAGATCAGCCGACGGTCCGGTGTGCGCGCACGGATCTGTTGCGCGATGGCGTGCATCAGGTGCGTCTTGCCGAGGCCCACGCCGCCATAGAGGAACAGCGGGTTGAAGGGCACCTCCTGCGCCTCGGCCACGCGCCGGGCGGCGGCGTAGGCCAGCTCGTTCGGCTTGCCGACGACGAAATTCTCGAAGGTGAAGCGCGGGTCGAGCGGCGCCGAGATGTCACGGCGCTCCTCGTCCTTGGCGGTGCGCGCGGCGGCGCGCGGCGGCTCGTCTACGATGGCACGGGCCACCTGCGGGCGGCCGTCCAGGATGCGCGCCTCGGCCTTGCCGTCGACGGCCTTGCCGTCGCGCGGCTCGCTTGGCTTGGGCTGCGGGCGGGCCGGCGGCTGGACCACGATCTCGATGCCGGCGAGGGCGCCGTCCTCCTCGGCCCAGAGCTCGCGGATACGCTGGGCGTAGTTCGACTGCACCCAGTCGCGCATGAAGCGGGTCGGCACGGCCATCCGCACCAGGCCATCGCGGGCGGCCAGCAGCGCCAGGGGCTTCAACCAGGACCGGAAGGCGGCTTCGCCCACTTCGGCGCGCAGGCGGCCGCGCACGCGGGCCCAGGCTTCGTCGATCGGCTGATCGAAACGGCTGCTGTGGTCGAGAGTCATGGCGCGCTTTCCCCGACGATCAGAGCGCGAAGAAGCGCGGTGCGGCGGCTGCGGACCGGAGCCAAGGATTGGCCGACACTGTTTCGATCAGTGAGCTTTCCACTCGCCCCAACTCCAGCAGCTTGTCTTGTTTGAAGTCCGGACCCCACGCCCACGAGGTCCCGTACAATATCGCGCGGGGCGATGCGCCCCGGCCATCGCGCGGCGTCAGGTCAGAATGTCGACCGAAGGCGCGACGGAATGCGGCGTAGTGTGTCGTCGATTATTGTTCATCCCCCGCATCCCCTTCTCTGTCAAGTAATTGCCCGACTTGTCTCGCCGTCAATACTTGAATATGCGCTTTTTTTACTTGTTGGCCGCCCCTGCCGGCGACGTCTTTACACTAGCGCCACCCCCGCCCCCGAGGCAAGCGACTCATGTGCCACAGGTCGAAGAATCTTCCCCCGGCGGCGTGTGGGAAGCGTGCAAAACCGCGCACGGCGTGCGCAGGCGCACGCCGTGCCGAGCCTCAGTCTTTTTTGCCAGTGCGAAGGATGCGCGCCGCGATCCGCGTGCGCGCCGCGCCCAGTCTCAGCCGAGCGCCTTGATGCGCTGCGACAGGCGCGAGATCTTGCGCGACGCGGTGTTCTTGTGCACGACGCCCTTGGTGACGCCGCGCGCCACCTCTGGCTGCGCGTCCTTGAAGGCGGCGGTCGCCGCGGCCTTGTCGCCGGCGGCGATCGCGGTCTCAACCTTCTTCACCGCCGTGCGGATGCGCGAGACGCGCGCGCCGTTGATGGCGGTCCGGCGCTTGGCGCGGCGATTGCGCTTCTCGGCAGACTTGTGATTGGCCATGGACCTGCTCAGCTCATCCAAAGTGTCTGGGTCGCCCGGGCCGTGGGCCGGGGCAGAGGGGCGGGTTTATAGCCACGCCCCCCTGGCCCGTCAAGCAGCCCCTTCGGCCGTCGCCGGCGGGGCGGTCAGCGGTGCTTGAAGTCGGCCTTGCGCTTGGCCGCGAAGGCCTCCATGCCCTCCTTGCGGTCGTCCAGCGCGAAGGTGGCATGGAAGCTGCGGCGCTCGAACAGGATGCCTTCGGCCAGCGAGCTCTCGAAGGCGCGGTTCACCGCCTCCTTGCAGACCGCGACCACCGGCTGCGAGTAGCCGGCGATGGTCTTGGCAGCCTCCATCGCGGTCTCCAGCAGCTTGTCGGCCGGGACCAGGCGCGCCACCAGGCCCGCGCGCTCGGCCTCGGCAGCGTCCATCATGCGGCCGGTCAGGCAGAGGTCCATGGCCTTGGCCTTGCCGACGGCGCGGGTCAGGCGCTGCGTGCCGCCGGAGCCCGGGATGGTACCCAGCTTGATCTCCGGCTGGCCGAACTTCGCCGTCTCGGCGGCGATGATCATGTCGCACATCATGGCGATCTCGCAGCCGCCGCCGAGGGCGAAGCCGGCGACCGCCGCGATCACCGGCTTGCGGGTGTGGCCCGCCACCTCCCACTTGCCGGTGATGAAGTCCTCGGCCAGCACCTGCTGGTAGGTCTTGTCCTTCATCTCCTTGATGTCGGCGCCGGCGGCGAAGGCCTTCTCGGAGCCGGTCAGCACGATGCAGCCGATCGCCGGATCGGCGTCGAAGGCCTTGAGCGCTTGGCCCAGCTCGTCGATGAGCTGCGCGCAGAGCGCGTTCAGTGCCTGCGGCCGGTTCAGGGTGATGAGGCCGACGGCCCCCTTGGTCTCGACCAGGATCATCTCGTGGGCCATGCGGCCGTTCCTCCGTCTCTCTGCTCTCTACTATCGACTGGGTGTCAGTGCGGCCTGAGCGTGAAGCGCACGAGCGTGCCGCCGCCGCTGCCGTCGGCCGCCTCGCTCAGCACCGTCACGTCGAGCTGCTCGCCCTCGCGCAGGAAGCTCTCGGGCGAGAGCGCCTGCCAGCCAAGCTGCGGCAGGGTGGCGCCATAGAAGGCCCGCACGGCCGCCGCGGCGACGGCGCCCTGCGCATAGGCTTCGACGATGCGGCCGCCCGGCTTGTCGAAGGCAAGGCCGCGGTCGGTCAGCTCGGCAAGGCCCGGCATCAGCGGCAGGTCCTCGATGGCCTGCAGGAACTGCCCCGCCTTCGCGCCGCCGCCGGCGACGCCGGTAAGCAGCACGAGCGCCAGTAGCCACGCCTTCAGGCACGCACTCATGGGGCGCTACCTTGCCTAGCGCTGCCGCAGCGCACAATAGAAAGTGGAGCGGCCGGACTGCACCAGGCGGCGTATCCCCTTGCCGCAATCGCAACCCGGGCAGGGCTCGCCCTCGCGGTCATAGACCGCCCACTGCTGCGCGAAGTAGCCCAGCTCGCCGTTCACCTGGACGTAGTCGCGCAGGCTGGAACCGCCGGCGGCGATGGCGCGGGTCAGCACCGACTTGATGGCGCCGGCCAGTCGCTCGGCCCGCTCGCCCTGCACCGTCATCGCCAGGCGCCGGGGCGAAAGGCCGGCGGCGTAGAGTGCCTCGCTGGCATAGATGTTGCCGACGCCGGCCACCACCTTCTGGTCCAGAATCGCCGCCTTGATCGGCGTGCGCTTGCCGGCCAGCGCGGCGGCCAGGATCGGCCCGGAGAACTCGTTGCCCAGCGGTTCCGGCCCCAGGTCGCGCAGCAGCTTGTGCCCGGCCAGCTCGGCCTCGGGCACCAGGTCCAGCATGCCGAAGCGGCGGGCGTCGTTGAAGCGGATCTCCACCCCCTCCTCGGTGGTGAAGACCACGTGATCGTGCGCTTCCGGCGGCAGTGACTGGCCCGGCGGTACCAGAAGCATGCGACCGCTCATGCCGAGGTGCCCCAGCAGCACCTCGCCGCCCTCCAGCCGGATCACCAGGTACTTCGCGCGGCGGCCGACCTGCAGCACGCGCCGACCGGTCAGGCGCTCGGCCAGCTTCTTCGGCAGCGGCCAGCGCAGCGCCTTGACCCGCGTCTCGACCTTGACCAGGCGCCGCCCTTCCAAGGGGCCGGCGAGGCCGCGCGCCACGGTCTCGACTTCGGGAAGCTCGGGCATGAGGGGTGACTTTCAGGCTTGCCGGATCGGCGGGGCGCGCAGAGTAGCGCCGCCACCGGGGCAAGGCTATTGTCGCCCCCGCATGACCGAGCCAGCCCCCGCCCCGGAGTCCACCGAGACCACCCACTTCGGCTTTGCCACCGTGCCGGC
>JAKOWB010000373.1 GCA_029781795.1 Pseudomonadota bacterium | reverse complement strand
CACCGCCACCAGCAGGGCGGCCGCCAGCATCCAGATCAGCGCCACCACCGGGCTGAACAGCTGCGCCGCCGGCGTGCCGCTGCCAAAGCGGTACAGCATGCACGGCAGCGCGAAGTACAGCACGAACATGTTCAGCCCCGCCACCGCGTCCAGCGGCAGCAGGCGCGCGCGGGCGGCCAGGTAGCCGCACAGCACCAGGGCAAAGAAGGGAAAGGTGACGGCAAGGATGCCGGACAGCGCCTGCATGAGGACGCGAGCGTAACAAGCGCGCAACCCGCGGCTCCCGCGCAGGCCGCCCGCTATGATCGGCGCTGCGCATGTCCGACCGCCTGAACCTCGCCCAGCAAGACGCCGTCAACCACCTGCGCGGGCCCTGCCTGGTGCTGGCCGGCGCGGGCTCGGGCAAGACGCGGGTCATCACGCACAAGATCGCGCGCCTGATCCAGACCGGCGTGGCGCCTTCGCGCATCGCCGCCATCACCTTCACCAACAAGGCTGCCGCCGAGATGCGCGAGCGCGCCCGCGGCCTGGTGGGCAAGGCCGCCGGCGAGGTGCTGATCTGCACCTTTCACGCGCTGGGCGTGCGCCTGCTGCGCGAGGACGGCGCGGCGCTGGGCCTCAAGCCCCAGTTCAGCATCCTGGACAGCGACGACGTGCTGAGCCTGCTCAAAGACTGCGGCGCGACCACCGACGCCGCCACCGCGCGCCAGTGGCAGTGGGCCATCAGCGGCTGGAAGAACGCCGGCCTGGACGCCTCTAGCGCGCTGGCCCAGGCCCGCGGCGAGGGCGAGCGCCAGACCGCGCAGCTGATGGCGCGCTACCAGGAGCGCCTGACGGCCTACCAGAGCGTGGACTTCGACGACCTGATCAGCCTGCCGCTGCGCTTGCTTCAAAATCATGAGCAGGTGGCGGATAAGTGGCGCGGGCGACTGGCCCATATCCTTGTGGATGAGTATCAAGACACCAACGCCACGCAGTACGAGCTGATGAAGCAGCTGGTGGGCAGCACCGGCCACTTCACCGCCGTGGGCGACGACGACCAGAGCATCTACGGCTGGCGCGGCGCCACGCTGGACAACCTGCGCCGCCTGCCGCAGGACTACCCGCAGCTCAAGGTCATCAAGCTGGAGCAGAACTACCGCTCCACCAGCGCCATCCTGCGCGCGGCCAACAACGTCATCGGCCCCAACCCCAAGCTGTTCCCCAAGCGGCTGTACTCCGAGCTGGGCGAGGGTGAGCCGGTGCGCGTGGTGGACTGCGACCACGAGCAGCACGAGGCCGAGCGCGCCGTGGCGCGCATCCAGGGCCTGCGCCAGACCTCACCGCACAAGGAGTGGCGCGACTTCGCCATCCTGTACCGCGCCAACCACCAGGCCAAGGTGTTCGAGCAGGCGCTGCGCCGCGCGCAGATTCCATACAAGGTCTCGGGCGGGCAGAGTTTCTTCGACCGCGCCGAGATCAAGGACCTGTGCGCCTGGCTGCGCCTGTGGATCAACGAGGACGACGATCCGGCCTTTCTGCGCGCCGTGACCACACCCAAGCGCGGCATCGGCCACCAGACGCTGGGCGCCCTGGGCGAGTTTGCCGGCAAGGCGCACCTGTCGTTGTTTGGCGCGCTGTTCGCGCACAGCCTGCCCGCCGCCTTGCCCGCCCGCGCCATCGCCGGCCTGCACGAGTTTGGCCGCGCACTCAACGACCTGCGCCACCGCGCCGGCCACACGCAGGGGCACGAGGCGGCGCGCACTTTCCTCGCGGACTGGCTGAAGGACATCGGCTACGAACAGCACCTGATGGATGCCGCCGACAGCCCCGCGCAGGCCGCCGCGCGCTGGGCCAACGTGCTGGACTTTTGCGACTGGATGGCCGGGCGCTGCGGCGGCCAGATCGAGGACGCGGCGGGCGTGAGCCTGCGCACCGAGCCCAAGACCCTGCTGGAGGTGGCGCAGACCATCTCGCTGATCTCCACCCTGAACGAGCGCGAGCAGGACCCCAACGTGCTCACCCTGTCCACCCTGCACGCCGCCAAGGGC
>JAKOWB010000368.1 GCA_029781795.1 Pseudomonadota bacterium | reverse complement strand
CGGCCGGCAGTCTGCTCGCCCGCCCAGACGGCGGTGCCGTCGGGCGCGCCCTCCTCCGCCAGGCGCCGCGCCTCGTCCATGGTCGAGCCGACCGAGTCGAAGGCCACCAGGTGGAAGCCCGGCGGCAGCGCCAGAGCCACCGCGGACCCAGCCGCGGGGGCTGCGGTCATGGCGTGACCAGCGAGGCGGCGGCCGCCGCGGCGCCGTCGAACAGCGGGCTCGGCACGATGGCGAAGAGCGCGATCAGCAAGCCCGAGACGGTCAGCACCAGTCCGACCTCGCGCGTCAGCGGCCGGTCGAACTTCTCCTCCGCCTCGTCGAAGTACATGATCTTGACGATGCGCAGGTAGTAGTAGGCACCCACCACGCTGGACAGCACGCCCACCACAGCCAGCACGTAGAGGCCAGCCTCGACCGCTGCCAGGAAGACGTAGAACTTGCCGAAGAAGCCGGCCAGCGGCGGGATGCCGGCCAGCGAGAACATGAAGACCGCCAGCGCCAGCGCCATCATGGGATGGGTCTTGGCGAGGCCCTTCAGATCGTCGATGCCTTCCAGCAGGCGCCCCTTCTGCCGCATCGACAGGATGCAGGCGAAGGTGCCGATGGTCATGACCAGGTAGATGGCGAGGTAGATCATCACCGCTTCGGCGCCCTTGGCGGTGCCCGACGCGAGGCCGACCAGCGCGTAGCCGACGTTGCCGATGGAACTGTAGGCCATCAGGCGCTTGATGTTGCTCTGGCCGATGGCGGCAAAGGCGCCCAGCACCATCGAGGCGGCGGAGACCGCCCAGATGATCTGCTGCCACTGCGCCAGCAGGTCGCCGAAGGGGCCGAGCAGCACGCGCATCAGCAGGGCGATGGCCGCCACCTTGGGGGCCGCGGCGAAGAAGGCGGTGACCGCCGTTGGCGCGCCCTCGTAGACGTCGGGCGTCCACATGTGGAAGGGCACGGCCGAGCACTTGAAGCAGAGGCCGGCCAGCAGGAAGACCAGGCCCAGCACCACGCCGACGGAGGGCGCGGCCCCGCCGCCGAAGTGCGCCGCCAGCCCCTCGAAGCTGGTGGTGCCGGTGAAGCCGTAGATCATCGAGGCGCCGTACAGCAGCATGCCCGAGGAGAGCGCGCCGAGGACGAAGTACTTGAGCCCGGCCTCGGACGAGCGCAGCGAATCGCGGCGGAAGGCGGCGACGACGTAGAGCGACAGGCTCTGCAGCTCCAGGCCCATGTAGAGGCTGATGAGGTCGTTGGCCGACACCATCATCAGCATGCCGAGCGTGGCGAAGAGCAGCAGGACCGGGAACTCGAACTGCCCCATCTCCTCGCGGCCGATGAAATGCAGTGACAATGCCATGGTCAGCGCCGCGCCCAGCAGCACCAGGATCTTCATGAAGTCGCCGAAGCGGTCGACGGTGAAGAGCCCGCCGAAGGCGACGCCGGCATCGCGCTGCGTCAGCAGGATCACGGCGCCAGCAGCCACCAGGGCGAGGACGCCAAGCCACAGCACCGGGGCGACACGGTCGCGCCCGGCGAAGACGCCGACCATCAGCAGCGCGATGGCCGCGCCGGCGACGATCAGCTCCGGCAGGGCGAGCAGCAGGTCGGAAGCGAGCGGTGACATGGGCCTACTCCAGCGCGGCCGTGACGGCGTTGGCGGCGGTACCCTGCGCCAGCGCGTCGTTGTAGTCGGCGATCAGCTTCTCCACCGAGGGCGCCATGATGTCGAGGAAGCTGGAGGGATAGATGCCCATCCACAGCACCAGGGCGAGCAGCGGCGCGAAGATCAGCTTCTCGCGCCAGTTCAGGTCGGAGAGCTGCTTCAGGTCCACCCTGGTCAGCGCACCGAAGATGACGCGGCGGTAGAGCCACAGCATGTAGGCGGCGCCCAGCACCATGCCGCTGGCGGCCAGCAGCGCGACCCAGGTGTTGGCCTCGAAGGCGCCCACGATGACCAGGAACTCGCCGACGAAGCCCGAGGTGCCGGGCAGGCCGACCGAGGCCAGCATGAAGACCATGAAGGTCAGCGCGTACTTCGGCATGTTGTTTGCCAGGCCGTGGTAGCGCGCGATCTCGCGCGTGTGCAGCCGGTCATAGACCACGCCGACGCAGAGGAAGAGCGCGGCCGAGACCACGCCATGCGACAGCATCTGGAAGATCGCGCCCTCGATGCCCTGCTGCGTAAGGGTGAAGGTGCCCAGCGTGACGAAGCCCATGTGGGCGACCGAGGAATAGGCGATCAGCTTCTTCATGTCGGTCTGCGCCAGGGCGACCAGCGAGGTGTAGATCACCGCGATGACCGAGAGCGTGTAGACCAGCGGCGTGAAGAACTCCGAGGCCTCGGGGAAGAAGGGCAGCGAGAAGCGCAGGAAGCCGTACCCGCCCATCTTCAGCAGTACGCCGGCCAGGATCACCGAGCCGGCGGTCGGTGCCTCGACGTGGGCGTCGGGCAGCCAGGTGTGCACCGGCCACATCGGCACCTTGACGGCGAAGGAGGCGAAGAAGGCCAGCCAGAGCCAGATCTGCGTCTCCTTCGGCAGGTTCAGCGTCTCCAGCAGCACGGGAATCGAGGTGGTCCCGGTCTGGAAGTAGATCACCAGCAGGGCGATCAGCATCAGCACCGAGCCGGCCAGCGTGTAGAGGAAGAACTTGAAGGCGGCATAGACGCGCCGCTGGCCGCCCCAGACGCCGATGATCAGGAACATCGGGATCAGGACGCCTTCGAAGAAGATGTAGAAGACCAGCAGGTCCAGCGCGCAGAACATGCCGACCATCAGCGTCTCGAGGACGAGGAAGGCGATCATGTACTCCTTCACCCGGACGGTGATGGCCTCCCAGCTGGCCAGCACGCAGATCGGCGTCAGCAGGGTGGAGAGCAGCACGAAGGGCATGGAGATGCCGTCCAGGCCCAGGCGGTAGCCGATGCCGAGGGCCGGAATCCACTCCACGTCCTCGACGAACTGGAAGTCGGCGGTGCCGCGCGCGAAGTCGAACCAGATGAAGAGCGACAGCGCGAAGGTGATGAGCGAGGTCCAGAGCGCGACATAGCGGGCATTGCGCGCCACCACCGCGGCCTCGCCGCGGATCAGGAAGATGAACAGCGCCCCCACCAGCGGCAGGAAGGTGACCAGGGATAGCAGCGGCCAGCTCATGGTTCTTGTCGTCCCCCGATCCTAGGCCGCGGTGAAGAGATACCAGCTGACCAGCAAGACGACGCCGATCAGCATGGCAAAGGCGTAGTGGTAGACGTAGCCCGACTGCATCCGCCCGAAGCGCCGCGCGATGTCGCGCGTCGCCGCCGCCAGGCCGTCCGGCCCCACCGCGTCGATGGTGTCGCGGTCGCCCGCCTCCCAGAGGCCGCGGCCGAGATAGAGCGCCGGCCGCACGAAAAGGCGGTCGTAGAGTTCGTCGAAGTACCACTTGTTGAGCAGGAAGAGGTAGAGCGGGCGCAGCTTCGTCGCCAGCCAGCGCGGCAGCCCGGTGCGCCAGAGGTACATGACGCAGGCGACGGCGATGCCGAGCAGGCCGGCCACCAGCGGCAGGATGCCGACCCAGCCGGGGGCATGGTGCGCCGCCTCGATCGGGTCGTGCAGCACCTTGATCGACTCGCCCCAGAAGGCCTCGCGCTCCTCGCCGACGAAGTAGGGATAGCCCAGCAGGCCGGCGAAGATCGCGCCGGCGACCAGGATCCACAGCGGCCAGGTCATGATGCCCGGCGCCTCGTGGGCATGCGCCGCTACGGCCGGCATCTTCGGACGCCCATGGAAGGTCATGAACAGCAGGCGCCAGGAATAGAAGGCGGTCAGCACGGCGGCGCCGATGCCGAGCCAGTAGGCCAGCATCCCCTGCCCGCTGTGCGCGCCATAGGCCGCCTCGAGGATCATGTCCTTGGAGTAGAAGCCGGCGAAGCCGAAGACGCCGGGGATGCCGATCCCGGCCAGCGCCAGCGAGCCCACCCACATGAAGATGTAGGTGATCTTGATCTTCCCCGCGAGGCCGCCCATGCGCCGCATGTCCTGCTCGTGGTGCATGGCGTGGATCACGCAGCCGGCGCCGAGGAACAGCAGCGCCTTGAAGAAGGCATGCGTCATCAGGTGGAACATCGCCGCCTGGTAGGCCGAGACGCCGGCGGCGAAGAACATGTAGCCGAGCTGCGAGCAGGTCGAATAGGCGATGACCCGCTTGATGTCGTTCTGCACCAGGCCGACGGTGGCGGCGAAGAAGGCGGTAAAAGCACCGACGTAAGTCACCAGCTCCAGCGCCGTCGGCGCGTACTCGAAGAGCGGCGAGAGGCGGCAGACCATGAAGACGCCGGCCGTGACCATGGTCGCGGCATGGATCAGGGCCGAGACCGGGGTCGGGCCTTCCATGGCGTCCGGCAGCCAGGTGTGCAGGCCGAGCTGCGCCGACTTGCCCATCGCGCCGATGAACAGAAGGATGCAGAGGATGGTCAGGGCATGGCCCTCGACCCCGAAGACGCTGACCATCTTGTCGGCCATGCCCGGCGCCGCGGCGAAGATCTCGTCCAGGCGCACGGTGCCGAACAGCAGGAAGACGCCGGCGATGCCGAGGGCGAAGCCGACGTCGCCGACGCGGTTGACCAGGAAGGCCTTGATGGCGGCGGCGTTGGCCGAGGGCCGGTCGAACCAGAAGCCGATCAGCAGGTAGGAGGCGAGGCCCACGCCCTCCCAGCCGAAGAACATCTGCACCAGGGAGTCGCTGGTCACCAGCATCAGCATGAAGAAGGTGAAGAGCGACAGGTAGGCCATGAAGCGCGGCTTTGACTTGTCCTCGCTCATGTAGCCCACGGCGTAGATGTGGACGACCGAGGAGACCACGGTCACCACCACCAGCATCACCGCCGTCAGCGTGTCGACCCGCAGCGACCAGGAGAGGTCGAGCTTGCCCGAGGCGATCCAGGTGAAGATCTCGGTGGTGCGCGGCGCATGGCCCAGGGCGACGTCGTTGAAGGCGACGCAGGCCAGGATCGCCGCGAGCACCAGCGCGCCGCAGGTGACGAACTGCGAGCCCCGGTCGCCGAGCTGGCGGCCGAAGAACCCGGCGAGGAAGGCGCCGACGAGCGGCAGGAAGACGATGGCGGCGTCCATCCGCTCAGCCCTTCATCAGGTTGATGTCTTCCACCGCGATGGAGCCGCGGTTGCGGAAGTAGACCACCAGGATGGCGAGGCCGATCGCGGCCTCGGCCGCGGCCACGGTCAGCACGAACATGGCGAAGACCTGCCCCACCAGGTCGCCCAGGTGGCTGGAGAAGGCGACCAGGTTGATGTTGACGGCCAGCAGCATCAGCTCGACCGACATGAGGATGATGATGACGTTCTTGCGGTTCAGGAAGATGCCGAAGATCCCGAGGGTGAAGAGGATCGCCGCGACCGTCAGGTAGTGGGTGAGCGTGATTTCCATGGTTCAGACCCCGCTGCCCGGCGTCACGTCCTTGACCTCTATGGTCTCGGACACGCGGCGCGACACCTGCCGCGCGATGGTCTGGCGGCGCACCCCGGCGCGGTGGCGCAGCGTCAGCACGATGGCGCCGATCATGGCCACCAGCAGCACCAGGCCCGCCGCCTGGAAGAGGTAGGCGTACTTGGTATAGAGGATGAGGCCCAGCGCCTTGGTGTTGTGCAGCTCGGCGGACATGGTCTGCGCCTGCGCCATGGTGGTCGCCTCCTCCATCGGCGCCAGCGCCCAGGTGCCGACGACGAAGACGATCTCCACCAGCAGGATGATGCCGACCAGGATGCCGATCGGCAGGTACTGCAGGAAACCCTGGCGCAGCTCGGCGAAGTTCACGTCGAGCATCATGACGACGAAGAGGAACAGCACCGCGACGGCGCCGACGTAGACCACGACCAGGATCATGGCCAGGAACTCCGCGCCCATCAGCACGAAGAGGCCGGCGGCGTTGAAGAAGGCCAGGATCAGGAAGAGCACGGAGTGCACGGGATTGCGCGCCGAGATGACCATGATGGCCGAGGCCACGGTCATCGCCGCGAAGAGATAGAAGGCGAGCGCCTGGACGATCATGCCCGTCCTCCCCTGCGTCCGCCGTTGCCGTTCGTCATCGCCAACCCCTCTCCAGCCCAACCGCCTCAGCGGTAGGGCGCGTCCTTCGCCAGGTTCTGCTGGATCTCGTATTCCCAGCGGTCGCCGTTATCCAGCAGGCGCTGCTTGTCGTAGAGCAGCTCCTCGTGCGTCTCGGTGGCGAACTCGAAGTTCGGCCCCTCGACGATGGCATCGACCGGGCAGGCCTCCTGGCAGTAGCCGCAGTAGATGCACTTGGTCATGTCGATGTCGTAGCGCGTGGTGCGCCGCGAGCCGTCGGCACGCGGCTCGGCCTCGATGGTGATGGCCTGCGCCGGGCAGATCGCCTCGCAGAGCTTGCAGGCGATGCAGCGCTCCTCGCCGTTGGGATAGCGGCGCAGCGCGTGCTCGCCGCGGAAGCGGGGCGAGATCGGGCCCTTCTCGTAGGGATAGTTCAAGGTCGCCTTGGGGCGGAAGAAGTAGCGCAGCGTCAGCGCCATGCCCGAGACGAGCTCGCCCAGGAAGAGGCTCTTGAGGTTGCGGCCGATGGCGGTCATGGGTCTTTCCTCCTTGCCCCCCTACTTCGGCAGCCAGTCGAAGAGCACGAGCGCGCCGGCCGTCAGCACCAGCCAGCCCAGCGAGATCGGCAGGAAGACCTTCCAGCCCAGGCGCATCAGCTGGTCGTAGCGATAGCGCGGGAAGGTCGCGCGCACCCACAGGAAGCAGAACAGCACCAGGCAGATCTTCAGGCCGAACCAGACGATGCCCGGGATCCAGTTGAAGGGCGCGATGTCCAGCGGCGGCAGCCAGCCGCCGAGGAACAGGATCGAGGTCATCGCGCTCATCAGGATCATGTTGGCGTATTCGCCGAGGAAGAAGAGCGCGAAGGTCATGGCCGAGTACTCGAGGAAGAAGCCGGCCACCAGTTCGGACTCGCCTTCCGGCAGGTCGAAGGGGGCGCGGTTCGTCTCGGCCAGGGTCGAGATGAAGAAGATGACGAACATCGGCAGCAGCGGGATGGCGAACCAGAGGCCCTTCTGCGCGTTCACGATGTCCGAGATGTTCAGGCTGCCGACGCAGAGGATGACGGTGACGATGACGAAGCCCATGGAGACTTCGTAGCTCACCATCTGCGCGGCCGAGCGCAGGGCGCCGAGGAAGGGATACTTCGAGTTCGACGCCCAACCGGCCATGATGATGCCGTACACGCCGAGCGAGGAGATGGCGAAGAGGTAGAGGATACCGACGTTGATGTCGGCGATCACCCAGCCCTCCTGCAGCGGGATCACCGCCCAGGCCACCATCGCCAGGGTAAAGGTGATCATCGGCGCCAGGATGAAGACCACCCGATTGGCGCCGGCCGGCAGGATGGTTTCCTTCAGCATCAGCTTCAGGCCGTCGGCGAAGGCCTGCAGCAGGCCGAAGGGACCGACCACGTTGGGGCCGCGGCGCATGTGCATGGCGGCCAGCACCTTGCGCTCGGCATAGGTCAGCATGGCCACCGCCAGCAGCAGGGGCACCACCAGCGCCAGGATATAGGCGACGGTCAGCAGGGTCGGCCAGACATAGG
>JAKOWB010000365.1 GCA_029781795.1 Pseudomonadota bacterium | reverse complement strand
CGCGTGGCCAGGGCAGTCGACGTGCGCGTAGTGGCGGTTCTGCGTCTCGTACTCCACGTGCGCCGTCGAGATCGTGATCCCGCGCGCCTTCTCCTCAGGCGCCTTGTCGATCTGGTCGTAGGCCGTGAAGGTCGCCCCGCCCGTCTCAGCCAGAACCTTCGTGATCGCCGCCGTCAGCGACGTCTTGCCGTGGTCCACGTGGCCAATCGTGCCGACGTTGCAGTGCGGCTTGTTACGCTCGAATTTCGCCTTCGACATCGCTTCCGTTCCTGCCTTGCTCGTCCGGTCCCTGGTGCGCCGCCGGGTCCTGCCCGCCGCCGCACCGCCTCGAAATTCACTCCGTCGTCGTCGTCCGCGGTCCGCGCTGCTGCCCGGCGAGCGGACAGACTGGAGCGGGTGAGGGGAATCGAACCCCCGTCGTAAGCTTGGAAGGCTTCTGCTCTACCATTGAGCTACACCCGCGAAGCCTAGTGCTCGAACCACGCTCGACCGCGACCATCGTGGGCCCGGAACCAGGTCACTCAAATAAGCAGCCTCCCGGCGCTCTGCCACCGCCCGCGGCCGCGATCCGGCCGGGACTGGGCCCAACCCGCGGCGAAGAGCCGGGCGGTTGGTGGAGGGGGAAGGATTCGAACCTTCGAAGGCGTAGCCAACGGATTTACAGTCCGTCCCCTTTGACCGCTCGGGAACCCCTCCGCGCGCTACCGGTGCTGCTTGTTCGAGAACTCTGATCCAAAGCCGACAACAAACGTCGCCGCCGGGACAGTTTTGGCCCGGCGAACGGCGAGCGCGCACTATGGCGAAATGCGCCAGCGTGTCAACGGCAAAAGGCGCCGTTTCGCCGACCCTCTGGTCAAGGCGCCCAATGCCGCGTAGTAAGCCGGCATCCGAACGGGGAGCCTGCGGCAAATGCGCAACAAGAACAAGGGCAAGCACGGCGGCCAGGGCGGCGGCCACGCCAGCGGCCAGCGGGGCGGCCAGGGCGGTGCCCGGGGCGCCGGTCCCGGCCCGCGCCGGTCCGGCCAGCAGGCCCCGAAGCCGGGCCGCCAGCAGCGTCGCGACGAGCCCCGCCAGGAGGGCCGCGGCCCTCGCCGTGCCCCCCCGCGCGACCGCCCGTCGCAGCCGCCCCGCCCGGCCCCGCACCAGGCCCCGCACCAGGCCCCGCACCAGGTCGAGGCCGAGTCGGCCCCGGCGCGCCGCGGCCCCAGGGGCGAGGGCGGCGACTACTGGCTCTATGGCCGCCACGCGGTCGAGGCCGCCCTGGCCAACCCGGCGCGCAATCTGCGGCGCCTGCTGCTGGCCGAGACGCCGGACGAGGCCCTGGCCCGCAAGCTCGCCACCCTGCGCCTGCCGCTGGGGCCGGAGGTGGTGGGCCGCGCCGCGCTGGAGGGCACCCTGCCCCCCGGGGCCGTGCACCAGGGCCTGGCGCTCCGCGTCGAGCCGCTGTTCCAGCCCTCGGTCCAGGTCTTCCTGCAGGAGCTGCGCGACCGCCCGGCGGTGATCCTGGCGCTCGACCACGTCACCGACCCGCAGAACGTCGGCGCCATCATCCGCTCGGCCGCCGCCTTCGGCGCCGCCGCCGTGCTGACCACCCAGGACCATGCCCCGCCGGAAAGCGGCGTGCTGGCCAAGACCGCCTCCGGCGGCCTCGAGGTGCTGCCCTATATCCGCGAGACCAACCTGGTGCGCGCCCTGGACCTCTTGAAGCAGGCCGGCTTCTGGTGCTTCGGCCTGGACGCGTCCGGCGAGGGGTTGCTGACGGCGGCCGACGCGGCCGCCCGCTCCTGCCTGGTGCTGGGCGCCGAGGGCGAGGGCCTGCGCCGCCTGACGCGCGAGCGCTGCGACCGCCTGGTGCGCCTGCCGACCCGCCCGCCGATCGCCGCGCTCAACGTCTCCAACGCCGCCGCCGTGGCGCTCTACGAGCTGCTGGGGCGGGCATCCTAGCCCGGCGGGATCTCAATCCGCTCGAAGTCGAAGGGCGCCTTGTCCGGCGCCACCCAGACGCGCCGCGCCTCGACCGAGAAAAGCGTCTCGCGCCGCCAGTAGTCCAGCGGCAGGTCATGCTTGGCGAAGGGACTGGCCAGCAGCCGCTCGGCCTGGCGCGTCAGCGGCAGGGCCGCCGGCAGCCGCGCCCGGAAGCTCGCCAGGACCAGCAGATAGAACTGCGTGATGGTCTCGTGATAGCCGCCCGTATCGGTGTTCCGCGTGCCGCTGGCCTCGTTGTACCGCCAGATGATGCCTGGCAGGTCGCGCCTGAGTTCCAGCTCCGGGTGCTCCTGCATCAGCCAGAGCGTCGCCAGCAGGTGCGCTTGGTGGGTCCATTCGGCCTTGGGCAGGCTGCGGGCCAGCAGCCCCTCGCCGATGTGGCGGATCGGCGCGTCGCTGGCGAACTCGGTCAGGGGAGCGTTCATGCGGCGCGACACTGCCGGGAATCCGGGCGGCGGGAAAGAGGGCTGCTGGACAAGTCCCTCGCCGCCTTCGCACCATGCGCCGGACCACCGGGAGCCCTCCTTGACCACGCCCCTCCACCTCACCGATCCCCGCCTGCGCCCCGGCCGCGCGCTGCTGGCCGAGGGCGCTGCCCTGGCCGCCACCTGGCGGGTCGGCCCCTGCCCCTTCCTGGCGGAGCGCGGCGTCGCCAGCGAGGCGGCGGCGAAGCGCCAGGCCATGGCCGCCGGGCGGGTCATGACCCACGCGCAGATCGGCTTCCGCGACCCGGCCAAGAGCCGGCGCGCCTATGCCGAGATCTGGGAGGCGACGGCGGCGACCGGCCCGGCGGTCGACCGCTATGGCCTCTGCTGCGACTGGGCCATGGGCTATCCCCTGGCACTGCGCGACAAGTACCCCAAGGGCACCGGCATGATGCTGGAGGGGCCCGAGGACTTCGTCGCCCTGGCCGCCAGCGCGCCGGTCGCGCCGCACTTCGGCGACTTCATCATGGGTTTCCCGGCGGCGCTGGAGAACACGCAGTTCGCCCTTGCTGCCGGCAGCACCGCGATTGGCAACCTGGGGCAGTTCTTCACCTTCCGCCTGCCGCACTGGGACGACGACGTGGCGGCGACCGAGGCGACGCTGCAGGCGCTCGGCCTCATCGCCGCCCAGCCGGTCGAGGTGCTGGTGCACTCCAATCTCGACGACGGCTTCGCCGCGCTCTACAGCGACGTCGCCTGCGCCCTCGGCCAGGTGCTGATCGAGCTGCGCATCGTGCAGGACATGATCGGCGCGCCGCTGGCACACTGCTACGGCCACCACTTCTCCGACCCGCTCGGGCGCCTCGCCTTCCAGCGTGCGCTGGCGCGGGCCAACCCGACGCCGGGGACCATGGTCTACGGCAACACCGTGGCCTATCGCGGCGGCGCGGCGGAGAACTTCGCCAGCCTCGCCGCCTACCTCGCCGTCGATATCGTCGGCCAGCGCCTGCTGCCCTCGGGCCATGCGGTCAATCCCGTGCCGGTGACCGAGAACAGCCGCATCCCCGACATCGACGAGGTGATCGACGCGCAGCGCTTCGCCCAGCGCATGATCGAGCGCGGCGAGGGCCTGCCGCCGCTGATCGACACCGCGGCCGCCGACCGCGTCGCCGATACGCTGCTGGCCGGCGCCGAGCGGTTCCGCGACCGCGTCTTCGCCGGCCTCGGCGAGCTTGGCGTCGACACCGCCGATCCGGCCGCCCTGCTGCTCGCCCTGCGCCGCCTCGGCGCCAAGCAGCTCGAGGAGCGCTTCGGCCCCGGCGCCGAGGCGGCGGAGGAGCCGCGCCGCCGCCGCCCCCTGCTGCGCGCCACCACCTTCGTCGAGCTGGCGGAGGACGCGGCGCGCCGCATCGGCGGCGTGCGCCCGGCGACGGTCGAGGCGCTGCGCGCCGCCAGCCCGCGCGTGCTGGTCGCCACCACCGACGTGCACGAACACGGCAAGCTGCTGCTGGAGCAGGTCTTCCGCGGTCTCGGCGTCACCGTGCTGGACGGCGGCGTCGCCACCGACCCGGACGACCTGGCCGATCTCGCCGAATACGCCAAGGCCGAAGCCATCGCCGTCTCCACCTACAACGGCATCGCGCTGGCCTATGTCGAGGCGCTGCAGGCCGAGCTCAAGGCGCGCGGCCTCGCCATCCCGCTGCTGATCGGCGGCCGCCTGAACCAGGTGCCGACGGGCTCCAACTCCTCGCTGCCGGTCGACGTCTCGGCCGAGCTCGCGGCGGCCGGCGCGCTGGTCTGCCGCGAGGTGGAGGAGGCACTGCCGCACCTGCTGGCCGCCGCCGGCAAGCGGGCGCCGGCATGAGGATCGGCTGGCTCGGCGTCGGGCACCTCGCGCTCTACTGCGTGCCGCCGCTGGCGCGGCGCTTCAGGGTCACGCTCTCGCCGCGCGGCGCCTCTGCCAGCCAGGCACTGGCGGCGGAGCTTGGCCTCGCCGTCACCGCCGACAACGCCGCGCTGGTTGCCGGCAGCGACCTGGTCTTCCTGGCACCGCGGCCGGCGCACGCGGTCGCCGCCGCCGAAGGCCTGCCCTGGCGCAGTGACCAGATCGTCGTCTCCCTCGTCGCCGGCCTGCCGATGGCGGCGCTGGCGGCGGCGGTCGCCCCGGCGCGCCTCTGCCGCGCCATGCCGGTGCTGGCGGCACGCTGGAGCGAGAGCCCGACCCTGCTGCTGCCCGACCTGCCGGCCGCGCGCCAGGCTTTGGAGGCGCTCGGCCCCGTGGTGGCGCCGGCCGACGAGGCCGCCTTCGAGACCGCGGCCACCGCCGCCGTGTTCTATTCCTGGCTGATGCGTCTGCAGTCCGACCTGGCCGACAGCCTGGTCGCCGGCGGCCTGCCACCGGAGCAGGCGCGGCTGCTGACGGCGCAGACCTTCCGCGCCGTCGGCACGGTGGGGCGCGAGGACCTGGGCCAGAGCCTGCCGGATATCGTCGCCGCGCTCTGCTCGCCCGGCTCCTACAGCCGCAAGGGCCTGGAGCGGCTGGAGGCGGCCCAGGCCTTTGCGCCCTGGCCGGAGGCGGCGCGTCATATTATGGAGCTGCTGGGCGGAAAACCCTGACGTTTCGCAACCCTTTGGCCCCTGGCTCGTTCCGTTGTGCAGGTGGGGACCTGGAACAACAGCCCGCAAGGAGCCAAGCGATGCGCGCACTCCCGTCCCTCTTCTTCGTCTCGGCCCTGGTGATCGGCGGCAGCGTCGCGCTGGCGGCCGACGCCAAGGTCAGCTTCTGGCCGGAAGAGGCGGACAGCAACAGCGACGACATGATCTCCAAGGACGAGGCCATGGTGCTGTCGCAGAAGATGTTCGACCGCTACGACTACGACGGCAGCGGCGACATCACCATGCAGGAATGGCGGATGATCATCGACGACCGCATGGCCAACGCCAAGAAGGAGAACCCCAACACCATGGGGCCCTCCGACATGGACAACTTCACGGCGCAGACCTTCTACACCCACGACACCGACGGCGACGGCCGGATCAGCAAGGGTGAGTGGGAGGCCCGCGTCGACGCGCGCTTCGCCGAGCTCGACAGCAACGGCGACGGCATGATCGAGCGCGACGAGGCGGCGAACGTGGAGCAGGCGCAGAAGAAGGGCGAATGACGCCCCGCCGCGACTGACGCATTCACGCCTCGCGAAGCCCGCCCGGTGCAACCCGGGCGGGCTTTCGCTTGTCAGAGCGGCAGGCGGAAGAGTCGCTCCCCCTCGGGCGTGACGCCGTCGGGCCGCCAGCCCTGGCGCAGATAGAAGCCCTCCGCCCGCGTGCCGGGATCGGTGGAGAGCCAGGCTTCCGCGAAGCCCTGCGCGCGCAGCCAGCCGACCGCCGCGCCGAGCAGCGCCTTGCCCAGCCCGCGGCCCTCGGCCTCGG
The DNA here is from genome assembly GCA_029781795.1 of Pseudomonadota bacterium. Taxonomy (GTDB): domain Bacteria; phylum Pseudomonadota; class Alphaproteobacteria; order Kiloniellales; family JACOMY01; genus JAKOWB01. Next base: position 22,178 of record JAKOWB010000365.1, on the reverse strand, counting down.
CCCTGAGGAACAGCGCCCAGAGCGTCGGTTCGCAGTCCAGCGGCCCGCCGCCCGACGCCATGGCGAAGCCGAGGATGCGGCCCGCCTCCTCCGCCACGAAGCTGCCGCCCTCGGCCAGCACCGCGCGCACGCGCTCCGGCCGGATCAGATGATGCTGTTCCGGCGGCAAGGGGTTCTCGCGCACGGCCAGGCGCAGCGCCAGCGTCTCCGCCAGGTCGGCCTCGCTCATGGGACGGATCATCGCAGCCATCTCGCACCCCGGGACCCGGCCAGGGATGGCCGGGCATCGCTTGCCGTACCTAGGGAACACTGCCGCCGCCATCTCGGCGCGCGGCCATCCCTATCGGAGTACAGCCAAGATGCGCAATGCCCTCTGGTTCCTGGCCGGCGGCGTCATCGTCGGCGGCGCCGTCGCCGCCTTCTTCCTCTTCATGCATCCGCACCACCGCGGCCACGAGCAGGCCCGCAACGGCGAGCCGATCACGCGCGAGCAGGTTGTCGCCAGGTCCGCGGCCCACTTCGCAAAGCTCGACAGCGACGGCGACGGCGCCATCACCAGGGCCGAGTGGGAGGCGCTGCGCCTCGCCCGCTTCGACGCCGCCGACAGCAACAAGGACGGCGTGCTGAGCAAGGACGAGATGCGCGCCGCCCACAAGGCGATGAAGGACGCCGGCGAGAAGGGCGATCCCTCGTAAGCCGTCGCCGGCGGAACGGAGCGCCTGGCAGCTCCGTCCCGCCGCTTCCGGTTACTGCGATCGCGGTTCCTAGAAAGCCAGGCGCAGACCGGCGAAGGCCTGGACCGACTGGTCGACGGCGTCGCCCCAGGTCAGTTCGACCGAGCCGTAGATCGAGACATCGGGTCCCACTGCGCTATCCAGGCCGAGGGCAACCGCGTAGCGAGTCCCCTCGCTGTTGCTCTCGAAGCCCACGCCGTCGGCGCGGATGGAGTTGGCGCCCAGGAACTGGCGCGTCACGCTCGCCTCGACATAGGGCGCGGCCTCTCCCAGGCCATGGAGGTTCCAGTGCTTTTGCAGACGCAGCGCCAGCACGCCTTCCAGGCTCTCGCCATCGTCCAGCGAGACCGCCACGCCCAGGCTGTCGGTGAAATCGTCTTGCTGCAGGCGGCTGTAGGTCAGCCGGCCCTTGGGTTCGAGGATGAGGCCCGGCGCCACCTCGATGCCGTAGCCGCCCGCCAGGGTCGCCGACCATGACGTGGCATCGTAGGACGCCGACTGCGCCGGTGATTCGGCGCTGAGCGAGAGATCGAGCAGCGAGACGAAGGCCGCGGCCTCCAGATGCAGCCCGTCATAGGGCGTCGGCGTGTCGTTCTCCGACAGGTAGGCCGCGTAGGCGCCCAGGCTCCAGCCCTCGATATCGAAGCTGACGCCGTTCGTCTGGCTGCCCGTGCTGCTGCCATAGCTCGCCAGGACGCCGAGATGGAGCCGGTCGTCGCCCAGCAGCTCGGGGAAGCTCAGCTCGGCCCCCAGGCTGACGCCCTGGCCGCTCTGCTCGAAGGCCGGCGCGCCCGATGGCGTGAAGTCGCCGCTGAACGCGCCGCCCTTCAGCCAGAAGGAAAGGCCGCTGGACGGCACGCCGTCGTCCGCGACCTCGGCCAGGCCCAGGCTCGCCGTCTGGCCGCCGTCTGGCCGCCGTCTGGCCGACGATCCCGTAGCGGCAGGTGGCGCAGCTCGTCCAGGTGCTCGAACAGCAGGCCGCCGACGAAGCGCGTCTGGTTCGCCGCCGCGCCCAGCAGGTTGGCATAGCCCTCGACGGCCGGCAGCACGGTGCTCTGCAGGTACCAGATGCCGTCGCTCTCGAGCGACAGGTCATAGATAAAGGGCCCGGCAATCGCCGGGCCCTCGGCCAGGAAGAAATCGCCCGCCGCCGTGCTCCCGGCCGAGACGTCGACCAGGACGATGCCATTCCCGGCACCCGTGCCGGTCGCGCCGCCCGCGCCGCCGGCGACACTCAGCACGATCGGCGTCGGCGCACCGCCGACCGCCCCGCCGACCGTCAGCCGGTCCCCGCCGGTCGTGCCGTCGTCCAGGTAGACATCGAGCCAGAGCGTGCCACCGGCCTCGCCGACGAAGTCGCCCGAGATGGCGACGCTGTCGCCCACCTCGCCATCCTGCAGCCGCAGCAGGCCGGCGTTGCGGAAGGTCTCCAGCCCGGTGAAGCTCGCCGCCTCGACGCCTCCGGCGAAGGCCGTCTGAATCACGCCGCCAACCTCGTTGAACAGCTCGTCGACCCCGGCGCCGAAGTCCGAGGTGCCCGCCGCCTGCCAGAGCCCCGCATTGTCGAAGAGGTCGCTTTGCCCCGTCAGATTCGCGCGCCCGACGATCGTGGCGTCCCCCAGGTTGTCCAGCGTCACGCCGCTGGTGTCGGCGCGCAGATCGAGCGTCAGCCCGGCGGCGTTCAGCGCGGCGTTCCGCAAGGTGCCGCTGTTGGTGACGGTGAAGGCACCGGCGCCGGTCTGCTTGGCATAGATCGCGAGAGCGCCGCCGCTCACCGTGCCCTGCGTCTCGATCGTCAGGTCCCCGCCGCCGAAGTTGCGCGCATAGATCGCGCGCGATCCAGCGGTCACGTCGGCCGTCGTGATCGATAGCGCACCGGTACCGTCGTCGCGCACGAAGATGCCCTCGTAATCGGTGGCCGCCACGCTGCCGGCGTGGCTTTCGACCGTCAGACCCCCGTTGCCATAGTTGCGCGCATAGAGGCCGTTGGCCTTGCCAGTCACATCCGCCGTGGTGACCGACAGCGTGCCAGAGCCAAAATCTCGTGCGACGATGCCGTTGCTTAAGTCGGCCGTCGCCGTCACCGCGCCGCCCTTGGTGTCGATGGTCAAATCGCCACCGCCTTGGTTGAATGCGCCGATGCCGGACGACACACCACTCACAGCGGCCGTGGTGATCCAGACCGAACCGGCGCCGAGGTCGCTTGCGAAGATGCCGCCGCCGGTCAAGCTGTCCGTTGCCGTCACCGTGCCGGCGACGCTGTCGATCGTCAGATCCCCACCGCCGTCATTGATCGCGTCGATGCCTTCCTTGGCGCCACTCACATCCGCTGTGGTGATCGACAGCGCGCCGGCGCCAAAGTCGCGCGCGACGATGGCACGGTCGGTCGTGCCGGTGACCGTACCGGCAAGGCTGTCGATCGTCAGGTCGCCGCCGCCGTCGTTCTTCGCATAGATGCCGCGCCCTCCACTGCTCACGTCCTCGGCGGTGATCGACAGCGCACCGGCGCCACTGTCGATCGCATAGATGCCGATGCTGTTGGCGGCCGTGGTCATCACCGTGCCCAACTGGCTGTCGATCGTCAGGTCGCCGCCGCCGTCGTTCTTCGCAAAGATGCCACGCAGCCCACCAGTCACGTCCGCGGTGGTGATCGACAGCGCGCCAGCAGCGAGATCGAGCGCGTAGATGCCGGCGTTGCTCGTCCCCGTCACTGTGCCGGCATGGCTGTCGATCGTCAGATCCTCGCCGCCCTTGTTCTTCGCAAAGATGCCGTTCGTGCCACCGGTCACGCTTGCCGTCGTAATCGAGAACTTGCCGCCGTCGACATTGTTGTACCCATCGATGCCGGTGCCGCTCGTCCCCGACACGGTGCCGGCGGCGCTGTCGATCGTCAGGTCCCCGCCGCCTTCATTGTCAACGACGACGCCATACTTGCCACCGCTCACGTCCTTGGTGGTGATCGACAATGCGCCAATACCGTAGTCGCTCGCCCTGATGCCAGTACCGCCCAAAAGCGTCGCCATCACGGTGCCCTGGTGGCTGTCGATCGTCATGCCCCCATAGCCACCGTTCTCTGCGTAGATGCCGCGCGAACCCCCGGTCACATCCGCCGTGGTGATCGAGACTGTGCCGCCACCGGCGTAGTTCTGCACGGTAATCGCGGCACCTCCAGCCCCGGTGACCACGCCCTGAAGGCTATCGATGGTCAGGTCGCCCCCACCTTTGTTGCGCGCATTGATGCCGCTCGTGTCACCGGTCACATCCGCCGTGGTGATCGAGATAGAACCGGCACCATAGTCACGCGCGAAGATACCGCGACCGGGCGCTCCCATCACGGTGCCCAGATGGCTGTCGATCGTCAGGTCTCCGCTGCCTGCGTTCTTGGCAAAGATGCCGTCAGTGCCGCCGGTCACGTCCTTTGTCGTGATCGAGAGGATGCCGCCCCCGGTATAGTTGTTCGCATAGATGCCGGCGTTGCTCGTCGCCTTCACCGCGCCGGCCAGGCTGTCGATCGTCAGGTCGCCGCCGCCGGCGTTCTTTGCCGAGATTCCGCGATAGCCACCGGTCACATCCGCCGTGGTGATCGACAGCGCGCCGGCACCACCGTCCTGGGCATTGATGCCGAAGCTGGCATTTCCCGTCACTGTGCCGGCATGGCTGTCGATCGTCAGGCCCGCACCACCAGAGTTGACCGCCCGGATGGCGCTGAGAGTGCCCGATACATCCTTTGTCGTGATCGACAGCGTGTCGCCATCGACGGAATTGAGCGCGTCTATGCCATAGCCTAACGGGCTCGTTCCCTTCACCGTGCCCAGCTGGCTGTCGATCGTCAGGTCGCCGCCACCTTCGTTCTTCGCATAGATGCCGCGCACGCCTCCGGTCACGTCCGCCGTGGTGATCGACAGCGCGCCGGCGCCATAGTCCCGGGCATCGATGCCGAAGAGGTTGGTTCCAGTCACCATGCCCAGGTGGCTATCGATCGTCAGGTCGCCGTTGCCATAGTTGCGCCCGGCGATGCCGTTCGACCCGCCTGTGACATCCGCCGTGGTGATCGACAGCGCGCCGCCACCCGCCAGGTTTTTTGCCGCGATGGCCGTGCCACCCAGTCCCGTCGTCATCAGGCTGCCCAGATGGGTGTCGATCGTCAGGTCTCCGCCGCCGTCGTTGGTCGCGAAGATGGCGTTCGCGCCACCGCTCACGTCCTTGGTCGTGATCGAAAGCGCGCCGTCGCCGGTATCCTCCGCGAAAATGCCGAAGCCGACCGAATCCGTCGCCGTCACCGTGTCGTAAGACTTGATCGTCAGGCCGCCGTCGCCATGGTTGTGCGCGTCGATGCCCGCGCTGAGGCCCAGGACATCCATCGTCTTGACATAGACCGAGCCGGCGCCAGCGCTGTTGAGTGCATAAATTCCTATTCCATCGTTGTCCTTGGCCGTCCCGGACATCTCGATCGACACGCCGCCGCCGCCAAGATTGCTCGCCAGGAGGCCACCGGTCACGGAGACCGCGGTGATCGACAGCAGGCCGGTCCCGCTGTTCTCCACGTCGATGCCGACGCCAAAGAAGGTCGAGACCTTTCCGGCATCGATCGACAAGGCGCCATCGGCGGCATAGTTCCGCGCGATAATCCCACCCACACCCGACCCAAAAGTCGTGCCATCGGTCGTGATCGTCAGATCGCCGCTGTCGTTGTTGACCGCTGAGATGCCAACGTCAGCACCGCTTATTATCGAGGCATAGTTGTCGATGAAGCTGAGCCCACCGGTGCCGGTCAAAGTAAAGGCATTGCCGGCGATCGTTCCGATGCCAAAGCCATCGGTGGTGGTGACGCTCAGGATCTGCGGACCCATGGTCGGCAGGACCTGGGTCACATCCACGCCCGGCGCGCCCTGTGCCCCGGAACAGATATAGCTACCCAGAGCCATACCTGGCGTGCAGCTGCCGGCCTCCGTCGGCCGAAAGTACCCTGCTACAGCCCCACTGAAGATGGCCACCCCCATGGCCATTCGCGCCCGAAACGACGTCAACCCCATTCCCCCCAGCCCCGCCATGCCACGTTCTTGTTTGAAAGGAATTGAGACGATCTCCCATTCGCGTTGCAGGCAGTAAATACTGATAAGCGCTAAGGGCTTTCGGTAACTGCAAGTGCTTCTCAAAAACTCGGCGGGGTGCAGGCGGAGACGACCACCGCCTCCTCCGCGCCGGGATTGCGGAAGCGGTGCGGCTGGCGGCTGTCGAAGGCATAGGCGTCGCCCGCCTTCAAGAGGAAGCGCTCCTCGCCCACCGTCAGCTCCAGCGTGCCCTGGATCACCACGCCGCCCTCCTCCGCCTCGTGCGTCAGCGGATGCTCGCCGGAATCGGCGCCGGGGGCGTAGCGCTCGTGCAGGATCTGCAGGCCCTTGCCGGTCAGGTCGCGACCGACCTGGCGGTAGGAGATCTTGCCGCCGGCGATCTCGGTCAGCTCGGCGGCGCGAAAGACGATCTGCGGCCGGCCCGGCGCCTCGCCGCCGAAGAAGGCGGCCAGCGACAGCGGGAAGCCCGCCAGCACCTTCTTCAGCATGCCGACCGAGGGGCTGGTGCCGTTCTGCTCGATCAGCGAGATCGCGGCGTTCGACACCCCGGCCCGCCGCGCCAGCTCGCGCTGCGACAGGCCGTGGCGTTCGCGGAGCATCCTGAGGCGCTGGCCGACGTCGAAGTCCTCGTCGCCGAGGGCGTTAAGTCTGTTAAGCATATTTAACATTCTGGACGCCGGAGCCCCCATCCGCAAGCCCATTGTCAATTATCCTAAGCAGGTGTAGGGTCCCCGCCTCACTGCCAGAAGGGGTCCCGACGATGGACGACAGCCTGCTCGACAAGGGTTTCGACGCCAGCCCGAACAACCTCGAGCCCTTCTGGATGCCCTTCACCTGGAATCGCAAGTTCAAGGCCGATCCGATGATGATCGGCAGCGCCAAGGGCATGCACTACTACGACCTGCAGGGGCGCGAGATCATCGACGCGACCGCCGGCCTCTGGTGCGTCAACGCCGGCCACCGCCGGGAGAAGATCGTCAAGGCGGTGCAGAAGACGGTCGAGCAGCTCGACTACGCGCCGACCTTCAACCTCGGCCACCCGCTGCCCTTCGAACTGGCCGGCCGCATCACCAACCTGCTGCCCGGCAACTACGACCACGTCTTCTTCTGCAACAGCGGGTCGGAGGCGGTGGACAGCGCCCTGAAGATCGCGCTGGCCTATCACCGCGTGCGCGGCGATGCCGCCCGCACCCGCCTGATCGGGCGCGAGCGCGGCTACCACGGCACCGGCTTCGGCGGCATCTCGGTCGGCGGCATCGTCAAGAACCGCATGTTCTGGGGCCCGCTGATCAACGGCGTCGACCACCTGCCGCACACCCACGACCTGGCGCGCAACGCCTTCTCCAAGGGCATGCCGGCGCACGGCGGGCACGAGTTCGCCGACGCGCTGGAGCGCATCGTCGCGCTGCACGACGCCTCGACCATCGCCGCCGTCATCGTCGAGCCGGTGGCCGGCTCGACCGGCGTGCTGATCCCGCCCAAGGGCTACCTGGAGCGGCTGCGCGCCATCTGCGACAAGCACGGCATCCTGCTGATCTTCGACGAGGTCATCACCGGCTTCGGGCGCCTGGGCAAGGGCTTCGCCACCGAGTACTTCGGCGTCGAGCCGGATCTCATCACCTGCGCCAAGGGCATCACCAACGGCACCATCCCGATGGGCGCGGTGATCGCGCGCAAGGGCATCTACGACACCTTCGCCAAGTGGGGCGACGAGACCGGCCAGACCATCGAGCTGTTCCACGGCTATACCTACAGCGGCCATCCGGTCGCCGCCGCCGCGGGCCTCGCGACGCTGGAGGTCTACAAGGAAGAGCGCCTCTTCGAGCGCTGCGCCGAGCTCGCCCCCTACTGGGAGGCGGCGCTGCACGGCCTCAAGGACTGCCGCAACGTCATCGACATCCGCAACCTCGGCCTGATCGGCGGCATCGAGCTGGAGAGCCGGCCCGGCAAGGTCGGCGCCCGCGCCTACGAGGCCTTCCGCAAGGCCTGGGACGCCGGCCTGCTGATCCGCGTTACCGGCGACATCATCGCCATGTCGCCGCCGCTGATCGTCGAGAAGGCGCAGATCGACCGCATCATGCAGATCCTCAGGGACGTGCTCGCCAAGGTCGACTGACCGCCAGTTCGTAAGCGCAATTCCCGCAGCCGGACCCCCTCCCCACCCAGGGGAGGGGGCTTTCCGGCGTTTTCCGTGCTACCTCTCGTGCCATGAAGAAACCGCTCAACCCCGTCCTGAAGCTGCTGCTGGAGATCGGCCCTCTCGGGGTCTTCTTCGTGGTGAACGCGCGCGTCGACATCTTCTGGGCCACCGGCGCCTTCATGGCGGCCGTGGTCTTGGCGCTGTCGATCAACTTCGCGCTGGAGCGGCGGCTGCCGATCATGCCGCTGGTCTCCGGCTTCTTCGTGCTGGTGTTCGGCGCGCTGACGCTGATCCTGAACGACGAGCTCTTCATCAAGCTGAAGCCGACGATCGTGAACGGCCTCTTCGCCGTGATCCTGTTCGGCGGGCTGATGGCGGGCAGGCCGCTGCTGCAGCCGCTGCTCGGCTCCATGCTGCAGATGGCGCCGGCGGGCTGGCGCCGCCTGACCTTCGCCTGGGCCTGCTTCTTCGTCGTGCTGGCGGTGCTCAACGAGATCGTCTGGCGCAACTTCTCGACCGAGTTCTGGGCAGGGTTCAAGCTCTTCGGCATCATGCCGCTGACCCTGGTCTTCTCCGGCGCCGCGCTTTTCGCCGTGCGCCGCCACATCCTGTCCGCGGAAGAGCCGCGGACCGAAGAAGCGAGCGTTCAATAAGGAAGGAGTTCCATCATGCTCGTGGGGGTCCCCAAGGAAATCAAGGCGCACGAATACCGCGTGGGCCTGACGCCGTCCTCGGTGCGCGAGCTGCTGCACCACGGCCACCAGGTCGTCGTGGAAACCAATGCCGGCGCCGGCATCGGCTTCGACGACGCGGCCTACCGGGCGGCCGGCGCGAGCATCGCGCCGAACGCCAAGGACATCTTCGCCAAGGCCGACATGGTGGTGAAGGTGAAGGAGCCGCAGGCCAGCGAGTGCGCCATGCTGCGCGAGGGCCAGGTACTCTTCACCTACCTGCACCTGGCGCCCGACCTGCCGCAGACCCAGGGGCTGGTGAAGTCCGGCTGCGTCGCCATCGCCTATGAGACCGTGACCGACCGCCACGGGCGCCTGCCGCTGCTGGCGCCGATGAGCGAGGTCGCCGGCCGCATGTCGGTGCAGGTCGGCGCGCACTGCCTGGAGAAGTACCAGGGCGGCTCGGGCATGCTGCTGGGCGGCGTGCCGGGCGTCGCCGCGGCCAAGGTCGTCATCATCGGCGGCGGCGTCTCGGGCACCAACGCCGCGCGCATGGCGATGGGCATGGAGGCGCACGTCACCGTGCTCGACAAGTCGCTGGCGCAGCTCGCCGACCTCGACATGCGCTTCGGCGGCCAGCTCAACACCATCTACTCGACGGTCGACGCCATCGAGCAGCACGTCGCCGGCGCCGACCTGGTGATCGGCGCGGTACTGGTGCCGGGCGCCGCGGCGCCCAAGTTGGTCAGCGAGGAGCTGGTGAAGAAGATGCGCCCCGGCTCGGTGCTGGTGGACATCGCCATCGACCAGGGCGGCTGCTTCGCCACCTCGCATGCCACGACGCACGACAAGCCGACCTACATGGTGCACGGCGTGGTGCACTACTGCGTCGCCAACATGCCGGGCGCGGTCGCCCGCACCTCGACCATGGCGCTGAATAACGCCACCCTGCCCTTCACCCTGGCCCTCGCCGACAAGGGCCACAAGAAGGCGCTGGTCGAGGACCCGCACCTGATGAACGGCCTCAACGTCGCGCACGGCCAGGTCACCTACAAGGCGGTGGCCGAGGCGCACGGCATGAAGTACATGGCCCCGCAGCAGGCCCTCGGCCTTTGATCCACGGGCGATAGCCGAAGCGAAGGGCCGGCGGCAACGCCGGCCCTTCTGTTTTGGGGATGTCGCCTACCTCGACTGGCGGAGCACGCGCAGGCAGACTGGAGACGTCGATCTGCTGGAGCACCGATGTCGCGGAGTTTTCATGACTACGACGAGCGGCCCATCAGACCGCAGGAGGTCGCGGTCATTCGCTTTCTTGCCGCGCATGCGGCTCGGCCTGTCCGTCTTCCCCCCGATCTCGACGCGCTGACGGTCTTCGTGCTCAAGGGCGACGAGGCATCGGGGTACGTCGATCTGGTGGATTGGAACCGGCTGCCCTTGCCATCGCATCCGCGCATGGCCTGCTTCACGCTCTATACCGACAGCGACGGCGAGACGATCGAGGTCATGCTGTTCGTGGTGCCCGACGGCACGCCGATTTCACTGGAGTTCCACAAGCTGAACGGCACTGACCTGGTGACCTACCCCAGGCCGGAGGATCTGCAACTGCGGCCGGAGGTCCTGCGGCGCTGAACGGATCGTGTCGTCATCAAAGGGCGCGATTGCTTAGACGACGGACTAAGCGCCACCTAAGCCCCATTTCATGGGCACTAGTTGTCCCAGCCAGCCTCTGCGCTCTCCAGCACGCGGAACACGCGGTCCAGCGTGGTCAGGCGCAGCAGCCGCGCCACCGGCGGGCTGGGCGATGCGAGGCGCAGGTCGCCGCCGACCTTGCGGGCGGCCTTCAGTGCGCCGACCAGGATGCCGAGGCCGGTGCTGTCCAGGAACTCTACAGCCGAGAGGTCGATCAGCAGGCGCGTCTCGTCCTCTGCCAGCGCCGCCTTGAGGGCCGCTTGCAGAACCGGCGCCGAAGCGGCGTCGAGCCGCCCTGCCGGGGACAAGAGCCGCTCGCCTCCGCTGCGCAGGACCGATTGCAGTTTCATCAGGTTCCTCGCACCGGCCAGAAGCGCTCTGCCGCTTCGCCCGTCGCGCCCCGGCCGCGGGCGAAGGCGGCGACCGCGCCGGCGACGTCCTGCGTGAAGCGAAAGATCACCGGCACCTGGGACGAATAGCACGCAATCGCATCGATCCGCCGCTGCAAAGTGGCTTCGATGTCGACGGTAACAGGCCCGCCGAGGCAGCCGGCCACCTGCTCCAGACGGGCATCGAGCCCGGCCGGGGTATGGATCGCATAGGGACAGTCCTCGTAGGCGTAGACCGCGACGCCGGCCGCCGCGAGATGCCGGCCGGCCGCGAAGACGAGCTGGTGATCGACGTGGCTGCCGATGGCCAGGGGTACGAAGACCCGGGTGCCTGGCCGCCACTCCGGCAGGTGTTGCAGTTCGACTGCCAGGTGCTCCGCCAGCTCCAGCTCCTCAACCCGCAGCGGGCCGAAGAGTTCGTCGTCGCTGCTGTAGCGGTCGCCGCGATAGATCGCGTCGGGCAGTCCGAGCCAGCGCACCGGCACGCCCAGCGTGGCGGCAGCGGCGGCGTCCTCGGCGCGGCGTACGCGCTGCACCTCGTCGATGTCGGTCAGCTTCCAGCGCTGGTGCTTCCAGGCGGCGAAGGGTCCAACCATCTCGTCCACCAGGCCACCGGCGAAGACCGTGACGATGCTGGCGCCACCCCGGTCCGCGTGAAGCGCCACCGTGCCGCCGCAGGACAGCGGCACGTCGTCGTAGTGCGGCTGCACGAAGAGGGAGAAGCCAGGCTCGGTCAGATCCATCGGCGGCGCAATCGGCGGAGACAGTCTGTCCGTCAAGCTAGGCGGGCCGGACGCAACTGTGTACCCCTCTTACAGCCGGTCCCGCAGCCTGAACCAGGTCATGGCCAGCGCCAGGGTCGGCGCGCGCAGGTACTTGCCGCCGGGGAAGGGCCGGTGCGGAATCCTGGCGAAGAGGTCGAAGCGCTCGGCCTGGCCCTTGATCGCCTCGGCGATGACCTTGGCGGCGATCGCGGTGATGGCGACGCCCTGGCCGCTGAAGCCCTGCGCGAAATAGAGGTTTGGCGCCACGCGGCCGAGGTGCGGCGCGCGGTCCTGGGTGATCGAGACGTTGCCACCCCAGGTGAAGTCCTGCCGCGCGTCGGCGAGCTGCGGGAAGACCCGCAGCATGGTGCGCCGCATGTCGGCCGGCAGGCTGGCCGGCATCCGCGCGGTATAGCTGACGCCGCCGCCGAACAGCAGGCGGTGGTCGGCCGAGCGGCGGAAGTAGTTCAGCACGAAGTTGGTGTCGCCCACCGCGACGTTGCTGGGGATCAGCGCCTTGGCGCGGTTCTCGCCCAGCGGCGCGGTCGCCGTCATGTAGGTGGCGACCGGCATCATGCGGCTCTGGATCTGCGGCAGCAGGCCGTCCAGGTAGGCATTGCAGGCGGCGACGCAGAAGTCCGCCGTGACGCTGCCCTCGGCGGTCTCCACCCTCACCTTGGCGCCGGGCGTCACCCGTGTCACCGCGCTCGCCTCGTGCAGGCTGGCGCCGGCCGCGGCCGCCGCCGCGGCGAGGCCCAGGGCGAAGTTCAGCGGGTGCAGATGCCCCGCCCCCTCGTCCAGCAGGCCGCCCACGTAGGCATCGCTCGCCAGGTGCGGCGCGAGGCCGGCACGGTCCAGCAGCCGGGCGCGGCGGTAGCCGTTGGCCTCCAGTTCCTCAAGTTCGTGCCTCAGCCCCTCCAGGTGCCGCGCCTTGGGCGCGCCGTAGAGATAGCCCCAGGTGAGGTCGCAGGCGATGCGGTGCTGTTCGATTCTCCGCGCCACGATGGCCTTGGCCTCCTCGGCGAGCTGGAAGAGCCGCGCGGCGTCGGCCTTGCCCAGCGCCTTCTCCAGCGATCCCTGGCCGCGCGCGAAGCCGGTGCAGAGCTGCCCGCCGTTGCGGCCCGAAGCGCCCCAGCCGATGCGGTTGGCCTCCAGCAGCACGACCCTGTAGCCTTGCTCGGCCAGGGTCAGCGCGGCATGGCAGCCGGTGTAGCCCCCGCCGATGACGCAGACGTCGGCGGAAATATTACCTTTGAGTGCAGGACGCTGCGGGGCCGGATTGGCCGAGGCGGCGTAGTAAGACGGGGCATGTGGCTGGGCAGTCATCTTGCCCGTTGAATAGAGGGGCCGCCCCGGGGCCGTCAAGCCGCGCGCTTGTTGGCCCCCCTTGCCGCCTCAGGGGGCGGCATGCTAGCCAGTTTCTTGGGTTTTTCTTGAGAAGAAATCATGAAAGTCATCGAAGAGTTCTTGCGCGAACACAAGATCCAGGAGGTCGAGTGCCTGGTGCCGGACATGGCCGGCATCGCCCGCGGCAAGATCCTGCCGGCGCAGAAGTTCCTCAAGGGCATGAAGACCAACGGTCTCCGGATCCCCGACAGCGTCTTCGTGCAGACCGTCACCGGCGGCTATCCGGAAGAGGACGTGACCAGCGACGAGGCCGGCGACTGCTACCTGGTGCCCGATGCCGAGACCATCCGCCTGGTGCCCTGGTACAGCGAGCCGACGGCGCAGGTGATCTGCGACGCCTACGACTTCAAGGGCGAGCCGGTCTCGATCTCCGCCCGCCACGTGCTGAAGCGGGTGCTGGAGCTCTATGCCGCCGAGGGCTGGACGCCGATCGTCGCGCCGGAGCTGGAGTTCTTCCTGGTCGACGTCAACACCGATCCCGACTATCCGCTGGTGCCGCCGATCGGCCGCTCCGGCCGGCGCGAGACCTCGCGCCAGTCCTACGGCCTCGACGCGGTCAACGAGTTCGACCCGCTGTTCGAGGACGTCTACGACTTCTGCGAGGCACAGGACATCGACGTCGACACGCTGACGCACGAGGCCGGCGCGGCGCAGATGGAGATGAACTTCAACCACGGGCCCGCGCTGCTGCTGGCCGACCAGGCCTTCCTGTTCAAGCGCACGGTGCGCGAGGCGGCGCTGCGCCACAAGGTCTATGCCACCTTCATGGCCAAGCCGATGCGCGGCGAGCCCGGCAGCTCCATGCACATCCACCAGTCGGTGGTCGACACCGAGAGCGGGCAGAACGTCTTCGCCAGCCCGACCAACGGGCGCAACACCAAGCTCTTCCTGTCGCACATCGCCGGGCTGCAGAAGTTCCTGCCGCACGTCATGCCCATGCTGGGGCCGAACGTGAACTCCTACCGCCGCTTCCTGCGCGACAGCGACGCGCCGATCAACACCCACTGGGGCATGGAGAACCGCACCGTCGGCCTGCGCGTGCCGCACTCCGACGCGCAGAGCCGGCGCATCGAGAACCGCCTGGCCGGCGCCGACTGCAATCCCTACCTCGGCATCGCCGCCTCGCTGGCCTGCGGCTACCTCGGCATGAAGCAGAAGATGAAGCCGCGCCAGCCGGTGCAGGGCTCGGCCTATCGCCTGGCCCACACCCTGCCGCGCACCCTGCAGGACGCGCTGCACCGCTTCGCCTCCAACCGCCAGATCAAGGAGGTGCTGGGCAGCACCTTCGTCGAGGCCGTGGTGGCGGTGAAGGAGGCCGAGCTCGACGAGTACCAGCAGGTCATCTCGAGCTGGGAGCGCGAGCATTTGCTGTTGAACGTCTAGGGATACCGGCGCCGCTGCCTCAGTCCCCCCTCTCCCTTGGGAGAGGGTCGGGGTGAGGGATGTTGGTCGGTGCGTCGGCTCCCCAGTCGCACCGACCTCCCTCACCCGCTCGCTGACGCTCGCACCCTCTCCCAAGGGAGAGGGTTAGTTGTTACCCCACCCCTGCTATCCTCCCCGCCATGCCCGAGTCCGCCGCCCTCGCCCCGCACGGGGTCCTGCCCTACCAGTCGCTGCGCAGCCTGCTGGCGGCGGGGCAGATCCTGGCCGCGGAACCGCTGCTGCCGGACCAGCTGCAGCCCGCCAGCCTGGACCTCCGCCTCGGCGCCACCGCCTGGCGGGTGCGCGCCTCCTTCCTGCCCGGCCCGCGCGCCACGGTGATGGAGCGGGTGCGCCAGCTCGACGGCTACGAGATCGACCTGACCCAGGGCGCGGTGCTGGAGCGCGGCTGCGTCTACGTCGTGCCGCTGCGGGAGAGCCTGGCCCTGGCGCCCGACCTGGCGGCCTTCGCCAATCCCAAGTCCACCACCGGGCGCCTCGACATCCTGACCCGGGTGATCGCCGACAACGGCTTCGTCTTCGACCAGGTGCCGGCGGGCTATGCCGGCCCGCTCTATGCCGAGATCACGCCGCGCACCTTCTCCATCGTCGTCCGCCCCGGCGACCGCCTGACCCAGCTTCGCGTCCGCCGCGGCCTGCCGGCCCTGGCCGAGGCCGAGGTGGCGCGGCTGCTGGCCAGCGGCGACCTGATCGGCGCCTCGTCAGGCGGGCTGACGGATCGCGAGAAGGGCGTCGCCGTCTCGGTCGATCTGGCCGGCCAGGGCGCCGACGCGCTGATCGGCTGGCGCGCGCGCAAGCACACCGACCGCATCGACCTGGCCCGCATCGCGCACTACGACCCGCTGGACTTCTGGGAGCCGCTGCGCTCCGCCCGCCACGGCTCCCTGGTGCTCGATCCCAACGACTTCTACATCCTGGCGACGCGCGAGGCGGTGCGCGTGCCGCCCGACCTCGCGGCCGAGATGGTGGCCTACGACACCGCGGTCGGCGAGTTCCGCGTGCACTACGCCGGCTTCTTCGACCCCGGTTTCGGCTGGGACGCCGAGAGCCGCGCCGTGCTCGAGGTGCGCAGCCACGAGGTCCCCTTCATGCTGGAGCACGGCCAGACCATCGGCTGGCTGCGCTACGAGCGCATGGCCGAGCCGCCGGAGCTGCTCTACGGCGCCGGGCTGAAGAGCAACTACCAGGGCCAGGCGCTGAAGCTGGCGAAGCAGTTCAAGGCCTGAGCGCGGCGGCACGGCCTCGACGCCCGGCCCCGCCCTCTGCTAGCTTCGAGACATTATGACGCCGACCGTCTCCCCGCTCCTCGGCTACCGCGAAGTGATGCTTCACTGCGCGCGGATCGGCTTTTCCCCGCCGGGCCGCTGCCTCGCCTGACCCCGCCGGCGCCGTCCGCGCGCCGGCCCGACCCCAAGCGATCGACCCTGAGCTTTTTCCCCGAGGGAGCACCCCCATGAACACCCCCGTGCGCAACACCACCGCCCACTGGAAGGCGCTGGAGCGCCAGCATCACCTCGCCCCCTTCACCGACTACAAGGCGCTGGCCGGCGAGGGCGACGCGCGCATCATCACCAAGGCCGAGGGCGTCTGGCTGACCGACAGCGAGGGCAAGACCCTGCTCGACGGCATGGCCGGCCTCTGGTGCGTCAACGTCGGCTACGGCCACAAGCGCCTCGCCGACGTCGCCTGGCGGCAGATGCAGGAGCTGCCCTACTACAACACCTTCTTCAAGACCGCCCACCCGCCGGTGGCCGAGCTGTCGCAGAAGCTGGCGCAGATCACGCCCAAGGGCCTGAACCACGCCTTCTACGGCACCTCCGGCTCGGAGGCGAACGACACCATGGTCCGCCTGGTGAAGCGCTACTGGAACATCCTGGGCAAGGTGGAGAAGAAGATCATCATCGGCCGGCAGTACGGCTATCACGGCTCGACCATGGCGGCGACCTCGCTCGGCGGCTTCCTCGGCATGCACAAGATGAGCGACCTGCCGCTGCCGGGCTTCCTGCACGTCGACGCGCCCTACCAGTGGCAGTTCGGCCGGCCGGGCGAGACGCCCGAGGCCTTCGGCCTGCGCGCCGCCAAGTCGCTGGAGGACAAGATCCTGGAGCTGGGGCCCGAGCGCGTCGCCGCCTTCATCGGCGAGCCGATCCAGGGCGCCGGCGGCGTGATCATCCCGCCCTCGACCTACTGGCCGGAGATCCAGCGCATCTGCCGCAAGTACGACGTGCTGCTGGTGGCCGACGAGGTGATCTGCGGCTTCGGGCGCACCGGCAACTGGTTCGGCTCAGACACGCTGGGCATCGAGCCGGACCTCATGCCCATGGCCAAGGGCCTGACCTCGGGCTACCTGCCGCTCTCGGCCCTGATGGTCGGCGACCGCGTCGCCAACGTGATGATCGAGCAGGGCGGCGAGTTCTTCCACGGCTACACCTACGACGGCCATCCGGTGAGCTGTGCCGTGGCGCTGGCCAACATCCAGCTGATCGAGGAGCTGGGCCTGGTCGAGCAGGCCGGCAAGGACACCGGCCCCTACCTGCAGCAGTGCCTGCACCAGGCGCTCGACGGCCACCCGCTGGTCGGCGAGATCCGCGGCGTCGGCCTGATCGGCGCGGTGGAGCTGAACCTGCCCAAGGGCGTGGAGAAGCGCGGCGAAGGCACCGGCAAGCTGGGCGGCGCGGTGCGCAACGCCATCATGGAGCAGGGCGCCATCATGCGCGCCTGCTGGGACACCATGGTCTTCTCGCCGCCGCTCATCATCACCCGCGCCGAGATCGACGTCCTGGTCGCCCGCCTGAAGGCCGCCGTCGATCAGGTACAGAAGCAGGGCTTCATGAACTAGGTCGTTCCCTATTTGATCTTGACAACTCATCCGGCGTTCCCGAGCATCAGCGCAACCTGACGTCGATGCTCGGGGGCCGCGATGGGTGTAACCGTGCGCTTCAGGGACTGGCTGCCAGGCGGCGCTGTCGGGCCTGCCAGCGAAGTCGAGCTGCCCGCGCGGAGAGCGACGCTGCGGTCCCTCATCGAGCGGCGCGTACTGCGTGAGCTCGAGGCACGGGCCCTCCTCAAGGCAGCGCCCCCACAGGACGGCAAGCGGGCGGTTGCCGCGGCCTGGGCGTCGTTCTCGGCCGGCAAACTGCTGGTCCTGACGCCGACCGCGCAACTGGACGACCTGGACGCCTGGGTCGAGTTGCAGCCTGGCGATGAACTGACCTTCCTCCAACTCCGCCCGCTGGTCTCAGGGTAGGGCCATGGTTCGCGGGCTGCTTGCACGCTTGTTCGGATCGCGACGCGATCCGGCAGAGGCGGCGCGCGACGCCTTCCTGTTCCTGCTGACGAATCCAACCGCCGAGGCGAGCGTGGCTGCGCCGCACCGCGCACTCGTCGGCGCCGTCTGGGCCGGCGAGGACTGGGACCAGCACGCCGCCTTCGCCGACCTCATGGCAGAGTTCATCGACGGCGATCTATCGGCTCTGCCGCTCGAGGCCTGGGGTCCCATCAAGCACCGGCTATGGGCCCTGCGGATCGTGGGCGGGCCGCTTTGGCCCTCCTTGCACACCCTCCGGGAACATCTCGACAGATTGCTCCCTGCATGCCCCATCGCCCTTGATGTGGCGGCCAGTCCAATGGAGCTCGGCCGGCTGCGATTGCGCGCCGCGCTGGGCAACGCAGCATCGGTCGAAGCCGCCGCGTGGATCGCGGCACAGCCGCGCCTCCAACGGGCCGGGTGGGTCCGCTTCTGGCTGGAAGCGCTGCACTGCTGGCCGGACGCGGAGGGTCCAAAGCCCAAGAGGCCCGCAGCCTTCCGCAAACAGGCAGAGGACGCGATCGCCCAGATCGGGGCGGACAGCTTCGTCGAGCGGGCGTGCTGGTTTCTCTCAGCGTGGACCTCAGCGGACGCTGGCTGCGGTGAAAGCCTGACCGCGGGCATGCTGCTGGTCGCCCCGGTGCTTGACAGTCGGCTGATCGCACCCATCGCCCGGGTCGTCGAGCAAAGCTATCGCGACTTCAGCAACGACAGCATCGGCGCCCAGGCGATGCGCGCGCTACTGGCCTTTCCTGACGATCAGGGCCTGCCCGCCCTGGTGAATGCCAGGATGAACAAGCGGGGCGGCCACCACCGGCGCAGCGTCCAGCTTCGCAAGCTCAGCCTCGAGCGTGGCGTGCCGCTGGACGACCTGCTCGACGTGGGCTCCCCCGACCTGGGGCTGAATGCGAGGTGCGAGCTGCATCGCAGCGTCGGCGACTATACCGCGACAGTTGCCCCCCGGACCTCGCGGCAGGCTGCCCTCACCTGGCGCGACCTGCGAGGCAAGAGCCTCAAGGCGACGCCGGCCCTGCTCCGCCAGCAGCATGGCGAAGCCTGCAAGGCCTTGCAGCAGTCCGCCAAGGATCTGACGGCCGCCCTCCTCGGCCGCATTGCCCAATTGGAAGCCGGCTATCTCACGCGCCGCAGTCTCGCGCTGGATCGCTTCCAGGCCCGGCTGCGCGCGCAACCGATCGAGTCCTACTTGGCGAGTCGGCTCATCTGGCGAGCGACCTGGGGCGACGAGAGTTGCAGTTTCATGCCTGGCGAGGCTTTGGAGGACGTCGCAGGGTCGCGGCTCATGCTACCGCCGGAAAGTCTGATCACGCTGTGGCATCCCTTGCACGGCGGCCCCGGCGAAGTCGCGGCGTGGCGGGATCGCATCGAGCGCCTGGGGGTTCCGCAGCCCTTCAAACAGGCGCATCGGGAAACCTACGTCCTGACCGACGCCGAGCGCGCCACCGCGACCTATTCGAACCGCTTCGCCGCCCACATCCTTCGCCAGCATCAGTTCGCCCGCCTCTTCGGGCAGCGCGGCTGGCGTTATGGCCTGCAAGGCGATCACGATAGCTGGAACGAGGCGGAACTGGACCTTCCGTCCTTCGGTCTCATGGCAAAGCTGCGCCTCGACCCGGTCGAAAGCGAAGGAACGATCGGGCCAGGCAAGTACCTCTATGTCACCACCGATCGGGTTTCCTTCTCTGCCTACGACACGCCGCTCACCGCCATACCGCCGGTGGTGTTCTCGGAGGTCATGCGGCAGGTCGACCTCGCCGTTTCGGTCGCCTCGGTCGGCAACGATCCGACCTGGGTCGACAGCGGCCCGGACGGCTTCGGCGCCGGCTACCGCCAGCAACTGTTTGCCCTGCCGCTGGGGCCGTCCGGCGAGGCCCGCAGACAGCTTCTCGCCACGCTCCTGCCGCGCCTGTCGGTAAAGGATCGCCTGGCCTTGGACGAACGCTGGCTGCATGTGCGCGGGACGCGGGCGCGCTACCGCATCCACCTTCAGAGCCTGCAGGTCGAAGTTGCCGACAGCGGCCGGCATCTCTGCATCGTTCCACGCGCCCAGGCGCCGCGGGCGACGCTGCCTTTCGAGGGCGACGAGGTGCTGGAGCTCCTGCTCAGCAAGGCGTTCCTGCTGCTTGAGGACGACCGGATCGCGGACGCGGGCATCGACCGGCAGATCGCGCAGGCCTTGCACGGCCTGCCTGCATCTTGAATCCCTGGACGCGGCATCGCAACTTGCCCAAGGCGCACCCATTTGCTTTCTATAGTGGCGGGCAGGCTGCCCAAGCCTAGGCTCGCCGCCAACCTCCGCAGGAGTCGAGCTGCATGCTCCGCATCGTCACCGTCGCCGCCACGCAGATGGCCTGCGGCTGGGACCTGGACGCCAACGTCGCCACGGCGGAGAAGCTGATCCGCCAGGCCGCCGGCCAGGGCGCCGAGGTCATCCTGATCCAGGAGCTCTTCGAGACGCCCTACTTCTGCCAGGACCAGAAGCAGGCCCTCTTCGAGCTGGCACGCCCGCGCGAGGGCCATCCGACGATTGCGAAATTCGCCAGCCTGGCGGCGGAGCTGAACGTCGTGCTGCCCTGCTCCTTCTTCGAGCGGGCCAACAACGCCTACTACAACTCCCTCGTGGTGCTGGACGCCGACGGGCGGGACCTCGGGCTCTATCGCAAGAGCCACATCCCCGACGGGCCGGGCTATCAGGAGAAGTTCTACTTCAACCCCGGCGACACCGGCTTCAAGGTCTTCCGCACGAAGCATGCCGCCATCGGCTGCGCCGTCTGCTGGGACCAATGGTTCCCCGAGGCGGCGCGCGCCATGGCGCTGCAGGGAGCGGAGCTGCTGCTCTATCCCACCGCCATCGGCTCGGAGCCGCAGGACCACACGCTGGACAGCAAGGACCACTGGCAGCGCACCATGCAGGGCCACGCCGCCGCCAACATCACGCCGCTGATCGCCTCCAACCGCATCGGCCTGGAGACCATGGAGGCAAGTTCGATCAAGTTCTACGGCTCCTCCTTCATCGCCGACGAGACCGGCGCCAAGGTGGCCGAGGCCGACCGCGCGAGCGAAGGCGTGCTGGTCCATACCTTCGACCTCGACGCGGTGCGGGCGCGCCGGGCCTCCTGGGGCCTCTTCCGCGACCGCCGGCCCGAGCTCTACCGCCCGCTGCTGACCCTGGACGGAGGCCCCGCGGGAGGCTGAGCCATGGCGATGCCGGCACTCTTCGAGCCCGCGCCCAGCTTCACCGCCCACTCGGCCCGCAATCGAAACTTCGCCTTCAACACCATAGCCGGGCATGCAGTGGTGCTGAGCTTCTTCGGCTCCGCCAGCCATCCCCAGGGCCGCCAGGTGGCCGAGGACCTGATGGCCGCCGCCGGGCGCCTGGGCAACGGGCGCACGGTGCTCTGCGGCGTCACCGTCGATCCGGCCGACCGCGATACGGCGCGGGTGAGCGAACGGCCCCAGTTCGTGCTGTTCCACGACGAGGACCTCGCGATCAGCAGGCTGTGGGGCGTGGTTGCGCCGGAAGCGCAGCCAGGTCAGCCCCTGCCCTTCCACCCCGTCAGCTTCGTGCTGGACGAGCGCCTCAGGGTCTATGCCGTCGTGCCGGTCGAGCAGGGCGCCGGCCACGTCGAGAGCCTGCTGCGCATCATCGCCGCCATGCCCTATCCGGCGGGGCCGGAACGGCAGCAGGCCTGGGCTCCGGTGCTGGCGGTGCCGCGCATCTTCGAGCCGGCCTTCTGCCGGCGCCTCATCGCCTACTACGAGGCTCAGGGCGGCCAGCCCTCGGGCTTCATGCGCGAGCGCGAGGGCCGCACCTTCGGCGTGCTGGACCAGGGCTTCAAGCGCCGGTTCGATGCCGAGATCAAGGACCCGGAGCTGAAGCAGGCGGGCCGCCAGCGCATCGCCCGCCGTCTGGTGCCGGAGATCCAGCGCGCCTTCCAGTTCGCCGTGACCCACATCGAGCGCGACATCGTCGCCTGCTACGATGCCGGCGAGGGCGGCTTCTTCCGGCCGCACCGCGACAACACGACCAAGGGCACGGCGCACCGTCGCTTCGCCGTCACGGTCAACCTCAACGCCGAGGACTACGAGGGCGGCAACCTGCGCTTCCCAGAGTTCGGCCAGGCGACCTATCGCGCCGAAACCGGCGGCGCCGTGGTCTTCTCCTGCTCGCTGCTGCACGAGGCGACGCCGGTCACCGCCGGCCGCCGCTTCTGCTACCTGCCCTTCCTCTATGACGCCACCGGCGCCGAGTTGCGCCGCAAGAACGAGCAGTTCCTCGACGCCCGCGTCATGGCGGCGGACGAGAAGACCGTGCTCTACGACCCTGCCGGCCGCTAGCCGTCGACGGCCTTGGTGAAGGCGTTGAAGGTCTGGGTTCCGGCGTTCCAGTCGGCCGACCAGATGTCACGGACGTACTGCGGCGGCGGGGTGGCCGCGTTGCCGGCATCGCCGTTGGCATAGTCGAAGAGGTTGATGATCTGGACGGAGCCCTTGTCGAAGGTGACCGTGCCGCCGGTGTCGAAGGTGATGGTCACGGTGGAGGCGCC
>JAKOWB010000312.1 GCA_029781795.1 Pseudomonadota bacterium | reverse complement strand
CGATGGTGCTGCCGGACTTCATCGGTCTGACCATTGCCGTGCACAACGGCAAGCAGCACGTGCCCGTGTACGTGACCGACCAGATGGTGGGCCACAAACTCGGCGAATTTGCCCTGACGCGCACCTTCAAGGGTCACGCGGCAGACAAAAAAGCCAAGAAATAAGGAGAAGACTCATGGAAACTCGTGCAGTCCTCCGGGGCGTGCGCCTGTCGGTCGACAAGGGCCGTCTGGTGGCCGACCTGATTCGCGGCAAGAAAGTCGATCAGGCGCTGAACATCCTCAACTTCACGCAGAAGAAGGCCGCGCCCATCGTGCGCAAGGTGCTCGAGTCGGCGATCGCCAACGCCGAGCACAACGACGGCGCCGACATCGACGAGTTGCGTGTCAAGACCATCTACGTCGAGCAGGGCGCCTCGCTCAAGCGCTCGGCCGCTCGCGCCAAGGGCCGCGGCGCGCGACTGGTCAAGCCCACGTGCCACGTGTACGTGACGGTGGGCAACTAAGAGAAGGCCAGGAAAGACTATGGGACAGAAAATCCATCCGACCGGCTTTCGCCTCGCCGTCAGCCGCAACTGGGCCAGCCGCTGGTACGCCAGCAACCGTGACTTCGCCGGCATGCTGGCCGAAGACATCAAGGTGCGCGAGCTGCTCAAGGCCAAGCTCAAGAACGCCGCGGTCTCGCGCGTGCTGATCGAGCGCCCCGCCAAGAACGCCCGCATCACCATCTACTCGGCGCGCCCGGGCGTGGTGATCGGCAAGAAGGGCGAGGACATCGAGAAGCTCAAGAAGGAACTGGCGGGCCAGCTCGGCGTGCCGGTGGCCGTCAACATCGAGGAAATCCGCAAGCCCGAGGTCGACGCCCAGCTGATCGCCGACTCGATCACCCAGCAGCTCGAAAAGCGCATCATGTTCCGCCGCGCGATGAAGCGCGCCATGCAGAACGCCATGCGCCTGGGCGCGCAGGGCATCAAGATCATGTCGGCCGGCCGCCTGAACGGCATCGAGATCGCGCGCACCGAGTGGTACCGCGAAGGTCGCGTGCCGCTGCACACGCTGCGCGCCGAGATCGACTACGGCTTCTCCGAAGCCAAGACCACCTCCGGCGTCATCGGCGTCAAGGTGTGGGTCTACAAGGGCGACAACCTGGGCCGTACCGACGCGCCCTCGCTGGACAGCACGCCGCGCCCCGAGGGCGAGGAGCGCCGCGGTCCGCGTGGCCCGCGCCGTGACGGCCGCGGTGGCCCCGGCGGCGATCGCCGCGGTGGCCCGCGCCGCGATGCCCGTGGTGGCTCCGGTGCGCCCGCCGATGGCAGCGACAAACCCGCGGAAGGCCAAGGCGCCGACGCACAACCCGCCGTTAAGCGCGTCCGCAAAGCCGCCGCGCCTGCTGCATCGGCAGACGGCGCCCAAGGAGAGTAAACGATGCTGCAACCTGCTCGCAGAAAGTACCGCAAGGAGCACAAGGGCCGCAACACCGGGATCGCCACGCGCGGCAACTCGGTGGCCTTTGGCGACTTCGGCCTCAAGTCCACCGACCGCGGCCGCCTGACGGCGCGCCAGATCGAGTCCGCCCGTCGCGCCATCTCGCGCCACGTCAAGCGCGGCGGCCGCATCTGGATCCGCGTGTTCCCGGACAAGCCCATTTCCACCAAGCCGGCCGAGGTCCGCATGGGCAACGGCAAGGGCAACCCCGAGTACTACGTGGCCGAAATCCAGCCCGGCAAGGTGCTGTACGAGATCGTCGGCGTGCCCGAGGATCTGGCGCGCGAAGCGTTTGCGCTGGCCGCTGCCAAGCTGCCGCTGCGCACGACCTTCGTCACCCGCATGATCGGCCAGTAAGCGAAGGAACATGACGATGAAAACCGCTGAATTGCGCCAAAAGGACGTCGCCGGCCTGCAAGCCGAGGTCAAGGAGCTGCAAAAGGCTCACTTCAACCTGCGCATGCAGAAGGCCACACAGCAGCTCAACAACACGGCCCAGCTGGCCCAGACGCGCCGCTCCATCGCGCGCGCCAAGACCGTGCTGGCCGAAAAGCAGGCTGCGGCCAAGTGAAGGACCCGACCATGACGGAAGCCAAACCATCCCTCAAGCGCACCCTGATCGGCAAGGTGGTGAGCGACAAGCGCGCCAAGACCGTGACGGTGCTGATCGAGCGTCGCGTCAAGCACCCGATCTACGACAAGATCGTGATGCGCTCCAGCAAGTACCACGCCCACGACGAAAAGGGCGAGTTCAAGCTGGGCGACACCATCGAGATCACCGAAAGCCGCCCGCTGTCCAAGACCAAGAACTGGGTGGCCACGCGCCTGGTGCAGAAGGCCGCGCAGGTCTGACCGCACCGCCGCTTTCGCGCCGCCTCGGCGCGGATCGCCAAAACGGCCCACAATGTGGGCCGTTTTTGTTGGCGCCGTGACGGCGGCGTCGTTTCACTCTCAAGGAGCATTCATGATCAAAGTTGGAGACAAGTTGCCGGCGGTCAAGCTGGCCGAATACGTCGAGGTGGAGGGCAACGGCTGCAGCATCGGCCCCAACCCCGTGGACGTGACGCAGGCCGCCGCCGGCAAGACCATCGCGCTGTTTGCCGTGCCGGGCGCCTTCACGCCCACCTGCTCGGCCCAGCACGTGCCCAGCTACCTGAAGAACGCCGACGCGCTGAAGGCCGCCGGCGTCGACGAAATCTGGTGCCTGGCGGTCAACGACGCCTTCGTCATGGGCGCCTGGGCGCGCGACGAGAAGACCGCCGGCAAGATCCGCATGCTGGCCGACGGCGACGCGGCCTTCGCCAAGGCCGCGGGCCTGACGCTGGACCTGACCGGCAAGGGCCTGGGCCTGCGCAGCAACCGCTACTCGATGCTGGTCAAGGACGGCAAGGTCGTCACCCTCAACGTCGAAGGCCCGGGCAAATTCGAGGTCAGCGACGGCGCCACCCTGCTGGCGCAGGTCAAGGGCTGATTAATATAAAAATCATAGCTACTCGCGCTTGTCTGGCGGGCGCTGCAGCCTGAAATGACGTGAAGACCGGGCGCTCACAAGGCGTCCAGATCCACCTTCAGGTAATGCGCCCCCGGCAGCGGGTTGTGGTAGTAGGGCGGGATTTCCTCGAAACCCAGGTCGGCGTACAGCGCGCGCGCCGACTCCATCTCGTCCAGCGTGTCCAGCAGCACGCAGGCGTAGCCCCGTTGCAGCGCAGCCTCCAGGATGGCCTCGCTGAGCTGGCGCCCCAGGCCGAAGCCGCGAAAGGCCTTGCGCACGTACAGCCGCTTCATCTCGGCCGCGCCGGCGTAGTCGGCGTCGTCCTGCGGGCGCAGCGCGCAGCAGCCGGCCAGCGCGCCGTCGACCAGCGCCAGCAGCAGCGTGCCGCGCGGCGCCGCGTACTCGCCAGGCAGGCCGGCGAGCTCGTCGGCAAAGCCCTGAAAGCACAGGTCCACGCCCAGTTGATCGGCGTATTCCTGAAACAGGGCGCGTGCGCCCTCGATCTGCTCGGGCGTCTGGGCGACGACCAGCTCGACGGCGGGACGGGATTCGGTGGCGGGAGACATCGGCAGGGCGCGGGCAGCAGGAGGGCGCTGGCAGTTTAGCCCAGCGATGCGCGCGCGCCCCACTGCACCACGGCGTACACCACGGCGGCCGCGGCCGCCAGCACGAGCACGGCCGCCGCGCGCGTGCCGGCGCCGTCGCGCGACGCCGGCACGGCCTGCGCCAGGGTCTTGTCGCCGCTCAGCATGGGGCGCACCAGGTTCTGGCCGCGCCGCCAGTACCACACGATGGCCGCCACGTGCAAGGCGACCAGGGCCAGCACCAGCGCCTGGCCGGGGCCGGTGTGCCAGCGCGTGGCCAGCTTGATGAGCGCGTGTGAGGCGCGCGCGGTCAGGGGGCCCGAATAGGCGATCTCGTCGTCCGCGAACAGCCCGCTGGCCACCTGCAGCGACAGCACCGCCAGCATGGCCAGCACCGACAGCGCGCCCAGCGGGTTGTGGCCGGCGTGCAGCGAGGCCTCGGGGCTGCCGCGCAGATAGGCGCGCAGCCGCGCCGGCGTCGGCACGAAGCGGGCAAAACGCGACCAGTGCCCGCCCAGCACGCCCCACACCAAGCGAAACAGCAGCAGCGCGAACACGAGGTAGCCCAGGCGCATGTGCAGGTGCATGGCGTCGCCGCCCACCTTGGCGCTGATCACCAGCAGGACCACGGCCAGCGCCAGCACCCAATGAAACAGGCGGGTGGGCAAATCCCAGATGCGAACACTTGGCATGACTTCACGTGAGGGGAGGGTCAAAAAATCGCCGCAAACCCGCGATGCTGCGGCACTTTCCGTGAACCGGCAGTCTAAGCGAGTCCGCCCCTTCTTTCATCCACAGGAGTCTTGTCCGCATGAAAACCCCCGTGATCGTCTCGCTGGCCCTCGCGGCCTCGTTGGTCTCGCTGTCGGCCTCGGCCGAATTCGCCAAGTCCGAGGACGCCATCAAGTACCGCCAGAGCGCGCTCACCGTGATGGGCACGCACTTTGCCCGCCTCGGTACCATGGCCAACGGCAAGCTGCCCTACGACGCGGCGCAGGCGGCGCGCGACGCCGAGGTGGTGGCCCTGGTGTCGCACCTGCCCTGGGCGGGCTTCGCCCCCGGCACCGACAAGGGCCGCGAGAGCGCCGCGCGCCCCGAGATCTGGCAGGAGCAGGCCAAGTTCAAGGACCGCGCCGACAAGATGCAGACCGCCGTGGCCGAGCGCCTGCTGCCCGCCGCCCGCAGCGGCAACCTCGACCAGCTCAAGGCCGCCTTCGGCCCCACCGCGCAAAGCTGCAAGGCCTGCCACGACGACTTCCGCCGCCGGTAAAGCGCCGGCCGGGCATGACAAAGGGCGCTCCGTGGAGCGCCCTTTTTTGCGTGGGTGGGTTGCCCTCAGGCGGCCAGCAGCTTTTCGATCAGCCGGTGCAGCTCGTCGAAATTGGGCGCGCCGACGTATTTTTTGACGATCTGGCCCTGCTTGTCGACGATGTAGGTGGTGGGCGTGAGTTGCACCTCGCCCCAGGCCTTGGCCACGGCGCCGGTGTTGTCGATGGCCACCTTGAAGGGCAGCTTGCGCGTTTGCGCGAAGTTGACGACGTAGGCGGGCGGATCGTAGGACATGGCCACGGCGATGGTGTCGAAACCCTGGTCCTTGTACTTGTCGTAGGTGTCGATCACCTGCGGCATCTCGCCCACGCAGGTGGTGCAGCTGGTGGCCCAGAAGTTGACCAGGGTGACCTTGCCCTTCATGTCCTGCGTGGTCTGGCTGGAGCCGTCCAGCAGCACGAAGGTGGACAGCGGTGCGGCGTCGTTGCCGCAGCCGGCCAGCAGCGCGCTGGCGCCGACCAGGGCGGCCAGCGCAACGCGGCGGGTGGAGGATGCGAGGTTCACGGGGTGCATTTTAGGACGGCCGGCCGGTTTGTGCAGTCCGGTTGGAAACCGCCCGCCGGCAAAAGTTCAGGCCAGCTCCAGCAACAGGCGCGTCATGGCCGCGCGCTCGCTCAGCATGGGGTCGTGCCCGGTGGCCAGCTCGACGATGCGGCTGCCCGGCAGCCAGGCGCCGTCCCAGAACCTGGCGTCGCGCACGCGCGGGCGAATGGCGTCGATGGTGGCCAGCGCGGGCTGGGTGCAGTTGATGAAGGTGCGCGGCACGCGGGCCACGCGCGCGGGGTCGAAGTCGAGCGCCGCCTCGTAGGTGTGGCCGGGGTGGGGCGTCTGGCGGCGCCTGACCCACTCGTAGTCCGCGTCCTGCAGGCCGAACACCCCCGGGTCGGGCGGCGGAAAGGCGAAGTCGGGCGTGGCGGCGGCCGCGGCCAGGCGCGCCTGGCGGGTGGCGCGGCCGTGCGTGCTGCTCCAGCTCTCGCCGGGGCGCGGCACCACGGCGTCGACGTAGACCAGGTGCCTGAGTGTCCCCGCCGGCTCGCGGTCGGCCACGGCGGTGCCCAGCATGCCGGCGTAGGAGTGCACGACCAGGATGCAGTCGGCAA
>JAKOWB010000296.1 GCA_029781795.1 Pseudomonadota bacterium | reverse complement strand
AGGCCGGCGTAGAGGCCGGCAACCTCGGCGGCATAGCCGTTGAAGAGCTGTGTCGGCACCACCTCGCCCGAACCCAGCACGCGCTCGTTCGCCTGGCTCCAGCGCGGGTGCGAGACCTCCGGGTTCACGTTGGCCCAGAAGCCATACTCGCTGGACTGCAGCTCCTCCCAGAAGGAGACCGGCCGCTCGTCGGTGAAGGTGATGCGTACCAGGCCCTTGGCCGACTTGAAGCCGTACTTCCACGGCAGCGCGATCCGCAGCGGCGCGCCGTTCTGCTGGCCGCAGGGATGGCCGTAGATGCCGGTCACCATGAAGGCCATGTCGTGCGTCGCCTCGGCCAGGGTCAGGCCCTCGATGTAGGGCCAGGGGTACCAGTCGGCGTTCTGTCCGTCGGCGATCTCGGGATTGCTGAAGGACTGGAGGCGCAGGAACTTGGCACCGGCCTGCGGCTTGGCGAGTGCGACCAGCGCCGACAGCGGGAAGCCCGACCAGGGCACTGCCATCGACCAGGCCTCGACGCAGCGGTGGCGATAGAGGCGTTCCTCCAGCGGCATCTTCGCCAGGAGGTCGTCGATGCCGATCTCGAAGGGCTGCTCGACCATGCCGTCGATGGCGACGGTCCAGGGCCGCACCGGCAGTTCCTGCGCCGCGCGCCAGACCGACTTGGACGAGCCGAATTCGTAGTAGTTGTTGTAGGTGGTGGCGTCTTCCTCGGGCGTGATGTCGCGGTCGAGCGTGTAGTGCTCGTTGCGCTTCACCGGATAG
The DNA here is from genome assembly GCA_029781795.1 of Pseudomonadota bacterium. Taxonomy (GTDB): domain Bacteria; phylum Pseudomonadota; class Alphaproteobacteria; order Kiloniellales; family JACOMY01; genus JAKOWB01. Next base: position 21,055 of record JAKOWB010000296.1, on the reverse strand, counting down.
AGGCCGGCCGAGGGGTCCGTCTCGGCGCGGGCCGACGCCGGCAGGATGCCCGCGGCGCCCAGCGCGATCGCGCCGGTGGCGGCGCCCTTCAGCAGGGCGCGGCGGTTCAGGTAGACGGATTCCGGTGTCGCCAGGCTCTCGGCGATCTCCCAGGACTTCTTCACACGCAACAGCATGGTCTGGCCTCGCTTCTCCGGCGCACCCTTGCCGAAAAAGCTAGGGCGTGCGCCGCCCGCAGGCAACGCACGCCCCGTCACGATGCCGCGAGTTGCGGCCTACTTGCTGCCCTCGAGATGCGCGCGCAGCATCCAGGCGGTCTTCTCGTGGTAGGTCAGGCGCTCGACCATAAGGTCCACCGTGACCTCGTCGCCACCCTTCTCGGCGGTCTCCAGACAGGAACGCACCGTCTTGATGGTGCCTTCGTGTCCCTGCAGGAGCTGCTTGAGCATCTCGTTCGCGTTCGGCTGGCCGGTCGACTCCTTCAGCGAGTGAGTCGCCTGCATCTCGGCCAGCGAGGCCGGGGCCAACTCGCCCAGCGCCCTGATGCGCTCGGCGAGTTCGTCCAGGGCATCCCACAGCGCGCGATACTGCTCTTCGAAGAAGGCGTGGAGCTGGCTGAAGTCCGGGCCGACGACGTTCCAGTGAAAGCCGTGCGTCTTGGCATAGAGGACGAAGGTGTCGGCGAGCACGCCGCGCAGGGCGGTTGCGACCTGCTTGCGGGCGTTGTCGCCAATGGCGATGTCGGGCTTCATAAATCTCTCCTTTAAGCAAAAGGGGAATGGATGGCCGGTTCGCACCGGTCCGCGTCAGTGTCAACGCACAGAGGATATAAGGGTATCCCTGGATGGTTCAAGATAGATTAGAATTATTTTAATCTAATTCACAAATTCCACCCTGCAGGCACCCAGCGGACCGAACTGTGCCACCGCGACCTGGCCGGCATCGAGCAGGAAGAAGGGGGTGACGACGCCGGTGGTGACGACCTCGCCGGCCGCCAGGCCCTGGCCGCGGCGGGCAAGATCGGTGGCCAGCCACGCCAGCGCCTTCAGCGGATGGCCCAGCGCCGCCGTGCCGTCGCCTGTGCCGGCGAGCTTTCCGTCGATCCTGAGCTCCACCCGCTCGCGCGCCATGTCGATGTGACGCCAGTCGCGGCGCCCCTCGCCCAGCACCAGCGCGCCGTGCGCGCCGTTGTCGGCGACCAGCGCGCGCCCGCCGACCTTCAGCCAGCGTTCGGCGCCATAGGCCGAGCAGACCACTTCGATCGCCGGGTGCAGCGTGCCGATCGCCTCCGACACCTCGGCCACACCGTAGGCGCGGGCGCGCGCCGGCAGCGAGCGGGCCAGGGTGAAGGCGTACTCCGGCTCGACCAGACGGAAGCGCAGGTGCCCGGCCGGCAGCCTGGCCGGCGAACTGTAGAGGCCGCCCGCCAGCACGCGGCCGGCGAAGGGCTCGCGCACGCCGAGGAACTGCTGCGCGCGCAGGCTGGTGGCGCCGATCTTGTAGCCGACCGGCCGACGCCCGCCGGCCTCGCAGAGCCGGCGTACGAGCAGGGCCTGCTCGCGATAGGCGACGGCAAGGTCGGGCGGCGCCTCGGCCGGCGTGATCGCGGTCTCGGCATTGCGCGGATCGCGCCCGGCGAAGAGGCGCTCGTTCAGGCTGTCAGGCATCGAGGCTCACCCTGCAGGAACCGAAGGGACCGTAGAAAGCGGCGGCGCGCTGACCTGGCTTGAGGTCGACGAAGGGGGCCAGCAAGCCGGTGGTCACCACCTCGCCCTGGCGCAGTCCTTGGCCGCGCCGCGCCAGGTGGTTGGCGAGCCAGGCGAGCGAGCGCAAGGGGTCGCCCATGGCATTGGCCCCGCTGCCGACGCCGTGCCGCCGCCCGTCGACCCAGACCTCGACCCGTAACGCGGCCAGGTCGACGCCGGCGAAGTCGCGGCGCCCCTCGCCCAGCACCAGGCCGGCGTGCGAGGAGTTGTCAGCCACCATGGCGCAGAGCGGCGCATGGTACCAGCCGGCCTCGCCATAGGCGGAGCTGGCGATCTCCATCGCCGGGTGCAGCGTCGTCGCCGCCGCCGTCACCTCGTCCAGGCCGTAGGGACGGGTGCGCGGCGGCAGGTCGCGGCCGAGCGTGAAGGCGATCTCCGGCTCGATCAGGCAGGGCCGCCAGCGCCCGGCCGGCAGGCGGGCCGGCGACTGCCGCAGGCCGCCGGCGAACATGCGGCCCAGCACCGGCTCCGCCACCTTGTGCCAGCGCTGGGCGGCAGGGCTGGCAACCGCGACCTTCCAGCCCCAGGGCCGCCCCTGTCCGTTGGCGGCGTTCAGACGTACCACCGCGTCCTGCACCCGGTAGGCCCCGGCGAGGTCGCGCGGAATCGCCGCGTCGTCCGACGCCAGGGGCGTGCTCCCCGGCCGGCGCGCCGCGACCAGGCGCGCCGCCAGCTCCTGCCTCTCCATGCCTTCTCCCGTCCTACTGCGCCGCCTGCTGGCGCTCCTGGATCACCTTCTCGGCCGGCCGGCCGGTCAGCTCCTGCAGGTGGTCGAACCTCCACACGAAGCTGCCGGCACCCTGCGTCGCCGAGCGCAGCTCGACAATCAGGTCGCTCAGCTCCGAGGCCGGCAGGTGGCATTTGATCTGGTCCCAGCCATCCCAGCCCGGCTTGCCCTCGAAGCCCAGCAGGTGCCCGCGGCGCGAGGAGACGATGCCGTGTACGCGGCTCATGGCGTCCGAGGGCACGTCGATCGTCACCTCGCAGATCGGCTCCAGCAGGACGGGATCGCATTTCGGCAGTCCCTCCTGCACGGCCTGGCGGCCGGCGGTCTTGAAGGCCATGTCAGAGGAGTCGACCGAGTGGTACTGGCCGTCGTGCAGCCGGACCCCGACATCGACCACCGGGAAGCCGAGCGGCCCCTGGAGCAGGCCCTCCTTCACCCCCTCCTCGACCGAGGAGATGAACTGCCGCGGCACCGCGCCGCCGACCACCGCGTCCTCGAACTGGAAGCCGCTGCCACGCGGCAATGCCTTGATCTGCACCTTGACGTCGGCGAACTGGCCGTGGCCGCCAGACTGCCGCTTGAAGCGGGAATGCACGTCGGTGCCGTGGCGGATCGTCTCCTTGTACGGCGTCTGCGGGCGCTGCGTGCGGACCGCCACGTTGTACTTGTTCTTCAACCGCTCGACCGCGAGCTGCAGGTGGATCTCGCCCTGGCCCCACAGCAGCATCTGGTGGGTGTCGTGGTTGTGCTCCAGGGCCAGCGAGGGATCCTCTTCGATCAGCTTGGCGATCGAGCCGGTCAGCTTCACCTCGTCCTGCCGGTTCTGCGGCTGTACCGCGAGCGCATAGACCGGCTGCGGCGCCTCCGGCCAGGCCGCGTGCTGGCCGGCCTCGCGCTTCGCCTCGCCGGCCAGGTCGCCGGGCTTCAGACCGTCGCAGCGGCCGACGCCGATCACATCGCCGGCCCCGGCCTGGCTGATCTTCTCCACCTCGCCGCCACGCAGGTGATAGAGGCCCGAGGGCCGCTCGCCGCCCAGGGTCTGGCCCTCCTTCAGCTCGCCCTGCCACAGGCGCACCAGCGAGAGCTTGCCCGTGTGCGCCTGGTAGATCGTGCGGACCACGCTGGCGGCAAGACCCCCGTTCAGCGGGATGCCCAGTCGCTCGGCGGTCTGCCGCGGGCCGGGCGCCTCATGCCGCAGGATCTTCAGCAGGCGCACGATGCCATTGCCGTGCTCGGCCGAGCCGATCAGCACCGGCACGATCAGATCCTGCTGCAGGTCGCGGGTGAGCTGCTGATAGACCTCGGCCGTGGCCGGCACCTTGTCCTCGAGCAGCTGCTCCATCAGCCCGTCGTCGAAGTCGGCCAGCGCCTCCAGCATCTCCTGTCGGGCCTCGCTCTCGCGGTCCTTCATGGAATCCGGCATGGCGATCAGGTCCGAGGGCTTGTTCTCGTTGTAGTGCCAGGCCCGCTCGCTCACCAAGTCGACATAGCCGGTGATCGTCTCGCCCTCGCGGATCGGCACCTCGCGCAGCACCAGCGGCCGGGCCGACGCAGCCTGCAGCGCGGCCAGCAGCTCGCTCACGCGCGCCGGGGCCTTCTCGATCTTGTTGACGAAGATGACATGCGGGATCGAGAGCTCGTCGAGGGCGCGCAGCAGGGGCGCCAGGGCCGCGGCGCGGCCGGGGTCGGGCTCGGCGACGACGATCACGATGTCGGCCGCCATCAGCGCGGTACGTGTGTCCTGCATCAGCTCGACCGAGCCCGGGCAGTCGATCGCGGTCCAAGTGTCGCCGAGGTAGGTGAAGTGCACGACGTTGGGGTCGGTGGTCATCTGCCGCTGGCGCGCCTCGGGGTTGGCGTCGCCCACCGTGTTGCCCTGCGGCACGGAGCCTTTGCGCTGGGTCGCGCCGGCGGCGAAGAGCATGGCTTCCAGCAGCGTCGTCTTGCCCGCGGTGTAGGGGCCGACGATCACTGCGCAACGTGCTTCTCTTGGGGTGCTGTCTCCCATGACGACGTCCTCCATAACGCGTGTGCCCGGGCCGTTGACCGGCTCTCCCACGGGGGTAATCGTCGCGCCGTTGTGCCGGCGCATGCAACAGCCTAGGGCCGCCGGGCACCGAGATTCAGGGCTTGCGCCGCCCGGCGGATGCCAGAACTATTGGCGGATAAGTCTCAACCACGCGGCAACGGGGTCCGCGGGACAAGAGGCAGAGCCACAACGAATACCCGACGTCACTATCGCTTAAAGTCTGGGAGGACATTCCGATGAGGAGCTATATCGCGGCCGCCGCCGCGGCCATGACCCTGTTGCTCGGCAACGCCGCATTCGCGGAAGAGCCGTTGGTCATCAAGTTCAGCCACGTCGTGGCCGAGACCACCCCGAAGGGCCAGGGCGCGCTGAAGTTCAAGGAACTGGTCGAGGCGGCCCTGCCCGGCAAGGTCACCGTCGAGGTCTATCCGAACTCCTCGCTGTTCGGCGACGACAAGGAGCTGGAGGCGCTGCTGCTCGGCGACGTGCAGTTCATCGCCCCCTCGCTGTCGAAGTTCGACCGCTTCACCAAGAAGCTGCAGGTCTATGACCTGCCCTTCATGTTCAAGAACCAGGAGGCCGTGGACAAGTTCCAGAACAGCGACGTCGGCCAGTCGCTGCTCGGCGCCATGACCGACCAGGACCTGCTGGGCCTGGCCTACTGGCACAACGGCATGAAGCAGATGTCGGCCAACAAGGAGCTGCACGTCCCCGGCGACGCCAAGGGCCTGAAGTTCCGCATCCAGGCCTCTGACGTGCTGGAAGCGCAGTTCGCCGCGCTCGGCGCCAACCCGCAGAAGATGAAGTTCTCCGAGGTCTACCAGGCGCTGCAGACCGGCGTCGTGGACGGCCAGGAGAACACCTGGTCGAACATCTACTCGCAGAAGTTCTACGAGGTGCAGGCGGCCATCAGCGAGACCAACCACGGCGTGATCGACTACATGGTCGTCACCAACGCCACCTGGTGGAACGAGCTGCCGGACGACGTGCGCGCGGTGCTGGCCAAGTCCATGGCCGAGGCGACCAGCTATTCCAACGGCATCGCCGCCAAGCTGAACGCCGAGGCCAAGGACAAGATCGCCGCCGCCGGCAAGGCGAAGATCCTCACCCTCACCGACGACGAGCTGAAGCAGTGGCGGGCCGCCATGAAGCCGGTGTGGGATCAGTTCGCCCCCGGCATCGGGCAGGACCTGATCGACGCCGCCAGCGCGGCGAGCATGTGATCGGCTGACGGCCGGGGCGCGGGTCCAGCAGGGATCCGCGCCCCGCCACCGGCTTGGCGTCCCAGGGGGGAGGCGGCATGGTCTTCCGGCTGCTCGACCGCTTCGAGAGCTTCGCGCTCGCGGCGCTGCTCGCGGTGATGACCGTCGTCACCTTCGTCCAGGTGGTGGCGCGCTATGTCTTCAACGACAGCTTCACCTGGGCGCTGGAGCTGACCGTCGTCTGCTTCGCCTGGCTGATCTTCCTCGGCATCTCCTACGGCATCCGCATCGGCAGCCACATCGGCGTCGACGCCTTCGTCCGCCTGCTGCCGCCCCGGGTGGGCCGCTTCCTGGCGATCCTCGCCGTGCTGCTGTGCCTGGTCTATTGCGGCTACCTCGGCTGGGGCGGCTGGCAATACACCGCCAAGCTGCTGAAGGTCGGCGTGCTGATGCAGGACCTGCCGATCCCGCGCTGGATCCCGACGGTGATCGTGCCGGTCGGCATGGCGCTGGCCGCGCTGCGCTTCCTGCAGGTGCTGATCCGCCTGATCACCGGGCAGCAGATGACCCTGCACCTGGCCGACGAGGCCAGGGAGTCGCTGGAAAGCGAGATCAACCAGTCGAGCAAGAATGGCGAGGGGGCACGGCAGCCATGACCACCGCCGTCCTCTTCGGGCTGCTGTTCCTCTTCATGACGATCGGCATGCCGATCGCGGCGGCGCTCGGCCTCTCCTCGATCATCACGCTGCAGCTCTTCGCCCGCGATTCGCTCGCCTCGCTGGCGCTCAAGGTCTTCGAGACCAGCGAGCACTACACGCTGCTCTCGATCCCCTTCTTCATCCTGGCCGGGGTGTTCCTGACCACCGGCGGTGTGGCCCGGCGCATCATCACCTTCGCCATCGCCATGCTGGGGCATCTGCGCGGCGGCCTGGCCATCGCGGCGGTCTTCGCCTGCATGCTCTTCGCCGCCGTGTCCGGCTCCTCGCCGGCCACCGTGGTGGCGATCGGCACGCTGGTGATCGACGGCATGATCCGCGCCGGCTACACGCGCAACTTCGCCACCGGCGTGATCGTCAACGCCGGCACGCTCGGCATCCTGATTCCGCCCTCGATCGTGCTGGTGGTCTATGGCGCGACGACCGAGACCTCGGTCGGCCGGCTCTTCACCGCCGGCATCTTGCCCGGCACCGTGCTCGGCATCATGCTGATGGCGGCGATCTATGTGCGTGCCCGCATGCTCGGCCTGCCGCGCCAGCCCCGCGCCTCCTGGGGCGAGCGCTGGCGCGCCTTCCGCGAGGCCGTCTGGGGCCTGCTGCTGCTGGTCATCATCCTGGGCGGCATCTACGGCGGCGTCTTCACCCCGACCGAGGCGGCCGCGGTCAGCGCGGTCTATGCCTTCATCATCGCGGTCTTCGTCTATCGCGACATCGGCCTGAAGGACGTGCCCAAGGTCCTGGTGCAGGCCTCGAAGACCACGGTGATGCTGATGTTCATCATCGCCAACGCCCTGCTCTTCGCCCATGTGCTCACCACCGAGCAGATCCCGCAGACCATCGCGGAATCGATTGCCGCGGCGGAGCTGGCGCCCTGGGTCTTCCTGATCGTGGTCAACATCCTGCTGCTGGTCGCCGGCTGCTTCATGGAGCCGACGGGCATCATCCTGATCCTGGCGCCGATCCTTTTCCCCATCGCCAGCAAGCTGGGGATCGACCCGGTGCACCTCGGCATCATCATGGTGGTCAACCTGGAGATCGGCATGGTGACGCCGCCGGTCGGCCTCAACCTCTTCGTCATGTCGGGCATCGCCCGCATGGAACTGATCCAGGTGGCCAAGGCCTCGCTGCCCTGGCTCGCCGTACTGCTGACCTTCCTGATCCTGGTGACCTACGTGCCCTGGCTTTCCACCGTGCTGCCCGACGCCATCTTCGGGCCGGAACTGCGGTAGCGGCGGAGGGTCAGCCCGCGCGTCCCATCTGATAGGGCGCCAGCGCCTCGACCACTTCCTTGGTGCGGGCGACGCAGACGTTGTGCGCCGCCGCCAGGCGCTGCACGGCGCCCGCTAGCCAGGGCAGCTCCAGCCGGCCGCCCTTCTCCAGGTCCTGCGCCATCGAGGCGCGCATGTGGTCGGGCAGCGCGTCCAGCGTCTTGCGCGTCTCGGCCTCGATGCCCTCGGGCAGCGTGGCACCGTTGGCGCGGCCCACGGCCGCCGCCTCGGCGATCAAGGCGTCGATCAGCGCCGACCCCTCCGCCGAGGCGCGGATCGGGCCGATCGGCTGGCGCTTCAGCGCGGTGACGCTGGACAGGGTCGCGAGCATCAGGAACTTGCGCCAGAGGTCGAGCTGGATGTTGCCGCTTTCCGCCGCCTCGGCGCCGGCCTCGTTCAGTGCCTTGACCAGTGCCCCGATGACCGGCCGCTGCGACGGGTGGCGCGCGCCGAAGGCCAGCTTGGCGAACTTGCCGTTGTGGCGGATCACGCCGGGCTTCAGGATCTCGGCCGGGATGTAGGCGATGCCCTGCGCCACCTGGCGATCGGGCAGCGCGCCGGTCAGGATCGCCGCCGCCTCGACGCCGTTCTGGATCGGGATCACCAGCGCCTCGCCTATCCCCGAGGTAGCGAGCGAGCGGCCGCTGGCCTCCAGGTCCCACAGCTTGACGCAGTTGATGACCACGTCCTGCGGACCCAGCATCTCCGGCCGCTCGACCACGGTGACCGGCTTGACGCTGAAGTCGCCAAGCGGCGTCAGCACCGTCAGGCCGTCCGCCTGCAGCGCCGCGCCGTGGGCGCCGCGCGCCACGAAGGTCACCTGGTGGCCGGCCTTGGCCAGGCGTCCGCCGAAGTAGCCGCCGACGCCGCCGGCGCCGAGAATCCCGATACGCATCGCCCGGACCCTCAGACCAGCCGCTCGCAGAAGCCGCGGATGCGCCGGCAGGCCTCGGCCAGAACCTCGGTCGAGGTGGCGTAGGAGATGCGGAAATAGGGCGCGAGGCCGAAGGCGGAGCCATGCACCACGGCGACGCCGGTCTCTTCCAGCAACGCCGTCACGAAGTCCTCGTCGCTGTCGATGCGCTTGCCGCCCGGGGTCTTCCTGCCCAGCGTGCCGGCGCAGGAGGGGTAGACGTAGAAGGCACCCTCGGGCTTGTGGCAGTGCAGGCCGGGGGCCTTGTTCAGTTCGGCCACCACCAGGTCGCGCCGCGCCTTGAAGTGCTCGTTGTTGCGGGCGATGAAGTCCTGCGGGCCGTTCAGCGCCTCGACCGCGGCGGCCTGGCTGACCGACGAGGGGTTGGAGGTCGACTGGCTCTGGATCGTGGTCATGGCCTTGACCAGGGCCTTGGGCCCGCCGGCGTAGCCGATGCGCCAGCCGGTCATGCAGTAGGCCTTGGACACGCCGTTCATGGTGACGGTGCGGTCATAGAGGTCGGGCGCCACCTCGGCCATGGTGGCGAACTTGAAGCCGTCGTAGACCAGATGTTCGTACATGTCGTCGGTCAGCACATGCACCTGCGGGTGCTGGCGCAGCACCGCGGCCAGGGCCTTGAGGTCGGCCGCGGTGTAGGCGCCGCCGGTCGGGTTCGAGGGGCTGTTGAGGATCAGCCACTTGGTGCGCGGCGTGATGGCCTTCTCCAGGTCCTCGGGCATCAGCTTGAAACCGTTGTTGGCCGGGCAGTCGACCGCCACGGGCTCGCCCTCGGCCAGCGCCACCATCTCGGGATAGCTCACCCAGTAGGGCGCCGGCACGATCACCTGATCGCCCGGATTCAAGGTCGCCATCAGCGCGTTGTAGAGCACCTGCTTGCCGCCGGTGCCGACGATGACCTGGTCGGGCGTGTAGGTCAGCCCGTTCTCGCGCTTGAACTTGGCGACGATGGCAGCCTTGAGCGCCGGGGTGCCGTCGACCGCGGTGTACTTGGTGTCGCCGGCCTTGATGGCCTTGATCGCGGCCTCCTTGATGTTGTCCGGCGTGTCGAAGTCGGGCTCGCCGGCGCCGAGGCCGATGACGTCCTTGCCCGCGGCCTTCAGCTCGCGCGCCTTCTGCGACACCGCGATGGTGGCCGAGGGCTTGATGCGGCCGAGGCGGTCGGCGAGGAAGGCCATGATCCTGATCTCCGGGCTACGCGGCCGGCCGTTCCGGCCGCAGGCGCGCGGACACTAGACCCGGCTCCGCTGCGGTGCAACGGGCGGTCGCGGCACGGCAGGCCGGCCCGCCCCGCAGGGCCTTGTCGGCAGACAATCCGGCCCGCCGCGCCCCGCTAGCGCTTGCCGGTCAGCACGCCGGTCCAGCGCCCGCCGCCGCTGCCGTCGCAATAGGTCCAGTAGCCGTCGAAGCGGTCGCTGCCGTCGGCCCAGAAGCTGAAGGTGCCCCAGTAGTAGGTGCCCTCGCGCTGGTAGCCGCAGGCATACTGCGACTTGCTCTGCAGCCAGTAGCCCGACAGCGTGCCGTCGTCGTTGATCTTGCCGCGCAGCATGCCGGGCGGGTCGGTGTAGGTGCCGGTCACCTTGCTGCCCTGATAGACCAGGGTCATCTGGCCGAAGTCGGTGTTCCAGAAGCTCTCCTGGTAGGCCGCGGCCGGTCCTGCCAGAAGCAGGAGCAGCCCGGCGAGGCCGAGCCAGCCTTTCGCTTTCCGCATTGTGTCGAATGTCCCCCACGAGTCGCCAAGCGGCGCGCCCCCGCGCGCCTCGCCCAGCCTAGGCCGGTCGGCCGGGACGAGGCTAGTCGCCCAGCACCCGGCGGACGAAGGCGGCGCCGTCGGCCACGGCCTGGCGCGCCTTGGCCAGGTGCTTCGTCATGTGCAGGAAGCCGTGGTAGCAGCCGAGATAGGGGACCACCTCGGCCTGCCCGCCGGCGGCGGCGACCCGCTCGGCCAGGACATAGGAATCGTCGCGCAGCGGGTCGAGTTCGGCCGGCGCCAGCAGCAGCGGCGGCAGGCCGGCGAGGTCGGCGGCCCGGCAGGCGACGGCGCGCGGATCCTCGGCGTCCTCCGCCCGGGCGTAGTAGGCGCTGCGATAGAAGGTGCGGTACTCCGGCGTCAGGCCCCACTCCGGCCCCGAGTAGAGCCGGCGCGAGGGCGTCTCCTCCGACGCGAAGGCGCCATAGACCAGCCAGGCGGCCTGGAAGAGGTCGCGCTGGGTCAGCATCGCTCCCATCGAGAGGCCGGCGCCGGCGGAGTCGCCGCCGACCGCGACGCGCGCCGGATCGATGCCCCACTCGCCACCCAGCGCCTTCAGCCAGCGGCCGACGGCCACCACCTCCTCGACCGCGCGGGGGAACTTGAACTCCGGCGACAGGGCGTAGTCGACGTTGACCACGATGTGGCCCGAGGCCTTGGCGAACTCGCGGCAGATCACGTCGTGGGTGTCCAGCGTGCCGACCACGTAGCCGCCGCCATGCAGGAAGACCAGCGCCGGCCGCGGCGCGCCGTCGCCAACCGGGTCGTAGAGCCGCAGCGGCAGGTCACGCCCGGGGCGCGGCAGGGTGAGGTCGACCACCCGCGGCAGCGCCGGCGTGCCGTCGTTCCAGAACACGCGGCCCTGATCGAACAGCAGCCGCATCATGGCGAGGTCGCGGCACCAGACCGCGTTGATCGCCGTGCTCCAGGCCGGTTGCAGCGTCAGGGCGGCGGCCATCTCGGGATCGACGATGCCGGGGAACGCGGGAATCGAGTCCATCAGAGCACCTTCTGCGGCATCTCGCCGTTCAGCGCGTCGATGATGCGACACGGCAGCGTGGCCTGGAACAGGATCTCGTGCAGGTCGTCCGCGACCTTGTAGACCGAGCGAAACAGCGAGCCGAATTCGAAGAGGTCCTGGCGCAGCGGCAGGGCGATGAAGCAGGCGCCGTCGGCGAAGGCGGCGGTGAGGCCCTTGCCGCCGCGCATCTGGTCCAGCTGCAGCAGCGCCTGCAGCACCGGCTCGGTCAGCAGCGTCTCCAGCCGCGCCTTGCCGTCGCTGCGCACCTCGAAGTGCTCCTCGAAGGCGACATGCGGCAGCGGCACGCGGCCCAGCGAGCGGCCGAGACCGGCCAGGCTGGCCAGCTCGTTGCCCAGCTTGCCGTAGTCACGGCTGACCACCACCACGCCCTCGAATCCGACCGGCACCAGCATGCGCAGCAGCAGTCCGCGATAGACCGTGCGGGTCGTGCGCCCGCCGCTGCTGCTGCCGCTGCTCTCCTTGATGACGCGCAGTTCGACCATCTCCCAGGCGAGGTCGCGCCACTTGCCGGCGAAATAGTCCTCCAGCGTGAAGCGCGAGGCCGGCGGGATCAGTCCCACCTCCATCAGCCGCTTGGGATCGATGCCGCCGCCCTCGCCCCGGCGGCGATAGCTGAGGCCGCCGAGGAAGGCGCAGACCGGCGGCATGACCAGCTCGCGCAGGCCCTCCCGGTACATGAGGCGCGGCAGCCTGGCGGCGAAGTAGCCGAAGAAGATCGCCGCCAGCGGCACGACGATCCAGAGGAAGGCCCAGTGCGCGTCGGACCAGTCCAGGATCAACCAGGCGACGATGGCCAGGGCCAGCACGCCGGCCTCCAGCTTCCACAGCAGCGCCACGGCGCGCAGGCGCGTCACCTCCTGCGTCTGCAGGCCGGGTGCGATGTCGCGCGCGAAGATCGCGGCGAAGCCCTGTTCCCAGGGCGCCTTCTCGGCGGGCTGTTCGACGAAGACCGGTTCGTTCGGCGGGCTCATGGGCCGGCACCCTAGGGCAAGGCCCGCCAACCTCACAAGCAGGGCCCGCAAGGCGTGGCGATTGCCGCGATCTTGCCGCAGTGCGGTCCGATCGCCGCCATGCCCGCGCGGGAGGCTTGTCTTGCCGGGGAGGTTTCCACCCGCCGGCACGAAGCACGAGACAGCAAGACCTCTCGCAGAGGGACCAAGGAACCATGACCAGCCTGCCGCAGCCGCGCCACAGCCTCTTCCCCAGCGACGTCGGCGGGTTCCTGAAGCGCGCCGGTCTGGTCACCGCCACGGCGCTGCTGGCCATGGCTCTCGTGCTGGTCGCCTCGGCTTCCTTCGACCCCTCGATGGGGCGCGAGCACCAGCCGCTGCCGGCCAGCCCTGCGGCCTCGTCCGACGTGGTCTGAAAGGCCGACACTGGCGCCCCGGCGCGCGGCAACGGATACTCCGGCCAGCATTCCACGCCGGAGGTACCCTGATGGCCGTTTCCGCTGCCGTTTCCCTGACCAAGGCCCGCGTCAGCGAGGCCGAGTGGCAGACCCGCGTCGACCTGGCCTGTGCCTATCGCCTCGCGCACGATTTCGGCATGGACGATCTGGTCTGGAACCACATCTCCGCCCGCGTGCCGGGCGAGGACAACCATTTCCTGTTGAACCCCCTGGGCCTCAGCTACGAGGAGATCACCGCCTCATCCCTGGTCAAGGTTGGGCTGGACGGCAAGCCGGTCGGCAGCGACATGAACATCGGCCACGCGGTCAACTACACCGGCTTCGTGATCCACGGCGCCATTCACGCGGCGCGGCACGACGTCGCCTGCGTCATGCACACCCACACGCTGGCCGGCATGGCGGTCTCCGCGCTGGACTGCGGCCTCATCCCGGTGATGCAGGATGCCTACGGCTTCGTCGGCAATGTCGCCTACCACGAGTACGAGGGGCTCTCGATCGACCTCGGCGAGTGCGAGCGCCTGGCCGCGGACCTCGGCCAGCACAAGTGCATGATCCTGCGCAACCACGGCCTGCTGACCTGCGGGCGAACCGTGGCCGAGGCCTTCGTCATGATGTACTACCTCGACAAGGCCTGCCGCGCGCAGCTCGCTGTGATGCAGACCGGCCAGAAGATCCACGAGCCCGATCCAGCCGTCGTGGCCAAGGTCGCAGTGCAGAACAGCCACTACCCCTCGGGATATCATGAGTGGCCGGCCCTGATGCGCCGCATGGAGCGCAAGGACCCCAGCTTCAAGAACTGAGCGGCCCCGGAGGTCGAGCAACGAAAACCCCGCCGGTCGCAGGACCGGCGGGGTTTCGCGTTGGCGGGGCGGCCGGGATCAGGCCGCGGCGGCGATCTGTGCCGGGCCCAGGGCGGCCTCGGCCTCCAGCACCGTGGCGGCGGCATGGATCACCGCGGCGATGCGCACGGCATCCTGTACCTGCTGCTTGGTCGCGCCCTTCTGCAGCACCTCGTGCTCGTGGCTCTCGATGCAGAGGCCGCAGCCGTTGACCGCCGAGACCGCGAGCGAGAAGAGCTCGAAGTCCAGCTTGTCGACGCCGGGGTTGGCGATGACGTTCATCCTGAGACGCGCCGGGAGCTGGCCATAGCCCGCCTTCGGCGTCAGGTGGACGAAGCGGTAATAGACGTTGTTCATCGCCATGATGGCCGCCGCCGCCTTGGCGGCCGTGGCCGCCTCGGGCGAGAGCTTGCCGGCCGCCTCGGCGGCGATGGCGCGGGTCACCTGCTCGTTGCGCGCGGCGATGGCCGAGGCCAGGGCCGCGCCCCAGACCTGCTGCTCGCTCAGGGCCCCGGCGGTCAGCACGCTGGAGAGGTTCAGCTTGATGTCCTTGGCATAGTCGGGCAGGGCCGACTTCAGGCTGTCGAGTGACATGAGGGTCTTTCCTTGTCGTCAGGTGCCGGCCGCCCCGCCCGCGTCGGGGCGGAACGGCCGGGCTGTTGCATCAGGGCCGTCGGGTCAGGCGGCGGGGCGCAGGACGTCCTCGCCCTTCTGCCAGTTGCAGGGGCAGAGCTCGTCGGTCTGCAGGGCGTCGAGCACGCGCAGCACCTCCTGCGGGTTGCGGCCGACCGAGAGGTCGTTGACCGACACGAAGCGGATCACGCCCTCGGGGTCGACGATGAAGGTGGCGCGCAGCGGCACGCCCTCGGCCTTGTCGAGGATGCCGAGGCCCTGGCTCAGTTCGCGCTTCACGTCGGCCAGCATCGGGAAGGGCAGGTCGCGCAGGTCCTCGTGGCTGCGGCGCCAGGCGAAGTGCACGAACTCGCTGTCGGTCGAGACGCCGAGGATCTGCGCGTCGCGGTCGGCGAACTCGCCGTTCAGCTTGCCGAAGGCGGCGATCTCGGTCGGGCAGACGAAGGTGAAGTCCTTCGGCCAGAAGAACAGCACGGTCCACTTGCCCTTGTAGGTCTCGTTGCCGATCGTCTCGAAGGCCTCGTCCGGGGTCTTCACGTCGATCTTCGTCACGGCCTTGAGCGAAAAGGCGGGAAGGCGGTCACCAACGGTCAGCATGGTCTTGCATCTCCTAGAGCTCGGGGTCATCTTGGTTTGCGACTAAATCGCAATTGCGGAGATACAGATAGGAGCCCCTGCTGGAATCGTCAATAGAATAATTCTAAAAAATCTCACAAAGGGCCGAAAAAGGCTTACCTGCCCAGGCGCCAAATGCGCGACCCGGCGCACGGGCTTGCATCCTGACCCATCCCCCTTACACTTGTGCCAGAGCCGAAGAGACGGAGGCCCGCCTTGCGCCAGGCACGTCCCTTGCAGGCGATCGCCGCGCTGCTCGCCCTTTTGGGCGCGGCCAGCCTTGCGTCCGGGTCCCTGTCCGCCGACCCCGCCTTCCAGCCGCTCGACGGCATCTGGCTGGTGGACGCCGGGCCGACCGACGCGCCGCAGGGCTGTGCCATCGACCGGCAAAGCTACACGATGCTGATGGAGCCCTCGAACGAGGACGGCGCCGTCAATCTCTGGAACTGGTATCGCGCCGGCGAGTTCGCCTTCGACGGGCGCTTCCTCACCGCGACGCATGCGGCGGTCTTCGGCGACGCGGAGAACTGGGGCGATCCCAAGCCGCCGCAGCAGGTGGTCGAGCAGCTGCGCGCGCGCAACCTGCAGCAGAGCCTGCGCGGCCAGCTCAGCGCCGATGGCCGGCAGATCAACGCCACCGACGAGGAATTCTGCATCTGGTGGCGCGACGGCGCGCTGACCGACGTGACGCTGCTGACCGTGCCGCTGAAGGCCGCGCATGTCGGCGTCTCGCTGCGCGCGATCAGCGAGACCGGCGTGCCGCTGGCGGCGGTGCAGCCGGGCGGCACCTTGCGCCTGGAGTTGACCACCGACCGCGCGATCACCTGGAACGCCTTCTGGCTGAACCTGCCGGGCGGCGACAAGCCGCTGTGGATCGAGACCAAGCCGGACGAGACGCGCCAGGTCTTCCGCAGCGCCCTGCTGACGGTGTTGCCGCCGGCCGGCGCGCCGGCGGACCTGCAGGACGAGGCCGAGGCCGGGCGCCTCTACGCCGCGGCCGGCGACCGCCTGGTCTTCCAGGCCGGCAAGTCCCCCCTGGCCCGGGTCGAGGTCGCCATCGGCGCCGGCGCCGACGCGCACCTGCAGCCGCCGACGGTCGACGACCTGGCGCTGCGCGTCGCCCAGGGCGCGCTCGACGCCGACATCGAGGACCTGGAGCGCCGCATCGCCGCCGAGCAGGACACCATCACGCGCCAGGCCGCCGCCATCGAGACCCTGGCCGAGGCCGCCCGCACCAAGGAGGCCGACATCCAGCGCCTGGAGGCGCAGCAGGCCGAACTGCAGCGCGCGCGCGACGCCCTGGCCATCGACCGCGCCGCCCTGCCGTCCGAGTTGCAGAGCCTGCTGCGCCATCGCGACAACCTGCTGCGCGAGAAGGGTCTGGCCGAGGACCGCCTGCTCGCCGCCAGCGACCGCGGCGACCAGATCGGCATGGCCGCCGAGGTGAAGCTGCTGGACTCCCTGGCGGCGCAGCTCGACGAGGCCAACCGGCGCATCCGCGACCTCTGGGCCGCCGTGCCGGAGAGCAACGACGACCTGCGCCCGACCACGCCCGCTCAGCTCCAGCGCGCGCAGCAGGACCTCGACCGCCGCATCGACGCGCTGCGCCCGCAGATCCTGGAGGCGCGCCTGCGCCGCGGCTTCGACGAGACTTCGACCCAGGTCGCGCAGGAGGCCATCGCCGCCGCCGAGGCCGCCATCGCCAAGCTGACGGCGACGCTGGACGAGACCAAGGACCGCCGCCGCCGCATCGACCGGCCGTTCGGCTATGTGCAGTTCATCCGCGCGACGCAGGACGACCTCACCCGCTACGAGGCCGGGCACGAGGACCTGGAGCGCCTGCGCGCCACCTTCGAGCAGGCGCGGCAGGACCTGCTGACGGCGCAGGCCGCGCTGTTCGAGGCCGAGCAGCTGAACTGGCGCCTGCGTCAGGCCTTCCTGGCGGCGGCCGAGGAGGTCGCTTCCGAGGATCGCGCGGTGCTGGGCGCCAACTGGTCGAGCCTGGCCAAGCAGCTCGGCGTCGAGGTGCTCGGCACCGGTGCGGAGCTCGGCTTCTCCTTCCTCACCGGCGGGCCGCCGGGGCTGCTGATCGACGCGACCTCGAAGCTCGCCTTCAACCTCTGGGACATCTACAAGGGCCAGGAGCCGATCCAGAACTTCGACGCCAGCGGCCTCGCCGCGCTGGTCGCCAAGCAGCGCGAGAACGAGGAGAAGCAGTACGACGCCGACGCGCTGCTGGACGACGATTCCTACTGCCGCTACGCCGCCGCCGCCGGGGCCGAGGCACAGCGCCTCTCCATCACCGATCCGGAGCTCTTCCCCAAGGGCGCGCTGTTCGACCGCTACGGCTGGCCGATCCTGCGCGAGGTGCTGGCCATGGGGGTGAAGGATCCGGCCACCCTGGCAGCGCAGCGCGCGGCGGTGGAGAACCGCATCGAGCGCGGTCTCGCCGACCTCGCCGAGCTGCGCCGCATGCGCACCGACCCGGTGCCCTGGCTGGAGGCGATGGACCCGCAGTGGCGCAGCAAGGTCGACCTGGAGGCGGCGCTGGCCGCCGAGCGGCGCTCGGTCACCAACGCCATCGACGACCTGGCCAGGCTCGGCTCCTGGCGGCGCCAGGCGGCGCACGTCGGCCTCGGCATCCTGGTCAGCGTCGCGGTCAACGTCGGCAAGCAGAAGGCCGAGGAGTGGATCCGCTCCAAGGAGGGCGAGGCCTATGTCGCCTTCTTCGAGAAGCAGATGGCCATGACCCAGGCTTGGCGCGCCTTCATGGGGTCGAGCTGCCTGCGCTGGAAGGAAGTCGACCACGTCGACCGCCTGCAGGCGATCTACGATGCCATGCTCAAGGCCTATGACCTGGAAATGGGCTTCGTCATCTCCACCGACCAGGCCATCGACCTCGGCAGGGAGCTGGTCGTGGATGTGCCGCTGAGCCAGGGCCGGGTCTATCCCATGGACCTGGTGATCGCCGGCGTGACCGGCGAGCCGGCCGGCCCCATGCGCTGGCGCTTCCCGGCCGGCAGCCTGGCCGCCGCGCCGCGGGGCGAGCCGCTGCCCGTGGTGCTGAGGATCAAGGCGCCGCCGCAATAGGGTCGTGGGACGGCGCGAGCCTGTTCCCGTTTCACCCCAGGCGGCCTATATAGGGACCATGCCGCACGCCTCCGTCCCCACCCTCGAGTCCATCGAGGTCAGCCGCTCGCTGCCCCGCGCCCCCGGCAGCTTCAAGCTGGTGTCCGACTTCCAGCCGGCCGGCGACCAGCCGCAGGCCATCGAGGCCCTGACCGAAGGGCTGCTGGCCAACGAGCGCGACCAGGTGCTGCTGGGCGTCACCGGCTCGGGCAAGACCTTCACCATGGCCCAGGTGATCCAGCGGCTGAACCGCCCGACCCTGGTGCTGGCGCCGAACAAGACCCTGGCGGCGCAGCTCTATGGCGAGATGAAGTCCTTCTTCCCCGACAACGCGGTGGAGTACTTCGTCAGCTACTACGACTACTACCAGCCGGAAGCCTACGTCCCGCGCAGCGACACCTATATCGAGAAGGAATCCTCGATCAACGAGCAGATCGACCGCATGCGCCACTCGGCGACGCGCGCGCTGTTCGAGCGCAACGACGTGGTGATCGTCGCCTCGGTCTCCTGCATCTACGGCATCGGCAGTCCCGAGACCTACCAGGCCATGACCTTGGGCCTGAAGGTCGGCGAGCGGATCGACCGCCAGACCCTGCTGCGCCGCTTCGTCGAGCTGCAGTACAAGCGCAACGAGGCGGCCTTCCAGCGCGGCGCCTTCCGCGTGCGCGGCGACACGGTGGAGCTCTTCCCCGCCCACTACGAGGACCGCGCCTGGCGCATCGGCCTGTTCGGCGACGAGATCGAGGCGCTGACCGAGTTCGACCCGCTGACCGGCGAGAAGACCGCGGCGCTGCAGGAGATCCGCGTCTATGCCAACAGCCACTACGTGACGCCGAAGCCGACGCTGATCCAGGCGGCCAAGCAGATCAAGGAGGACCTGAAGGTCCGGCTGGCCGAGTTCCAGCGCGAGGGCAAGCTGCTGGAGGCCGAGCGGCTGGAGCAGCGCACCACCTTCGACCTGGAGATGATCGAGACCACCGGCTCCTGCGCCGGCATAGAGAACTATTCCCGCTACCTCACCGGCCGCAAGCCGGGCGAGCCGCCGCCGACCCTCTTCGAGTACCTGCCGGACAACGCGCTGCTGATCGTCGACGAGAGCCACGTCACCGTGCCGCAGATCGGCGCCATGTTCCGCGGCGACTACAGCCGCAAGTCGGTGCTGTCGGAGTACGGCTTCCGCCTGCCCTCGTGCATCGACAACCGGCCGCTGAAGTTCGAGGAGTGGGAGGTGATGCGCCCGCCGACGGTGCACGTCTCGGCCACGCCCGGCCCCTGGGAGATGAAGCAGACCGGCGGCGTCTTCGTCGAGCAGGTGATCCGCCCCACCGGCCTGATCGACCCGGTCTGCATCATCCGCCCGACCGAGCACCAGGTCGACGACCTGATCGGCGAGTGCAAGGCGATGGTGGCCAAGGGCTTCCGCGTGCTGGTCACCACGCTGACCAAGCGCATGGCCGAGGACCTGACCGAGTACCTGCACGAGGCCGGCATCAAGGTGCGCTACATCCACTCGGACGTGGAAACGCTGGAGCGCATCGAGATCATCCGCGACCTGCGGCTCGGCACTTTCGACGTGCTGGTCGGCATCAACCTGCTGCGCGAGGGCCTGGACATCCCGGAGTGCGCGCTGGTCTGCATCCTGGACGCCGACAAGGAGGGCTACCTGCGCAGCCAGACCAGCCTGATCCAGACCATCGGCCGCGCCGCGCGCAACGTCGAGGGCCGCGTCATCCTCTATGCCGACCGCGTCACCGCCTCGATGCAGCACGCGCTGGACGAGACGCAGCGCCGGCGCGAGAAGCAGCAGGCCTACAACGCCGCGCACGGCATCACGCCGGAGAGCGTGAAGAAGCAGATCGGCGACATCCTGGCCTCGGTCTACGAGCGCGACCACGTCACGGTCGACACCGGCGACGCCGAGACCCAGCACCTGGTCGGCCACAACCTGCAGGCCCACATCGCCGACCTGGAGAAGCGCATGCGCGAGGCCGCCGCCGACCTGGAGTTCGAGACCGCCGCGCGCCTGCGCGACGAGATCAAGCGCCTGCAGGCCGACGAACTGGAACTGCCGCCCGGCAGCCCCAAGGGCGCCCGGCCCAGCCTGGTCGACCAGATCAAGCAGGCCGCCGCCCGTTCGCAAAGCGGCAAGCGCGGCCGCGGCCGCAGCCGGCGGGGGCCGTAGACGGGGGCCGTAAGAGACGCAAATGGCCGGCCGCGGGGCGCGCGGCCGGCCATCGCCGAAGCAGTCGCCGTCGGGGCCGCTAGGCCGCCTTCAGCGCCCGCTTCAGATCGCGCATGCGGTCGTGATCCGCCTTGATCGAGGCGTAGGCCTTGTGGGCGGCCTCGCGCGCGGTGCGCTGCAGCGCGCCATCGGCCAGCACCGCCTCGTACTTCTCCTTGACGTGGTCCTCGCCGGACTCGACCTCGTTGACGATGGCCTGGTCGCTGTCGTCGACCAGGTTCTTGAGGTTGAGGAAGACGCGGTGCGCGGCGCCGAGCACCGTGCCGTCATCTTGCGGATGGCCGCCGAGATGACGCACCTCGGCCTGCAGCGCGGTGACGATCTGGCGCCGGCTCTGCGCCCGCTCGGCGAAGAGCGTCTTGAAGCGCGGGTTGGTCGTGTCCTCGGACGCGACGCGATAGCCCTCGGCGCTGTCCAGCGTGGTCTCGACGAGGCCGTTGAGGGCGTTGATCGAGTGCTTGTTGGTGGCGTTCATGCCAATGCCTTTCTGTTGAAATCGATGAGGGGAAGCGGAGTGGCCGGCCGCGGGGCGCGCGGCCGGCCCTCGACCTCCGCTATGAACCCAGGGCCCTATTCAGGGTCGGGCGTCTGGGCCTGCTGCGGCGCCGAGTTGACCGAGGTATCGGCCGGCTGCGTCGCGGTCGCCTTGTCGCGTTCGGCCTGCTGCTGGTCCAGCAGCTCCTGCTGCGTCACATAGGCGGGCGCGGCGTCCAGGTCCGCCTCGTTGCCGGGGATCTGCAGCGTCTCCTGCGCCGCGT
>JAKOWB010000294.1 GCA_029781795.1 Pseudomonadota bacterium | reverse complement strand
CGTCCGCCAGGCGCGCCACGGCGATCAGGCTGAGGTGCGGGTCCGCGAGCAGCGGGCGCGTGCGCTCGAAGACCGTGGCGAGGTCCTGGGTCACCAGCGCGTCGGGCCTGAGCCGCGCCTGCCAGTCCAGCAGCGCGTCGACCGGCTGGCGCGGATCGACCGGCAGGGCCCGGAAGCCGCCGACCAGCGCCGCCAGCAGCGCCACCACCGTGGCCGGGAAGTTCGGCAGCGCGATGCCGAGGCGCGCGCCCGGCGGCAGGCCGCGCCGCGCCAGCTCGGCGGCGAAGCCCCGGGCCTCGGCCAGGAGCTGGGCGCGCGACCAGCGCCGCGCGGCGAAGCCCAGCAGGGGCCGCGTATCGCCGACACCGGCGGCCAGCAGGCGGTCGAGTGCGTCGCTCACGGCGTCTCCTTCTTCAGCATCTGGCGCATCACCAGGCGGATCGCCGGCCGCGCCAGGGGGCGCGGCACCAGGCCGACGAGCTGGCTGGCCAGGCGGTTCAGCAGGCCGGGCACCAGCAGCGTGCGCCGGCCGAGCGCGCCGAGTGCCAGGCGGGCCACGCGGTCGGCGTCCATTACGTGGCTGCGCAGCCCCGGCAGGCGCGCGCGTTCGAAGAAGCGGGTGCGGGTCGCGCCGGGGCAGAGGGTCAGCACGGCGACCGGCTGGCCGGCGAGTTCCTGGCTCAGCGCCTCGCCCAGGAAGCGGTCGAAGGCCTTGGTCGCGGCATAGGTGGCGAAGTTCGGCAGCGGCTGGAAGGCGGCGGTGGAGGCGACGAGGATCAGCCCGCTCCGACCCTTGCCCTGCCCCGCGCTCTCGATCAGGCGCGGCAGCAGCGCCCGGGTCAGCACCACGGGCGCGAGGCAGTTCACCGCAACCATCTCCGCCTCGCGCGCCGGGTCGCTGGCCAGAAAGGGGCCCCAGGCGCCGAGGCCGGCGTTGTTCACCAGCAGCGCGAGGGGACGTTCGCCCAGCGCCTCGATCACCGCCTGCGGTCCGGCTGGAGCGGCGAGGTCGGCCACAACGATCTCGACCGGGCGGCTTCCGGTCGCGAGCTCGGCGCGCAGCGCCTCGAGCCGCGCGGGGTCGCGCCCGGTCAGCAGCAGCGGGCGGTCGGGCGGCAGCGCGCGCGCCAGGGCTTCGCCGATGCCGCTGCTGGCGCCGGTGATCAGGGCGAGGCCGGGGACGAGCGGGATCATCCCGCCGCCGCCGTGCGCCGCATCCGGCGCCGCAGCAGCGGACGCAGCAGGACGCGCGGCACCAGTGCCTGGCCCCAGACCGCGCGGCGCGCGGCGCGCCCCGGCAGCAGCAGCGTTCGCCGCCCGAGCGCGGCGAGCGTGGCGGCGGCGATCGCCGCCGGGTCGGCGCCGGGCCGCGGTCCCGGCCCTTCGCGGGGAATGCCGGCGGCGTCGGCCAGGCCGCTGCGCGTCACCGGCGGGCAGACCGTCAGCACGTCGATCGGCTCGCCGCGCAGCTCCTGCGACAGCGCTTCGCCCAGGAAGCGGTCGAAGGCCTTGCTGGCGCAGTAGGTCGCCACATAGGGCAGCGGCAGCCAGGCGACGATCGAGGCGACGAAGACCAGGCCGGCGCGCCCACCCTGCTGCCGCGCCTCTGCCAGCAGGGCCGGCAGCAGCGCGCGGGTCAGCAGCAGGGGCGCCAGGCAGTTGAGCCGCACCAGCGCGGCCAGTCGCGCCGGGTCCGTCTCGGCCAGCCGGCCCCAGGCGCAGATCCCGGCGTTGTTGACCAGCAGTGCCAGGGGCCGCGCCGCGGCCCAGTCGATCACCGCCTGGCGGCCGGCGTCGCTGGCCAGGTCGGCGGCCAGGATCTGGACCGGACGGCCGTCCCGTGCCAGCTCGGCCTGCATCGCCAGCAGGCCTTCCTGGTCCAGCGCGGTCAGCAGCAGCGGCCGGTCGGGCGGCAGGGCGCGCGCCAGGGCGGCGCCGATGCCGCTGCTGGCGCCGGTGACCAGGGCGAAGCCGGGCGTGAGGGTCTTCATGCCGCAGAGGTTCGGGGAGGCGCCCAGGTCGGTCAATCGGCCTTGCACGCCGGCCCCCCTCGTGGTTCCTAGCCCGCCGAGCGGAACGAGGACCACCATGCCCAGCTTCAAGACCCTTCGCGACCTCACCCTTGCCGGCAAGCGCGTGCTGCTCCGCGCCGACTTCAACGTGCCGCTGCAGGACGGCCAGGTGAGCGACACCACGCGGCTCGACCGCACCGCGCCGACGATCCGCACCCTGGTACAGGGTGGTGCCAGGGTGGTGATCCTGTCGCATCTGGGCCGGCCGAAGGGCCGCGATGCCAGCCAGTCGCTGCGCGCCGTGGTCGCGCCGCTGGCCAAGGCGCTGGGCCAGCCCGTCGCCTTCGCCGAGGACTGCGTCGGCCCGGCGGCCGAGGCGGCGGTGGCCGCGCTGCCCGCGGGCGGCGTGCTGCTGCTGGAGAACCTGCGCTTCCACAAGGGCGAGGAGGCGAACGATCCGGCCTTCGTCGACGCCCTGGCCAAGCTTGGCGACCTCTACGTCAACGATGCCTTCTCGGCGGCGCACCGCGCGCATGCCTCGACCGAGGGCCTGGCGCACAAGCTGCCGGCCGCCGCCGGCCTGCTGATGCAGGAGGAGCTGGAGCACCTGGGCCGCGCGCTGGAGAAGCCGGAGCGCCCGCTGGCCGCCATCGTCGGCGGCGCCAAGGTCTCGACCAAGCTGGAGCTGCTGGGCAACCTCGTGGCCAAGGTCGACCTGCTGGTGATCGGCGGCGGCATGGCCAACACCTTCCTCAACGCCGAAGGCGTCGCCGTCGGCAGGTCGCTCTGCGAGCGCGACCTGGCCGACACCGCGCGCGCGATCGCCGCCAAGGCCAAGGCCGCCGGCTGCCGCATCCTGCTGCCGGTCGACGCCGTGGTGGCCGAGGCGCTGAAGCCCGGCGTCGCGACCCGGACCGTGGCGATCGACAAGGTGCCGGCCGACCGCATGATCCTCGACCTCGGCCCGGCCAGCGTCGCGGCGGTGGTCGAGGCCCTGCGCGGCGCCCGCACGCTGGTGTGGAACGGCCCGCTCGGCGCCTTCGAGACGCCGCCCTTCGATGCCGCCACAGTCGCGGTGGCCCAGGCCGTGGCCGAACTGACGGCGGCGGGCAGGCTGCTCTCGGTGGCCGGCGGCGGCGACACGGTTGCCGCCTTGGCCCACGCCGGCGTCGAGGCGAAGCTGAGCTACGTCTCCACCGCCGGCGGCGCCTTCCTGGAGTGGCTGGAAGGCAAGACCCTGCCGGGCGTCGCCGCGCTCGCAAGCTAGGCGAAGAGGCCCAGCCAGTCGAGGAAGGCCAGCGCGCCACAGCCGGCGGCGCAGCCGAACAGCACGCCGCCGCGCCGCCAGGCATAGAAGGCGACGACGCCCGCCAGCGTCGCCAGCACGCGATCCGGCAGCGCCGTGCGTGCCAGCGGGCCGCTCGGCAGCAGGATCATGCGCGCCACCAGGCCGGCCAGCAGGGCAAAGGCGACGCAGGCGATCCATTCGAACAGCGGCCCGTCGGTGCGCAACCGGCCGGAGAGCAGCACGCCGAGCGCGCGCCAGCCATAAGTCACCAGCGCCGCCACCGCGAGCGCGGCGATGAGCCACCAGTCGATCATGGCCGGGGCCCCTGCCCCGCGCGCCGAGCCTCGCGTCGCGCCAGCCAGAAGGCCAGGCTGCCGCCGATCAGGCCGGCGCCCAGCAGGCTCCAGTCCGGCTCGACCAGGAAGAGCAGCGGGCCGAGCACGAAGCCGAAGGCCAGGGCATAGCGCCGCGGCCGCTGCTTCAGGTCGCCGAGGAAGAGCACCAGGAAGTAGATCGGGTTGAGGAAGAGCAACGCCAGGCTCACCCGCTCGGGCAGGGCGCCCGGCAGCATGTAGCCGATGGCGGTGCAGGCCATCGAGGCGCCCCAGATCGTCATGGTGAAGCCGGTGAAGAAGGGCAGGCGCTGCTCCGCCGGCAGCTTCGGTGCCAC
Source organism: Pseudomonadota bacterium (assembly GCA_029781795.1). GTDB lineage: Bacteria > Pseudomonadota > Alphaproteobacteria > Kiloniellales > JACOMY01 > JAKOWB01. Next base: position 3,823 of record JAKOWB010000294.1, on the reverse strand, counting down.
CTGCAGGGTCACCGCCCAGCCGGTGACGGCGATCCAGTGCGCCGCCAGGAAGTAGCGCCAGCGTGGCCGCCCCGGGCTGCGCAGCCAGGGCAGCAGCGTCATGGTCATGGGCAGCAGGCGGGCGGCGGAGAAGCCGACGCCGAGACCGATCGCGAGCAGCGTGGCGCCCAGGGCATAGAGCTCGAACAGCAGGATCTGGCCCGGCAGCGCCCAGGCGGTGGCGGTGGACAGCAGGCCGTACCAGACCGCGAGGCCGGACTCTCGCACCAGCGCGCCGAGCCCCAGGTAGCTGGCGCCCAGCGCCAGCACCGGCACGCCCAGGGCGGCGCGCGCGCCGCCCTTCAGGGCGAGGCGAGGCGAGCCATAGCCGTGGGTCCGGTCGAGCGCGGGGATCATGGGGCCGGCAGACTAGGGCGCCGTCCACCGCATGACCAGCGGGCGGCCCGCAGGGCCACCGCCGGCACCCGCATGGCTCAGGAGCCGCTGCTCAGCCGTCGACGACCTTGGTGAAGGCGTTGAAGGTCTGGGTGCCAGCGTCCCAGTTGGCCGACCAGATGTCACGGACGTACTGCGGCGGTGGTGTTGCCGAGTTGTCAGCGTCGCCGTTGGCGTAGTCGAAGAGGTTGATGATCTGGACGGCGCCCTTGTCAAAGGTGACCGTGCCGCCGGTATCGAAGGTAATGGTCACGGTCGAGGCGCCGTAGGCGATGTTGATCTCGCTGGGGTCGACGCCGTCATAGACCGGAGACTGCTCCAGCGCGTCGTTGCCCCAGAAGAGCACCAGGCCCTCGCTGTCGGCGATGACGTCGTTGCCCTCGCCCCGGCCGATATAGGTGACGTCGAAGCCGGCGCCGCCGTAGTAGGTGTCGTTGCCGAAGCCGCCGTACATCTTGTCGCTATCGCCACGTCCGAACAGCGTGTCATTGCCCCCGCCAGCCCAGATGTAGTCATCGCCAAGGCCGCCGAAGACTGCATCGTTGTTGCCCTGGATCGCGCCGTTGCCGCGCATCGAGATGTAGTCGACGCCACTGCCGCCGAAGACCGCCACGCCTGCCGCATTGATGGCATTGTAGTCGGCGGCGTTGGAGGACCCGATGTAGAAGTCGCTGCCCTCGCCCAGCACCACCGTTTCAAAGGAGGCGAAGCCGCCGGCGAAATGGAAGCGGGCGTTGTCCATCTGCACCAGGTCGTTGCCGCTGGTCCCGATCAGGCTATCGATCCCGGCGCCGCCCATGACCGCCACGTCGGCGATATCGAAGAAGATCTTGTCGTCGCCGTTCTCGCCGAACAGCGAGTCGGCGCCACCGCCGCCGTGCAGCGAGTCGTTGCCGTCATGGCCGCGCAGGTAGTTAACCACGCCGTTGCCCACCAGCGTGTCGTTGGCGACGCCACCGATCAGGTTCTCGATCTGGACATAGCTGTCGCCGTTGGCGGCTCCGCCGTAGCCGAGGCCCAGCTGCAGGTCGGCATAGAGCGCGGCGCCGGCGCCGAAGTAGGAGGCCGTGTCGTTGCCGGCGCCGCCGTCGAAGCTGTCGGCACCCACGCCGAGGCCATCGGACAGGAAATCGTCGCCGGCCCCGCCATAAAGCGTGTCGTTGCCGAAGCCGCCATCGAGCGTGTCGTTGCCGTCCAGGCCAAGCAGACCATTGGCACCGGCGTTGCCGACGATGCTGTCGGAGAAGTTGGAACCGATCAGGTTCTCGATGCTGGTGAGCTGGTCGCCGGTGGCATGCCCCCCCTGATAGATCTCGGTCAGCAGGTTCAGGCTGACCGCCTGGTTGCTGCGCTCGTAGGTTGCGGTGTCGTTGCCCGTGCCGCCGACCAGGAAGTCGCCGCCTTCCATGCCGGCGAGCAGGTCGTTGCCGCTGAGACCGAGGATGCTGTTGCTGCCGAGCCCGCCATAGAGCGTATCGCCGAACCGCGAACCGAAGAGATGCTCGATGTTGATCAGATCGTCGCCTCCCGCCCAGCCGCCGAATTCGGATATCGTGTCCGACAGATCGACGGTGACGCCCGCAGTCGAGTCGAGATAGGTCGCCCAGTCCGCCCCGGCGCCGCCGAAGATGGTGTCGCCGCCCTCGCGGCCGTCCAGGGTGTCGTTGCCGTCGCCGCCATGCAGCGAGTTGGCGGCCGCGTTGCCAGCCAGGGTGTCGGCGAACAGGGAGCCGACGATGTTCTCGATCTGCGTCAGCACATCGCCGGCGGCGTCGCCGCCGGCCTCCGGCAGGTCATCGTACAGCAACACAGTGACGCCGGCGTTCGAGCCCAGATAGGACGCCGTGTCGTTGGTGCCGCTGTTGGTCAATCCGTCATCGCCCACCAGCGTGTCGATGCCCGCGCCTCCTTCGAAGAAATCGTCGCCGACGCCACCGATCAAGACGTCGCGGCCACTGAGGCCGTAGATCGTGTCGTTGCCGTCGAGGCCGATCAGCGAGTTGTCCGACGTCGGCGGACTCTGCCCGTCGACCAGGCCGCTACCGATCAGCGTGTCAGCGAACTGCGAGCCGATGATGTTGGTCATCTTCTCGAGCAGGTCGCCCTCGGCGTCGCCGCCGCGCTCGGTCAGTAAGTCCGACAGGTTGATGGTCACACCGGCGCTCGACTGCGAGTAGGAGGCGAAGTCGTAGTTCGCCGTGCCGATGATCACGTCGGCGCCGGAGCCGCCCTCCATCGTATCGCTCAGCAGATCCTCTTCCATTCCGCCGGTCAGGGAGTCGGTGCCGCTGCCACCGTAGAGCAGATCGAGGCCGTTGCCGCCGTCGAGCAGGTCGTTTCCCAGTCCGCCGTAGGCCGTGTCCTTGCCGTCGCCACCGAAGAGGGTGTCGTTCCCGGCCAGGGCCGACAGCGTGTCGTCGCCGCCCAGGGCATCGACCGTGTCGGGGCCGGGTGTGCCGGTCCAATCGTCTGGACCCGGCGTGAGTACGATCTGCACGCTCTCGATGCCGGTGAGCGCCCGAAGGTAGGTGCCGGGTTCAACCGTACCGCCGTGCGGGAAGCCAGCAGACGCCGGAGGACCGCCCGCCGCTGCGGCTGGGCCGTCCTCCGGCATCGCTGCACCGGAGGCGCGCAGGAGCTGCGCGCTCCCCGCCCCCAAGACACCGCGGGCGGCCTGCGCCGCGGCGTCCCACTGCAGCTCATCGGTGCTGAGGCCACCCGCCGGCATACAGGCAAGCGCGTTATCGAACAGGTTGTGCCAGGCAGGTCGTTTCGGCATTGGCAACCCCAGTTAGACCGCGGCGGTGAAAGACGCCCTCTCGCCACCGCCTCAGTCATCAAGAGGGCGGCGCGCAATAGGTCTTGGTTTTTATTTCCGGAAAGATCGTATTTATCTCAATCTGAACAAATCAAGCAATAATGCGCGTCTCCAGAAAATTACATCTTTTGATTATTATTACTCGAATATTATATCTGCGTTATTTAGATAGAGCTAACCTGTTTCGCGATTTTGCGCCGTTAGAATGCAACCAAGTGCTGTTGTTTGCCCGCCGCTTCCCAGGTACCGGGCAACAGGAAAGGGGCGCCAGTGCTGCCGGGCGCCCCTTTCTGGAGGCTTCGAGGAACGCAGAGCCGGCGGCGACGAGGCCGCGACGCCGCGTCAGGCGCTGCTGCGGTGACCCATCCCGGCGCGCTGAACGGACGGGCTGTCTTTGTGGCTTTCGCTCATGACGCGGCTGTCTCCTGGAAGCTCTTGCGGCTGGCGATGCGGAAGAACCATGCAGCAACAGCCGGCCGGCCTTCAAGCGCGGCGCGGCCGGTGTCCTCCTTGCTGAAGTAGAAATCGAGGATCGGCGCCATGAAAAGATCGGCCAGGCTGAGGGTCTTA
>JAKOWB010000289.1 GCA_029781795.1 Pseudomonadota bacterium | reverse complement strand
ACCCGCCCGCCTAGCGCCTCGTAGCGGTCGGCGATGGCGCCGGCGCAGGGCTCGCGCCGGCCGCCGGTGATGACCACGCGGTCCGGGTTGGCGCAGACCATCGGCAGGTCGCGCCGCGCCGCCGTGGCCAGCGCCTCCTCGGTCGCCGCCATGGAGCCGTCCTCCTCGGCCGAGCCGGTGTTGAGGATGCAGTCGGCCGCGGCCGCGCTCTCGACGAAGTCGTAGGGCAGCCCCTCGCGCATCGAGCGGTCGCGCGGCCCGCCGAGGTGCAGGCAGCGCCGGCCCAGCCCCTGGTGGAAGGCATCGGGCCGGTCGTGCATGTGGCGCCAGGCTTCCTCGCCCGAGGTGACGATGCCGTCCACCAGGCCCTCGGGCAGGCCGATCTCGTGATTGCGCGCCTGCACCACCGCCTCGCGGCGCGGCGCGTTGGACAGCAGCACGGCGCGCTTGCCGGCGGCCTTGAGGCGGCGCAGCGTCTCGATCGCGTGCGGGAAGACCCGCTTGCCGTCGTGGATCACGCCCCAGAGGTCGAGGATGAAGCCGTCGTAGTCGGCGGCCAGGGCCTGCAGGCCCGCCAGGTGCGGAATGGGGGTCACGGGATCAGGAACTCGCGCCGGTTGCTGTCCGGCGCGTTCTGCCATGCGTGGCGCGATAGGAAAAGGGGCCAGGACCCGGCGACGCCGGGACCTAGTAGCGCACGAAGCGGTTCAACAGGCGGCCGAAGCGCCCGGTCAGGCGCACCGGCGCGTCGGTCACCACGAGGCAGAGACAGGCGTCCGCCGCGGTCACCGCCGGGCTGTGGTCGACCGAGGGGTCCGAGAGCTGCAGGTCGCCGGCGCCGAAACGCCGGCCACCGTCCTCGAAGGCGCCCCGCAGCACCAGTGTCAGCTCCAGCCCGTTGTGGGTATGGCGCGGGATGCGCGTGTGCCCGGCGACCTGCATCAGGCGGGTCTTGCCGCCGGCCAGCGCCGGCAGGTCCCAGTCCTTCAGGCCGGGCATGCGGCGGCGCCAGGGCAGGGCCTCCAGCGGGGCCGGCAGCAGCGCCGCCAGTGGCGCCGGCAGGCGCGGGTCGACGGTGGCGGGCGGCGGTGCCGCGGCCTGGGGTTCGTCCAGGCGCG
>JAKOWB010000287.1 GCA_029781795.1 Pseudomonadota bacterium | reverse complement strand
CTTCACCCGCCGCCTCAGTACGCTTGAGCCCGGCCAGCCGATCCAGGTCTACGGCCCCTTCGGCGGCTTCACGCCGCAGCGCTTCGCGCCCTATCGGCGCCTGGTGTGGATCGGCGCCGGCATCGGCGTCACGCCCTTCCTCGGCATGCTGGCCTTCGAGCTGAGCAACCACGATTTCCGCCGCATCTGGTTCTACTACGTGGCCCGCACGCGCGAGGACGCGGTCTACGACCAGGAGATCCAGGAGACCTTCCTGAACGCCGACTCCTTCATCGACTACACGCTCTGGATCACCAGCGAGCAGGGCCGCATCACCGCCAAGGCCATCGCCGAGGAGATCGCGCCGCTCGACGACTATGCCGTCATGCTCTGCGGCCAGCCCGCCTTCGTTGAGCAGATGGCCCGGCAGTTCCGCGCCCTCGGCCTGCCGTCCGAGCGCATCATCACCGAAGAACTGCAGTTCCGCTGAGCGCCCTTCAATGTCCCTCGGCCGGGGCCAGGACGATGGCGCCCTCCGCCACCGGCTGGCCGCGGCGGAAGCGGTCGACGGCGAAGGGGCGGATCAGCTCATGCGCCTCGCCCCTGGCGATCGACTCGGCCATCAGCTCGGTGGTGCCGGCGGCGCCGGCGATGCCGTAGGACCAGCCGGTGCTGACCCAGAGGTTCTCCAGGTCGGGATGCGGGCCCAGCAGCGGCCCCCAGTCCGGCGTCGCCAGCAGCATGCCGGCCCAGTGGCGCAGGATGCGCAGCCGCGCGAAGGCCGGGAACATCTCGGCATAGACCCGCGCCGTGGCGCCCAGCACCGGCAGGTCGGTGGCCAGCGTCTCCTGCGGCTTCTCGGCCACCTCGGCGCCGCCGACGATCTCGCCGCGCGCCGTCTGGTGCAGATAGCAGAGGCGGTCGGGCAGGGCGATGGCGGGGCGCAGGATGGGCCGCACCGGCTCCAGCGCCATGGCCTCGATGCGCTGTGGGAAGGCCGGCAGCTCCAGCCCGGCCAGGGCTGCGATGCGCGTGCTCTGCGCGCCGGCCGCCAGCAGCAGGATCTCCGCCGCGATGCGCTCGCCGCCGGCGACGACGGCGGTGGCGCGGCGGCTGTCCTGCTCGATGGCGGTGACGGGCTTGCCGGACTCGACCCGCACGCCGAGCCGTTGCGCCGCTTTCAGGAAGCCCTTCATCGCCGCGTGGTGTGGCGCCGTGCCGCCGTCGGCGAGGTTCACCACCGAGCGCACCGTGCGGGTGTCGAGCGCCGGGGCCAGGCGCC
>JAKOWB010000279.1 GCA_029781795.1 Pseudomonadota bacterium | reverse complement strand
CTGTACCAGATCCCGGGCCTGGGCACCGTGGAGCAGATCTCCAGCGCCCTGGCCGCAGCCATCGAGCGTATCCGGCAGGCGCCGTGATCGGCGCCTGGTCCGGGCCGCAGCCGGCCCCGCCCCCGGTCTTGGTGGTGGCCGACGCCCCAGGGGTCAGCCTCGAGCCCTGGCGGGCGCTGCTGGCCACCTCGCCCCTGGTGGTGGCGGCCGACGGCGGCGCGCGCCTGGCCCTGGCCGCCGGGCGGCTGCCGGATCTGGTCGTGGGCGACGACGACTCCTTGGCCGAGGACGGCTGGTATCGCGCGGCCGGTCCGGCCGCCGCGGCGCCGCCCTTCGAACGCCATGCGGTGGACAAGGACGAGACGGACCTGGAGCTGGCCCTGCTGCGCGCCGCCACCCTGGCGCCGGCTGGCGCGGCCATCTGGATCCTGGGGGCCTGGGGCGGGCGGATGGATCACAGCCTGGCCAACCTCTGCCTGCTGGCGCATCCGGGGCTCGCCGGCCGCGAGGTCTGCCTGGTCGACGGCGCGCAGCGCGCCTGGCTGCTGCAAGGGCCGGGCGAGCTCCGTGTCGCCGGGCGCGCCGGCGACGGCCTGTCGCTGCTGCCCCTGGGGGACGGTGTTCGGGTCGCCCGCACCGAGGGCCTGGCCTGGAGCCTCTGCGACGCCGCGCTGCCCTTCGGACCGGCGCGCGGCGTGAGCAACCGTCTGACCGCGGCAAGCGCCCTCATCGCCCTGTCCACGGGGCGCCTGGCCTGCATCCACATCGCCCAGGAAGGTGAACCATGACCCAATCCGCCGCGCCGGAACTCCCGCGGCAGTACGAGCCGGAATCCGTCGAGGGGGCCATCTACGCCCGCTGGCTGGCGGCGGGCGCCTTCAAGGCCGATCCCGGCAAGGGTGCGGACCCCTACGTGGTGATGATGCCTCTGCCCAACGTCACCGGGGCCCTGCACATGGGCCACGCCATGGACAACGTCATGCAGGACCTGCTCGTGCGCCGCCAGCGCATGCGCGGCAAG
>JAKOWB010000275.1 GCA_029781795.1 Pseudomonadota bacterium | reverse complement strand
CGCAGGTGCCCCCGGTGGCCCCGCGGCGACGGGCGGCGCTGGCAGCTTGGGCGGGATCGCTGGCGACGGCGGGACCGGCGGCAGCGCAGGCGCGGGCGGTGACGGCGGCGACGGTGGCGACGGCGGCAGCGTGACAGCCATCCTGCAGCTCGGCGCCATGATCGCCGGGGCCAGCGTCAGCAACGTCTCGGCAACCACCGTCACGGCCAGCGACCTGGCCCTGACCGCCAGCCTCAGCGGCGGCGCGGGTGGCGCGGCCGGCAGCGGCGGCGCGGGCGGTGTCGGCGGCAGCGCCGACGGCGGCACTGGCGGCGCGGGCGGCGACGGCGGGCCGGGTGGCGACGCAGGCGACGGCGGCAGCGGCGGCAACGGTGGCCAGGGCGGCTTCGGTACCTCGACAGGCGGTGACGGCGGCGATGGCGGCGATGCTGCCCCGGCCGGGTCCAGCGGGGCCGGCGGCAATGGCGGCATGGGCGGTGTCAGTGGCAACGGCGGGACCGGCGGCAGCGGCGGCGATGGCGGCCAGGGCGGCACGGGCGGCGCCGGCGGCGATGTCTTCGGGACCGCCTTCATGGCCGGGGTGATCGTCGGCGCCAATGCCAGCGGCGTCGTGCTCGGCGACCTCTCCTTCACCAACCTGGCCATGACCTATGTCGGCGATGCCGACGACGGTGGCACCCAGGGCAACGGCGGGAACGGCGGTACCGGCGGCAGTGCCGACCGTGGCACGACGTCCATGGGCGGCGATCCCGGCGCGGGCGGCGCGGGCGGCAGCGCCGGCACGCCCGGCCTGGCGGGCCCGGGCGGCTCGCCCGGCGGCAACCCCGGCAGCGGCGGGTTCACCGCGGCGAACAGCGGTCCCGGCAGCGGCGGCGCGGGCGGCCTCAGCGGCCTTTCGCTGAACAGCGGCACCGGCGGCGATGGCGGCAATGGCGGCAACGCCGGCGACGGCGGCAACGGCGGCACCTCGACCGCGATGCTCGTGGCGGCCGGGCTCTACACCGGCTCGAACGCCAACGTCTCGGTCGGCAGCGTGACCTTCACGTCGCTTTCGGCGTTCGGCACAGCCAACGGCGGTGCCGGCGGCGACGCCTCGGCGACTGGCGGCAACGGCGGCGCGGGCGGCTCGGCAGACGGTTCTGCCGGCCAGGGCGGCAACGGCGGCAACGGCGGCAACGCCGGCAGCCTCACCAACGGCAGCGCGGTGCTGGACCTGCACGTATGGGGCCTCTTTGCCACCACGCCGGTCACGGTCACCGTCGGTTCCGTCAGCCAGGGCATCCCCGGCATATCCACCGGGACCGCCGCCGCCGCGGGCAGCGGCAACAGCGCCAGCCCGACCGGCGGCGCGCCCGGCGCCGGCGGCAGCGCGTCGGGCGGCACGGCGGGCACCGCGGGCAGCGGCGGCAGTGGCGGGTCTGAAACGAACGGCACGACGCTGCAAACCTCCGACTCCGGCCTCAGCAACGTGCCGTGAGGGCGCGGCTTGCGGCAGCGCGGCAGCCTGGCCGATAGTCGCGGCCTGACGGCTAGGGGAATGGATCAGCGTGTGGCCCTTGCGCAGGCGCGCCGGTGCGCGCCCAGGAACCCTGCTCGGCAGCCTGCCGGGCGGCATCGAATTGAGGGCCCTGGCGCCCGGCGACGCGCTCGACATCACGCGCCTGGTCGGCGCGCTGTCGCGGCACGAGGGCTATCCGCCGCCCGGCTTCACCACCGAGACCTTCGCGCGCGACCTCATGGGTCGCGACAGCTATGTCTCAGGCTGCATCGCGCGCCGCGCCGGCCAGCCGGTCGGCTTCACGCTGTGGCATCCGGCCTATGACACGCAGTCGGGCGAGCGCGGCGCCTACATGATCGACCTCTACGTCGCCGAGGACTGCCGGCGGCAGGGCCTGGGGCGTGCGCTCATGGCGGTGGCGGCGCGCGCCTCGACGGCCTGGGGCGGCTCCTTCCTCTGGTGGTCGGCCAAGCACGCCAATGCCGTGGCGATGGACTTCTATGCCGGCCTCGCCGAGATGGAGCGCGAGGTGGCGACCTGGGCCTGCTTCGGCGAGAAGTTCCAGGCGCTGCTGAAGACCGGCCCTGCGCCTCAGCCGTAGCGCCAGAGGGTCTGGCCGTGGCGCACCAGCCAGCGGCGGGGTCCCTGCACCTCGGGCGTCAGGCGCGCGCAGAGGCTCCAGAATCGCTCCGAGTGGTTGAGGTGCACCAGGTGCGCGACCTCGTGCGCCACCACGTAGTCCAGCACCTGCGCCGGGGCGAAGATCAGCCGCCAGCAGAAATTCAAGTCGCCGGCGGGCGTGCAGGAGCCCCAGCGCGTGCGGCTCTCGCGCAGCGTGATGCGGCCGACGGGCTTCTCGATCTGCTCGGCCTTGGCGCGCACCAGCGGCTGGATCGTCCTGGTCGCGAAGTCGCGCAGGAAGGCGGTGACGCGCCGCTCCAGGAACTCGGCGTGGCCGGAGACCCAGAGCGCGCCCTGGTCGGCCCAGACGCCGCGCCGCGCTTCGGGCACATGATGGATGCGGTGCGCCTCGCCCAGCAGCGGCACCAGGTTGCCGTGCGCGTAGGGAATGCGGCTGGGCAGCGCCGCCAGGCGGTTCTGGATCCAGTCGGCGTTCTTGCGGCAGAAGGAGAGCCCCTCCTTCAGCGACACGCGGCGCGGCAGCACCAGGCGCACCATGCGCTGCGTGTGGTCGACGGTGATGGTGAGCTTGCGCGCGCGCGGATGCCACTGCACGTCCAGGGGCACGGGCGTACCGTTGAGGTCGAGTTCGGTCGGCAGCACCCCGTCGCGCGGCATGACCTTCCTATAGCTGGCCACGCGGCGTCGCCTCAAGAGGCGCGACAGCGGGGGCGCGACAGCGGGGGGCGCGACAGCATCGCGGCGCTGCCCTAGGATCCGCGCGCCATGCTGAGACGCCTCGTCATCCTTCTCGCCGTGCTGCTGGTGCTCGCCGGCGGCGCGCTCGCCGGCTTCTGGTTCTACGGCCGCGGCCTCGTCGCCGAGGGCATCGCCGGCTGGCAGCAGGACTGGCGCGCACTCGGCGGCACCGCCGACTTCACGCCGCCGCCGGTCGAGGGCTTTCCGCTGCGGCTCAGCACGCGTTTCCTCGCGCCGACCCTGGCGCTGCCCAGCGGCGAGACCTGGCGCGGGCCGCCCAGCGTCGATGCCTGGGCCTGGCTCTGGTCCTTCCAGACCGTGCACTTCGAAGCGCCGGGGCACCACGAGCTGGAGCTGCCGGCCGGGCGCCTCGTGCTCGACGCCGAGACGCTCGACGGCAGCATCGCCTTCGGCGACATGGGGCCGGAGCGACTGACGCTCGCGCTGACGCAGGCGACGCTGGCGAACCGCGACATGGCGGCGTCGCTGCACGCCGACGCACTCGCGCTCTCCGTCGGCCCGCTGGTGCCGCAGGACGGCAAGGACTACGCCATCGCCTTCGACGGCGACCTCAAGGGCTTCCCGCTGCCCGACGGCAACGCGCTGGGCGCGCAGCTCCTGGCGCCGACGATCGAGCACCTGCATCTCGCCGGTACGCTGAAGGGGCCGCTGGCGCTGGAAGCAGAGCCGCGCGCCGCCGCGGCGCGCTGGCGTGACGGCGGCGGCGTGCTGGAACTGAGCCAGGTCGAACTGGCCTGGGGGGACCTGGCGCTCAAGGGCAGCGGCAGCCTGACGCTGGACGAGGCCTTCCGCCCCAAGGGCAAGCTGCTGTTCGAGAGCGCCGGCCTGCTGGCGCTGGTCGAGCGCATGGATCAGGCCGGGCTGATCGACCCCGAAGTGGCGCCGGCGCTGAAGACCGCGCTGAAGGCGCTGGCCGCCGGGCAGGACAAGACGGGCCGCGATCTGGTCACCCTGCCGGTCACGGCGCAGGACGGCGTGCTGTCGCTGGGGATCGTGCCTCTGGGCCGCCTGTCGCCGCTGTTCTAGCGATCCAGCCTCAGACCTTCTTGTCCGGCTCGCGCGGATCGAAGGAGCCGGCCTGCTTGGCCTCGACGATGCCGCGGCGGATCTCGCGCGTCTTGCGGAAGTGCTGCTCCAGCGTCTCGCCCTCGCCCCAGCGGATGGCGCGCTGCAGGGCGGTCAGGTCCTCGGTGAAGCGCTGCAGCATCTCCAGCACCGCCTCGCGGTTGTTGAGGAAGACGTCGCGCCACATCACGGGGTCGGAGGCGGCGATGCGGGTGAAGTCGCGGAAACCGCCGGCGGAGTAGCGCACCACCTCGCTCTGTTCGCTCTGCTCCAGCCCGGTCGCGGTGCCGACGATGGTGTAGGCGATGAGGTGCGGCAGGTGCGAGGTGATGGCCAGCACCTTGTCGTGATGCCCGGCGTCCATGATCTCCACCCGGCTGCCGAAGGCACGCCAGAGCCGCACGACCTTCTCGGTCGCCGCCGCGTCGGTGCCGGCCGGCGGCGTCAGGATGCACCAGCGCTGCTCGAAAAGCTCGGCGAAGCCGGCCTCGGGACCGGAATGCTCGGTGCCGGCGATGGGGTGGCCCGGCACGAAGTGCACGCCCTCGGGCAGGTAGGGCCCGACGTCGCGGATCACCGCCTGCTTCACCGAGCCGACGTCGGTGACGATGGCGTCCGGCGCCAGCGCCTTCTCCATCGCCCTGGCCACGGCCTCGTAGGCGCCGACCGGCGTCGCCAGCACCACAAGGTCGGCGCCGGCGACGGCGGCCGCGGGGTCGGCCTCGCAGCGGTCGGCGAGGCCGAGCTCCAGCACCTTGGCCCGCGTCTCGGCGCTGCGCGCGCAGCCGACGATCTCGCCCGCCAGGCCGTGCTTGCGCATGGCCCGCGCCATGGAGGAGCCGATCAGGCCGACGCCGATGACGGCGACGCGCTGGAACAGCGCGCTCACGCCAGGAACTCGGCCAGGGAGTCGCGCACGGCGCGGCAGTCGTCCTCCAGCCCCACGGTGACGCGCAGGCAGTCCGGCAGGCCGTAGCCCGCCATGCCGCGCACCAGGATGCCGTCGGCCTTGAGGTGCGCCAGCGCCGCCGCCGCGGTGCGGTCGGCGCGCGGGAAGCGCACCAGCACGAAGTTGCCGGCCGAGGGCTGCGGCTGCAGTCCCAGGGCGGCAAGCGCCTGGCTGAGCCAGGGCAGCAGGCGGGCGTTGAGGCGGCGCGAGGCCTCGGCGTGGCTCGGGTCGCGGATCGCGGCGACGCCGGCGGCCAGCGCCGGGCGGGCGACGTTGAAGGGGCCGCGCACGCGGTTCAGCACCTCGACGATCGCCGGCTGCGCGTAGCACCAGCCGAGCCGCAGCGCGGCGAGACCGTGGATCTTCGAGAAGGTGCGCAGCATCACCACGTTGGGGTGGCGGCGCACCAGCTCGGCGCCGGCCTGGTAGTCGGCGTCGGTCACGTACTCGGCATAGGCGGCGTCGAGGCCCAGCAGCACGTCGCCCGGCAAGCCGTCGACCAGCCGCTGCATCTCGCCCGAGGAGACCAGGCTGCCGGTCGGGTTGTTGGGATTGGCGAGGTAGAGGATCCGCGTGCGATCGGTGACGCGCGCCAGCAGCGCGTCGACGTCGGCCGTGAGGTTCTTCTCCGGCGCCGTCACCGGGGTCGCGCCCACGGTCTTGGCGGCGATCGGGTACAT
>JAKOWB010000270.1 GCA_029781795.1 Pseudomonadota bacterium | reverse complement strand
CATCGTCGGCTACCTGCTCTTCGCCGAGGTGCCGGACGGCTGGACCCTGGCCGGCGCGGCGGTGATCGTGGGGTCCACGCTCTACATCGCCCGGCGCGAGGCGCGGGTCGCCCGCCGGGCGGCGGCGGCGCCTGCGCCAGATCAAGGCGCCCTGGAGAAAAGCTAGCCCTACTCGCCGTCCCCCGGGGCCTGTGCTAGGGGAAGGAGAGGACCCATGCTCGACACCGGCGCCGCCTGGCTCGACGATTTCTGGTACGTGGCCTTTCCCGGCCGCGCGCTGAAGCCTGGGCGCACGCTGGCCAGGACCCTGTTCGGCGAGCCGCTGCTGTTCGGCCGCACCAGCGAGGGCAAGGTCTTCGCCTTCAAGGACCTCTGCCCGCACCGCGGCATCCCGCTGCGCCACGGCCGCTTCGACGGCAAGGAAGTCACCTGCCGCTACCACGGCTGGCGCTTCGGCCCGGACGGGCGCTGCACCGCCATCCCCTCGCTGGTGCCGGGGCAGGATTTCGACTGCGCGCGCATCCGGGTCGGCTCCTACACCGTCGAGGAGCGGCAGGGCCTGGTCTGGATCTTCCGCCCGCGCAAGGGCCGCGAGGCACCGCCAGGGCCGCCGCCGGCCATGCCGGGCTTTCCCGCCGACGCGCGCCCGGCCTTCGCCATCCAGCGCCACTTCCCCTGCGGCGCCGACCACGCGATCTACGGCCTGATGGACCCGACGCACGCCGCCTTCGTCCATACCTCCTGGTGGTGGAAGAAGGACGCCAGCAAGCTCAGGCAGAAGACCAAGCACTTCGAGCCGGCGCCGCTCGGCTGGCGCATGAAGCGCCATCGCCTGCCGCCGGAGAATCGCATGTACCGGCCCTTCGGCCGCGAGGTCACGACCGAGATCGGCTACCAGCTCCCCGGCCTGAGGGTCGAGGAGGTGCGGAGCGAGCGCCATGCCCTGGTCGGCCTGACCGCGGTGACGCCGCTGACCGCCAGCGAGAGCGAGGTGCACCAGGTCTTCTGGTGGACGCCGGCCTGGATGACCCTGATCCAGCCGCTGCTGAAGCACCTGGCCGGCGTCTTCCTGGACCAGGACCGCGATGTCGTGGTGCTGCAGCAGGAGGGCCTGAAGCAGAACCCGGCGCTGCTGCTGGTCGACGATGCCGACGCCCAGGCGAAGTGGTATTTCCGGGTCAAGCGCGAATGGCTGCGCGCCGCCGAGGAGGGGCGCGCCTTCGAGAATCCGCTGCGCGAGAAGACGCTGACCTGGCGCAGCTAGAACCTGACGGAAGAGGGGACGCAACGATGGATGTGAAGGGTCTGGCCGCGGTGGTGACGGGCGGCGCCTCGGGACTGGGCGCGGCGACGGCGAAGCGCCTGGCCGGGGCCGGCGCCAGGGTGACGGTGCTGGACATGAAGGCCGAGGCGGCCGAGGCCGTGGGCAAGGAACTCGGCGGCCTGGGCCTGGCCTGCGACGTGGCCGACGCCGCGGCGGCCGAGGCGGCCATGGCCAGGGCCAGGGCGGCGCACGGCCCCTGCCGCGTGCTGGTGAACTGCGCCGGCATCGCCCCGGCCAAGCGCGTGGTGGGCCGCGAGGGCCCCATGGCGCTGCGAGACTTCGAGAGCGTGATCCGGGTGAACCTGATCGGCTCCTTCAACCTGCTGCGCCTGGCGGCGGCGGAGATGGCGGCGGCCGAGCCG
>JAKOWB010000251.1 GCA_029781795.1 Pseudomonadota bacterium | reverse complement strand
GCTCCCGTCGTATGACGCGCCGCGTCTTGCCGTCGGTGCGCGGCAGGCTGCCGAAAGGCAGCAGGGTGACGCGCGCGGTCATGCCCAGCGCGCGCTTGATCGCCTGCTCGACGGCGGCGGCCTCGGCCGTCGCGCCGGCGGCCAGTTCCGCCTCCACCGGCAGGTGGTCGTAGGGTCCGGCTCCCTGCAGCAGGATGCGATACTCGCCCGACAGCGCCGGAATGGCCGTGAGCACCGCGGCGACCTGCGCCGGGAAGGCGTTGAGGCCGCGCACCACCACCATGTCGTCGCTGCGGCCGACCACGCGGAAGCGTGGCGCGGTGCGGCCGCAGGCGGCCCTGCCGGTGCCGGTGATCTGGACGATGTCGCCGGTGCGGAAGCGCACCAGCGGCTGGCAGACGCGGCTCATGTGGGTCAGCACCAGCTCGCCGCGCTCGCCCTCGCGCCAGGGCAGGGGGGCACCGCTCGCCGGGTCGACCAGCTCCGGGTGCAGCACGTCGAGCGCCATGAAGTGCAGGTCGTCGCTGACCTCGCTCTGGCCGGCGAAGTTGCAGAACACGTCCGAGACGCCGTAGTTGGCGTTGCGCACCTTGAAGCCCCAGGTCGCCTCCAGCCGCGCCCGGAAGGCCGGGTCGTCCAGGCCGCCCTCGCCGCCGAAGAGGCCGAGCCTGAGGCCAAGATCGCGGGGCTTCAGGCCGGGGAACTGCGCGGCGATCACCTGCTCCAGCACGGCGGGATAGGAGGGCGTGCAGGAGATCGCGGTGATGCCGAGCTCCTGGATCGTGCGCACCAGCAGCGCGCTCTCGCCGACGCCGAAGGGCACGACGGCGGCGCCGGTCGCCTCCAGCGTGGTGTGGTCGCTGAAGCCGCCCATCCAGAGCCGGTAGTTCAGGCAGTGCACCACGCGGTGGCTCGGCCCCAGGCCGCCGGCCGCCTGCGCCCGCGCGCCGACCACGGCGGTCTGCTCGATGTCGCGCGCCGCCAGGGCCAGGTTCATCGCCGTGCCGCTGGTGCCGCTGGTGCGGTGGACGCGCAGGATGCGCCAGGCCGGCGCCGCCAGGTAGTCGCCGAAGGGCGCGTGCTCCCGCTGGCTCTGCCGCAGCATCTCCTTGTCGATCAGCGGCAGGGCCGGCAGGTCCTCCAGCCGCTCCGGCGGTGCCTGGCCGGCCCAGGCGCGGCGGTGCAGCGCCGAGGCGGCCTCGACATAGGTCCGCTGCCGCTGCCAGCAGAACTGGCGGTGCGCCGCCAGCTCCCCAAGGTCCGCGAAATCGGCGCGCTCCAGCAGCATGGCCCGTCCATAAGTGAACCTGAATTCATTTTCATTTTACGGCGCGGCGCGCGGCTGTCAATCTGGCGGCATGGCTGGACGG
>JAKOWB010000391.1 GCA_029781795.1 Pseudomonadota bacterium | reverse complement strand
CAGCCTCTTCGTCGAGACGCGCGAGGCGCTGCAGCCGCCGCCGGTCGGCTGTGCCGAGCTTGCAGGTTGCGATGCGGCGGCAGCGATCGAGCTGGGCGAGGTCGTGCTGGCCCGCCGGCCGGGCCGGCGGGACGCGGCCGAGATCACGCTCTACAAGGCGATGGGCACGGCGATGGAGGACCTGGTGGCGGCCGCGCTGGTCTGGCGCGCCGCCAGCCAGCAGCGCCTCGGCCAGTGGGTGACGATCTGAGGGCCGGCTTTGTGGCCCATCCTTCGAGACGCGGCGCACTCGCGCCGCTCCTCAGCGACTGTGTTTTTGGTCAAGCGCCTTGCCATGGCCGGTGATCCCTGATGATGGCGTTGAGGATGGTGAGGAGCTTTCTTGCGACGGCGATGATGGCGATCTTTGGCGGCTTCCCCGCGGCTCGCAGTCTGCGGTGGAACTCGGCCAGCAAGGGATTGTGTCTGGCAGCGGCGAGAGCGGCCATGTAGAGGACGGCGCGCACGCTGGCCCTGCCGCCACCGATGAAGGCCTTGCCGCGCCATTTGCCGGACTGCCTTGTCCAGGGAGCGAGGCCGACCAGGGCAGCGATGGGCCTGCGCGCCAAGCTGCCGAGTTCGGGCAGTTCGGCCAGCAGGGTGCGTGCCACGGTCTTGCCGACGCCTGGCACGGCGGTGAGGAGCTCCTCCTTGGCCTGCCAGGCGGGCTGGTTGCCGATGCTGTCGTCGAGGTCCTGTTCGAGGCTGGAGAGCTCCTTCTCCAGTGCCTTGAGCAGGCGAGCGATGGATTTCTGCATGCGCTTGGAGGCTCGCTTCTGGCGCTGCCGCTCGGCGGTCATCATCTGGATGATCTGCCGCCGGCGGGCGATCAGATCGGCCAGTTGCTGGGTCTCGGCGTCCGGCAGCGGGCGTGGCTCGGGCTGTGTTGCGGCCGCGTAGTGCGCGATGGTGGCGGCATCCAGCGGGTCGGTCTTGGCGCGCCGTCCCAGCGCCTGGGCGAAGGCGCGGACCTGTGCCGGGTTGGCACGCCACACCGGCAACCGGGCGGCCGCCAGTTCGGCCACCACCACCGACTCAAAGCCGCCCGTCGCCTCCACGGCGATCAGCCGTACCGGCACCGCGCGCAAGCGCTCGACCAGCACCGTCAAGCCGGCGCCATCGCGCGATACATGGAAACTATCCCCGGCCGGATGCAGGTGAACGTCCAGCCGGTCCTTGGAGACATCGATGCCTACATAGATCGTTTCCATCGTCTCCCGTCCTTGTCGAAGCGGGCTCGCCTTGCGGCCCCGGCGACT
>JAKOWB010000370.1 GCA_029781795.1 Pseudomonadota bacterium | reverse complement strand
CAGCGTGTCGTCGCCGTTGTCGCCCGACACCAGGTCCTCGCCGATCCCGCCGTAGACCCGGTCGATGCCGACCCGCCCCGACAGATCGTCGTCCCCCTCGTCGCCATAGACCCAGTCGTCCCCCGCACCGGCAACCAGCGAGTCGACACCGCTGCCGCCCCACAGACGGTCGTCACCGCCAAGGCCCACCAGGTAGTCCAGGCCCGAGCCCCCGAACAGCGAATCGCTCCCGTCCCCGCCGTCCAGGACGTCGTTCCCCAACCCGCCGAACAGGCTGTCCGCACCGCTCAGACCCGACAGGTAGTCAGACCCGCTGTCGCCGTAAAGGCTGTCGGCGAGGCCGCTGCCAAAGAGCGAGTCGTTGCCGTCGTGGCCGACCAGGGCCACCGCCGCGGAGAGGCTGAAGAGCGTATTGCCGAGGTCGTTGCCGTCGGCCTGCGTCTCGGCGCCGCTTACCAGGTAGAGCACCTCGATGCTGGAGTGCAGCACCAGCGACTCGCCGATCTGCAGCACCACGTCGCGGTCGCCCGCGCCGCCGCTGTCGTTCACGATGTCGGCCGCGGCGCCGACCACGTAGGTGTCGCTGCCGCTGCCGCCGTAGAGGCCGTCCGTCCCCGAGCCGCCGTAGAGCCAGTCGGCGCCCGAGCCGCCGAACAGCGAGTCCGCGCCCGAGCCGCCGTAGAGCGAATCCGCGCCCGAGCCGCCGGCGATGGAGTTCGCCAACGCATTGCCCGTGCCGACGAAGGCACCGGCGCCGAGGAAGGACAGGTTGTCCAGGTTGGCGCCGAGGCCATAGCTGGACAGGCGCGAGCGCACCGTGTCGCTGCCCCCGCCTGGATCCTCGACGATGGAGTCGGTGGCGGTGTCCACGACATAGGTATCGTTGCCGCTGCCGCCCTGCATCAGGTCGCCGCCCGAGCCGCCGTCCAGCGTGTCGTCGCCGGCGCCGCCGTAGAGCGTGTTGGCCAGCGCGTTGCCACTGCCGGCGAAGGTGCCGGCGCCGATGAAGGACAGCACCTCGAGGTTGGCACCCAGCGTGTAGGCGCCGAGCGTCGTGAACACGGAATCGGTGCCGGCGCTGCCGGCCTCGCTCACCACGTCGGTCGCGGTGTCGACGAAGTAGCTGTCGTTGCCACCGCCGCCCAGCAGCGAGTCGCCGCCCGAGTCGCCGTCCAGCGTGTCGTCGCCGGCGCCGCCGACGAGGGTGTTGGCCCCGGCGTTGCCGACGCCGTAGAAGCTTCCCGCCCCACTGTAGGTCAGCACCTCGACGTTGGTCGCCAGCGTGTGGCTCGCCAGGCTGGTGACCACCCGGTCGCTGCCGCCGCCGGCGGCTTCGATCACCACGTCGGCCGCGTTGTCGAGGAAGTAGGTGTCGTTGCCGCTGCCGCCGGAGTGCCCGTCCGCGCCCGAGCCGCCGTCCAGGCGGTCCGCCCCCGAGCCGCCGAACAGCGAGTCCGTGCCCGACCCGCCATAGAGCGTATCGGCGCCGGAGCCGCCGGCGATCGAGTTCGCCAGCGCATTGCCGGTGCCCGTGAAGGGTCCCGTGCCGGCGAACAGCAGGTTCTCGAGGTTGGCGCCCAGGGTGTAGGCGGCGAGCGCGGCGCGGACCGTATCGGTCCCGCCACCGCCCGCCTCGCTGATGGAGTCGATGGCGGTATCGACGACGTAGGTGTCGTTGCCGCCGCCGCCCTGCATGAAGTCGCCGCCCGAGCCGCCGTCCAGCGTGTCGTCGCCGGCGCCGCCGGAGAGCGTGTTGGCCAGCGCGTTGCCGGTGCCGGCGAAATTGCCGGCGCCGATGAAGGACAGCACCTCGAGGTTGGCACCCAGCGTGTAGGCGCCGAGCGTCGTGAACACGGAATCGGTGCCGGCGCCGGCCGCCTCGCTTACCACGTCGGTCGCGGTGTCGACGAAGTAGGTGTCGTTGCCGCTTCCGCCCAGCAGCGAGTCGCCTCCCGAGCCGCCATCCAGTGTGTCGTTGCCGACGCTGCCGACGAGGGTATTGGCCCCGGCGTTGCCGACGCCGTAGAAGCTTCCCGCCCCACTGTAGGTCAGCACCTCGACGTTGGTCGCCAGCGTGTGGCTCGCCAGGCCGGTGATCACCCGGTCGCTGCCGCCGCCGGCGTCCTCGAGGACCAGGTCCTCCGCGTCGTCGACGACGTAGGTGTCGTCGCCGCCGCCGCCGCCCAGCGTGTCGCCGCCCTGCCCGCCGTCGAGCAGGTCGGCGCCCGAGCCGCCGAAGAGGGAGTCCAGGCCGCTGCCGCCATAGAGCGCATCGTTGCCGCTGTCGCCCTGCAGCAGGTCGCTGCCGCTGTCGCCCTGCAGCCTGTCGAGGCCGGTGCCGCCGTACAGGCTGTCGCTGCCGCGACCGCCGAACAGGCTGTCGGCGCCCTCGTAGCCCAGCAGCGTGTCGGTGCCGGTGTCGCCGAAGCCGACCTCCTTGCCGGAGCCGCCGAGGATCGTGTCGTCGCCCTCGCGGCCGTAGAGCCAGGCCTCGGTGTTGGTAAAGCCGGCCAGCACGTTGGCGGCCGAGTTGCCGATGATGGAGGCGCGGGTGCCGAGCGCCACGGCATCCTCGACGAAATCCGGCAGGGTGAAGGTGGTGTCCAGCACGCCGACGCCGTCATGGCCGCCGTCGGCGGTCTCGATGATGACGTTGACCGTGCCCTCGACCAGATAGACGTCGTCGCCCGAGCCGCCGACCAGCGTGTCGGTACCGGTACCGCTGGCCAGCGAGTCGGCACCGCTGCCGCCGAACAGCGTGTCGTTGCCGCCATCGCCGGTCATGGCGTCGTTGCCGGAGCCACCGAAGATGCGGTCGTTGCCCAGGGCGCCGGCAATCGAATCGCCGCCGCTGCCGCCGTAGATCAGGTCGTTGCCGTCGTCGCCGGAAACCGAATCGCCGCCGTCGCCGCCGTAGATGAGATCGTCGCCCGAGCTGCCGGCCAGCGAATCGCCGCCGCTGTCGCCATAGAGCGTGTCGTTGCCGCCGTCGCCGGTCATGGAGTCGACACTGCTGCCGCCCCAGATCGTGTCGTTGCCGCCCAAGCCCGAGGCCGTGTCGTCACCGCTTGTGCCGACCCAGGTTTCGGGAAGACCGAAGATGCTGCCTGTCCAAAAAGCCATAGCGGCGCCGCTCCACCCCTTCAGTCACCGGGCCCGCCGGCGTCACGACCAGCGTCGTCGCGCGAACCTAAGGGCAATCCGCCATCAAACCAAGCCTTTCGGGACCGGCGCGGCCCGCTGTCAAAAAGCCTGCGGGCGCTTTGCCCCGCCGCGCGGGGAGGCCGCGGGCCGCCGGGACCTATCACACGCCATAACGCCGACCACAGACCGCAGGGGACGAGCCATGGCTGCCGCACTCCGCCACCGCACCAAGGCCGCGCCGCTGCTCTCCGCCCTCCTGGTCTCCACGCTGCTGGGCGCCTGCGGCCCCGTGGTGACCGACGTGCCGCTGCAGGTCGAGGGCCGCAAAGGCGATGGCCAGGCGGCGCACATGACCATCACCGAGGGCGCCAACGGCATCGCCGCGACGGCGGCGGTCGAGGGCCAGTACTTCACCGGCCGCGTCGTGCAGGAGAGCCATCGGGAAAGCTATCCGGTGCGCGAGTGGGTCACCTACAAGGACCGCGACGGTCACAAGCGCCAGCGTCTGGTCGAGCATATCGAAACGCGAACGATCTACGAGCCCATCGCCTTTGGCCTGCTGACCTCGGGCAGCAGCGGCGATGTCATGCGCTGCACCTTCCGCCTGGCCGCGCCGCAGTGGGGCTTCAGCCAGGGCGGCATCGCCGACTGCGAACTGAGCGACGGCACAGCGGTGGTCGCCAGCTTCTGACCCCCTGATGCTTGTCCCGCGACAAGTCGCCAAACCCTTGTAGCGGGACAAGGTTTTTCTTGCCGGCGGGTGGGCCCGCTTCCTAATTGATCCGCCATGCAGGGCATCGACCTCAGCTGGGTGCTGTCGGCGGCGGCCTTCTCGCTGGCCATGTCGGCGACGCCGGGCCCGAACAACGCCATGGTCGCCGCCTCGGGCGCCACCTTCGGCATCCGCCGAACCTGGTGGCACATGCTCGGCATCTCGGTCGGCTTCCCGGTGATGATGATCGGCGTGGCGCTGGGTGCCGGCCGCCTCCTGGAGCAGCACCCCGAGGTGCACGAGGCCATGCGCTGGATCGGCGCGGCCTACATGCTCTGGCTGGCCTGGCACATCGCCAGCGCCCGGCCCGAGGCCGCCGGCGCCGGCAAGGCCGGCCGCGGGCGGCCGCTGCGCTTCCACGAGGCGGCGCTGTTCCAGTGGATCAACCCCAAGGCCTGGATCATCGTGGTCGGCGCGCTGGCGACCTATACCCAGGCCGACGGCGAACACCTGCTGCTGCAGGTCCTGGTTCTGGGTGCCATCTTCTTCCTGGTCTGCATCCCCTCGGTGCTGCTCTGGACAGCGATCGGCGCCGGGGTGGCAAGGGTCTTCAAGACCGTGCGCGCCATCCAGATCTTCAACTGGATCATGGCGGCGCTGCTGATCGCCTCGCTGCTACCGCTCTTCTGGGAGGGCTAGGCCGCCGCCGCCAGCTCCTGGCGCAGGCCGGCGACGATCTCAAGCGTGCGTACGCGGGCCGCGTGGTCATAGATCGGCGCACCGACCATGAGCTCGTCGGCGCCCGTCAAGTGCATGAAATCCTTGAGTCCCTGCCTGACCTGCTCGGGCGTACCGACATAGGCGTACTTCAGCGTACGGCGCAGGGATTCGCGCTCGATCGGGGTGGTCACGCTCTCCAGATCCTCGACCGGCCTTGGGAAGGGGCCGGGCATGCCGCGCCGCAGGTTGACGAAGGCCTGCTGCTGCGAGGTGAAGTGGAAGCGGGCCTCGGCCTCGCTCGGCGCGGCGATGACGTTGCAGGCCGCCATGACGTAGGGCCGCTCGAGCTGGTCCGAGGGCTCGAAGCGCTCGCGGTAGACCTGGATGGCCTGTTCCAGCGCGTCGGGCGCGAAGTGCGAGGCGAAGGCGTAGGGCAGGCCCAGGATCGCGGCGAGCTGGGCGCCGTAGAGGCTGGAGCCGAGGATCCAGATGGGAACCTCCAGGCCGGCACCCGGCACGGCGCGCACCTTCTGGCCCGGCTGGACCGGCTGGAAATAGCCCTTCAACTCGATCACGTCGTTGGGGAAGTTGTCGGCATTGGCCATCAGGTCGCGGCGCAGGGCGCGCGCGGTCAGGCCGTCGGTGCCCGGCGCGCGGCCGAGGCCCAGGTCGATGCGGCCAGGAAACAGCGAGGCCAGGGTGCCGAACTGTTCGGCGATCACCAGCGGCGCGTGGTTCGGCAGCATGATGCCGCCCGAGCCGACGCGGATGGTCTTGGTGCCGCCGGCGACATGGGCGATCACCACCGCCGTCGCCGCGCTGGCGATGCCGGGCATGTTGTGGTGTTCGGCCAGCCAGTAGCGGCAATAGCCGAGCCGCTCGGCCTGGCGGGCCAGGTCGAGGGAGTTGCGCAGCGCGTCGGCCGCGGTCAGTCCGGCGGGAATCGGCGAGAGGTCGAGAACCGAGAAGGGGATCGCCCTGGTCCGCGGGCCCGGCACCTCGCCGATGGCCACGGGATCAGCCGCTCCGCCAGTGGCTGGTCTGGCGGCAGCGCTTGCAGACGCGCTCGCCCGACCAGGCTGACAGGAACTTGTCCTGGCACACGAGGCAACGACGCTCCTTGGCCTGGGGGGCCACGGGCTTATCTTCGGTCAATAGGTCCAGATCGTCTTCCATGGCGCACCATATGGGACGGATTGCGTCCGGGCGGTACCCAGAATCGTTGCATAACACCGCTGCCATGAGGTCGCAGGCGACTCCGGCCCGCGCCGGGCCTAGACTGGCGGCGTAGTTCGTGGAGGCTCGGGGCCGATGACCAAGCACCTGACCGCTGAGCAGGTAGCGCGCTATCGCCAGGACGGCTTCCTGTCGCCGGTGACGGTCTTGAGCCCGGCGGAGGCCGCCGCCTGCCGCGCCGAGCTCGAGGCACTCGAGGGTCGGCATGGACGCCTCAACTATAAATTGAAGCCACACCTTTTCTGCCGCCTCGCCGCCCGGCTGGTGCGCCATCCGGCGATCCTGGATGCGCTGGAGGCCCTGGTCGGCCCCGACCTGCTGCTGTTCGACAGCGCCTTCATCATCAAGGAGCCTGGCGACGGCAAGCGCGTCTCCTGGCACCAGGACCTGACCTACTGGGGGCTGGAGCCGGCCGCGGTGACCTCGGTCTGGCTGGCGCTCTCGCCGGCGACGGCCGCGAGCGGCGCCATGCGCATGCTGCCCGGCAGCCACCGCCGCGGCCCGCTCAGCCACGAGGAGACCTTCGCCGCCGACAACCTGCTCTCGCGCGGGCAGACCATCAGCCAGGGGATCGACGAGGGCGAGGCGGTGCAGACCCACCTGGAGCCGGGCCAGATGTCGCTGCACGACGGCTGGACCTGTCACGATTCCGGGCCGAACCACGCCGCCGACCGGCGTATCGGCTTCAACATGAACGTGGTGACCCCGGCGGCGCGGCAGCTCCGCTTCGCGGGCGACAGCGCCCTGCTGCTGCGCGGCCAGGACCACTTCGGCCACTGGCGCCCGGAACGCCCGGCCGAGGCCGATTTCGATCCGGCCGACCTCGCCTTCCAGGCCGAGATCGCCGCCCTGCGCGGCCAGTCGGTGAACCTGGACCGCAGCGGCCGCCTGGCCGGTGCGCAGGTGACTGGGGCCTAGCGAGCCAGGGGGGCTTAGCGAGCCAGGGGGGCTTAGCGAGCCAGGCTCTCGACCAGCGGCCGGACGGCGGCCAGCAGCGCTTCGGTCGCACCGTCGCCGTCCTGCGCCTGCTCCGCCAGGATCTGCACCGCCAGGCCGTGGAAGATACCCAGACCGGCGATCAGCACCGGCTGCTCGCTGCCCAGGCTGCCGAGGTCCACCTCCGCCGCCATGCCGACGAAGACGGCGCCCGGCTGCGGCGGCTGCAGTCCCAGCGACGTGACGCGGCGGATGATCGGCAGGTCCTTGGCCGGGTCCGGACCCGGCGGCACGCGGGCATCGAGACCGCGGAGCAGCATGCGTTGCAGTTCCGCCGCGTCCTCGAGCAGCGAGCCGTCCTGCCGCAGCACGGGCTGCGACGGCAGGTCGTCGGGCGCCAGGGCTGGGAAGTGCGTCCCTGTCTCGCCGACCCGCAGCACGGCAAGGCTGACCAGGGTGTGCTGACCCACCACCGGCAGGCCGTTACGGATCAACCCGAAGCTGCGGCAGTCGACCCAGACCGCCAGCATCGTGCCGCGCACGTCGCCATAGTCGTCCTGCAGCGCGGCGTAGAGGCGATGTTGCCGCGGGTCGGCAGCGGGATCGACGTAACAGAGGCCTTGCGGCGGATCGAAGGTCAGCGTCTCGCCGGTCGGGGCGACGACCTGGTCGGCCAGCAGGTCGCCCGATAGGACCAGGGCCAGCAGCGAGGCAAGCAAGCGAGACAGCAGTCCACGCCGCGTTGTCGCTTGCCGCATGTCATCCCCGATCCGCTGCCTGTTCGGCGAAGCTAGCGGCGCCCGACGCACCGAAGCAACGAGGATTCTTCCGTACCGGGAACGGTTGCCCCGATGCGCGCTAGGATGCGGCGGCGGCCGGTGCCGCGACCACGGCAGGCCGCAGCACCACCAGCGCCACGCCGGCCACCACCACCAGGCCGCCGGCCAGGGCGGTCCAGTCGAAGACCTCGTCCAGCAGCAGCACGCCGAGGGCGACGCTGACCGGCGGCATCAGCAGGGTGAAGGGAATCAGGCGGTCGATGCGCTGCCGCGTCAGCAGGCTGTACCAGAGGGCGTAGGCCAGCACGTAGCCGACGCCGACGCAGCCGGCGAGCGACAGCCAGGCCGGCGCCCCGGCCCCGGCCAGCGCCGCGCCCTGACCATCTTCCAGAAACAGCGAGGCGGCGAGGCCCAGCGGCAGGGCATAGAGCGCGATGCCGGCGCCCAGCGCCGGGCCGCTGTCGCGGTTCCAGGCGCGTGCCAGCACCTGGCCCGCCGCCCAGCAGGCGGTGCTGACCAGCACCAGCAGCGCGGGACCCAGCGGCGGCAGCTCGGCCGGCGTGCCCAGGATCACCAGGATGCCGGCGAAGGCGACGACGGTGCCGAGCAGCGCCAGCGGGCGCGGCTTCTCGCCGAGCAGCGGCCAGGCCAGCAGCAGACCGACGGGGACCTGCGCCTGCAGCAGCAGCACCGCGACCGAGGCCGGCAGTTCCTCCAGCCCGCGATAGAGCAGGCCGGCGTGCAGCGGGCCGACCAGCGCGGCGATGACGAGGGTGCGCCACCAGGGCATCTGCCGCCGGCGCAGCTTCGGCGCCAGCAGCAGCGCCATGCCGGCATAGGAGAAGCAGGCCACCAGCAGCGGCGAGAAGTGGCCCACGGCGGGTTTGGCCAGCACGAAGCCGGCGCCCCAGAGCAGCGGCACGAGGCTGGCGAGCAGAAGGTCGCGCGGCGGCACGGGAGGGATCACCCTGAGGCGAGGACACTTTGAGCGAGGACAGGCGGCGCGGATGCTAGGGCCGGCGTCGGCGAACCAGTAGCGGGGCGGCCGCCATGGCTGCCCTGCGGCCGAAGCGCCGCTCCGCGTCTATTCCGCCGGGGCCGCGACGGGGACGGGCACCGCGACCGGGGCCGGGCGGCGGCGCAGCACCACCAGGGCGATGCCGCCCAGCACGACGAGGCCGCCGACCAGCGTCGTCCAGGCAAAGGACTCGCCGAAGCCCAGCACGCCGATGGTGACGCCGACCACCGGCATCAGCAGCACGAAGGGCATCAGCCGGTCCATGCGCTGGCGCGTCAGCAGGCCGTACCAGATGAGGTAGGAGGCGACGTAACCCAGCAGCACCACGCCGGCCAGCGCCTCCCAGTTCTGCCAGGTAGCGGTCAGGACCGAATCGACCTGCCCCCGCTCGAAGAGGAAAGAGCCGAGGAGGCCGAGCGGCAGCGAGCAGCAGGCGACGCGGATCGACATCTGCGCGCCGCTGTCGCGGTTCCACTTGCGCACCAGCACCTGGCCCAGGCCCCAGCAGAGCGCGCCGCAGAGCACCATGAGGGCGGAGGTGAGGTCCGGCGCCTCGTCCGGCGTGCCGAGGATCAGCAGGATGCCGCAGAGCGCGACCAGCGTACCGGCGATCGAGGTGGCGCGCGGCCGCTCGTCCAGCAGCGGCCAGGCCAGCAGCATGGCCAGCGGCACCTGGAGCTGCGCCAGCAGCACGGCGAGCGAGGCCGGCAGGCCCTGCAGCCCGTGGAACAGCAGCCCCGACTGGGTCGGGCCGATGAAGGCGGCGATCACCAGCACCTGCCACAGCGGCGTCTGCCGCCGGCGCAGCCGCCAGCTCATCATCAGCACCATGGCGAGATAGCAGAAGGAGACCAGGAAGATCGGCGGGAAGTGATGCCCCGCCGGCTTGGCCAGGGTGAAGCCGACGCCCCAGAGGCAGGGGACGAAGAGGGCCAGCAGGATGTCGCGCAGCGGCACGGGCGGGGCTTTCGCGTGTGGGAGCGATACAAGCGTAAGGGACAGGGCTGCCGGCCGGCAGCGCCTTTCCCCCATGGCTCGCATGCAGGAATGCTGCGGTGCGGCAAAGATCGGCGACTGTGCGGTCGGCGCAATTCCGATATGTCTTGATTTTCGATATATCGAGATCTATATCGAGATCATGCGAAACAGACATGACCACGGCTTCGGCCGTTTCCACGGCGACTTCGGCGACCGGCCGGCGCGCCGCTTCCATTCCGATCATCCTGACCACGACCACGAAGGCCCGCGCGGCCGGGGCCGCCATGGCCGCCGCGGCCACGGCCACGGGCACCACGGCGAGGGCCGCCACGGCCAAGGGCGGGGACGCGGGCGCCTCTTCGACTATGGCGAGCTGCGCCTGCTGGTGCTGGCGCTGATCGCTGAGAGCCCGCGCCACGGCTATGAGCTGATCAAGGCGATCGAGGAACGCCTGGGCGGCGCCTACACGCCGAGCCCCGGCGTGATCTATCCGACCCTGGCCTGGCTGGAGGACAGCGGCTACGCCGCCGTGCAGCCCGAGGAGTCCGGCCGCAAGCGCTATTCCATTACCGCCGAGGGCGAGGCCTTCCTCAGCGCCAACCGCGCCGCCGCCGAGGCGCTGCTCGCCCGCACCAGCGAGGTCGAGGGCGGCCGCCCCGACCTGCCGGCGCCGGTGCTGCGCGCCATGCAGAACCTGAAGCTGGCGCTGCGCCTGCGCCTCAGGCAGGGGCCTCTCGACCAGGCCGCCGCCGAGGCCATCGCCGCCGCCCTCGATGGCGCGGCGCAGACCGTGGAGAAGACCTGATGAGCACCGAGACCGCGCTGTCCCGCGCCACCGCGCAGGTCGCCACGCCCAAGGCCGCGCAGTACCTGCAGACCCTCTGCAAGCACTTCGGCCACCGCCGCCCCGTCGCCTTCGACAGGACGGCGGGCGAGATCGCCTTCGACGGCGGCACCTGCCGCCTGGCCGCCGAGGGCGAAACCCTGATCCTCGTCGTCGAGGCCACCAATCCGGCCGCGCGCGAGCGCCTGCAGGAGGTCCTCGCCAGCCATCTGCTGCGGTTTGCGTTCAAGGAGCCGATGACGGTGAGCTGGACGGCCGCCTAGCCGCGGCCTGCCGCCGATCGCGACCTGCCGGCGCCCCGCCTCAATCGGGCGCGGCGCCGGCCGAGCCGCCATCGCCCGCGTGATGCTGGCCGGCAAAGCCGCCGGCGTTGTTCAGCAGGCGCTCATCGGTCGCCGACGCAGGTGCGTCGCCGCGCCGCCGCCGCGGCTTCGGCCGGCTGCCGCCCCAGCCGAGGCAGGCGACGATCAACACCAGGACGCCGAGCATCACGGCGATGGCAAGCAGTCGCATCTCCGGGTCTCCTCCCGCTTCATTTCGGACCGCACGGCGCACGCGAAGGCTGCGCGGCGCGATAGCGTGATCCACGCGCACGCATCAGTTCGCGATCCCCGGCAGGTCCTTGTCGCCTGGCTCCTCGTCCTTGGCCGGCAGGCGCCAGAAGGACACGTCCGCGGCTTCGCCGAAGGCCTGTCGATAGTCGAGGAGGAAAGCTGCGTAGTGGGCGCGCCATCCGCCCGGACCCGGCTCTACGTCCGTTAGCCCGAAGCGGGTCGCAGCCTGCTTGTCGTCGGCGATCTCGCGCCTCAGCCCGTCGGCCTCGCCGAAGATGCGGTAGCGCCGCCACGGCAGCGCGAGGTTCAGCGCCAGAAAGCGCGCGAGCTCGCGCAGGGCCAAGGCCGATGCCTGGATCACGTCGCCCGCCGACTCGCTTGTCTGGCGACGGCGCCCGGCGAACCAGGACTTGAGCGCCGGTTCGAGTCGCTTCGCCTCGTCCCGGATGTGCCGCCGCCGGAACAAGAGCAGGTAGCGGCGGCGCAGCCCGAGATAGATCGCCTTCGGCAGGGCTGACACCAGCTTGAGCAGCAGCCTCAGCAGCAGTTCGACGATGGCTTCCATCAAGGCCCTCCGATCGGTCGATGCCGCGGCCCGCGCCCTACCCCCGCGCCGGCGCGATGCGCCGGTAGCTCAGCGCCTCGGCGATGTGCAGGCGCTTGACGCCGTCGCTGCCGGCGAGGTCGGCGAGGGTGCGGGCGACGCGCAGGACGCGGTGGTAGCCGCGGGCCGAGAGGCGCAGGCGCTCGGCCGCCTCGGTCAGCAGGGCGCGGCCGGCCGCGTCGGGGGCGGCGACGGCCTCCAGCAGTTCGCCGTCGGCCTCGGCATTGGTGGCGAGCTTGCCCGGCTGCCCGGCGTAGCGGGCGCGCTGCACGTCGCGGGCGCGGGCGACGCGCCGGGCGACCTCGGCGCTGCCCTCGGCCGGCGGCGGCAGCGAGAGGTCGGCGGCCTTCACCGCCGGCACCTCGACGTGCAGGTCGATGCGGTCGAACAGCGGCCCCGAGATCTTCTGCTGATAGTCGCCGGCGCACTTCGGCGCGCGCGAGCAGGCCTGCGCCGCGTCGTCCAGGTGGCCGCAGCGGCAGGGGTTCATCGCCGCGACGAGCTGCACGCGCGCCGGATAGGTGACGTGCGCGTTGGCGCGGGCGACGGCGATGGAGCCGCTCTCCAGCGGCTGGCGCAGCGTCTCCAGCACGCCGCGCTGGAACTCCGGCAGCTCGTCGAGGAACAGCACGCCGAGGTGGGCGAGGCTGATCTCCCCCGGCCTGGCGCGGAGGCCCCCGCCCGCCAGCGCCGCCAGCGAGGCCGAGTGGTGCGGGTCGCGGAAGGGCCGCTGGCGGCGCAGCTTGCCGAGGGTGAGCTGCCCCGCGACCGAGTGGATCATCGAGACCTCCAGCGCCTCGGCCGGCGCCAGCGGCGGCAGCAGCCCGGGCAGGCGCTTGGCCAGCATCGACTTGCCGCTGCCCGGCGGGCCGATCATCAGCAGGTTGTGGCCGCCGGCCGCCGCCACCTCCAGCGCGCGCTTGGCGCTCTCCTGCCCCTTGATGTCCTTGAGGTCCGGCGCCGCCGCCAGCTCCTCGGCGCCCTCGGCCTGCGGCTCCGGCGCGTTCAGCACCTGCGTGCCCTTCAGGTGGTTGATGAGGGCCATGAGGTCGGGCGGCGCGATCACCTCGACCCCGGCCCAGGCGGCCTCGCCGCCCTGCGCCGCCGGACAGATCAGCCCGACCTCGCGTTCGGCCGCGTGGATCGCCGCCGGCAGCACCCCGGCCACCGGCAGGATGCGCCCGTCCAGCGAGAGTTCGCCGAGCGCCAGGTAGCCCTCGATCTCCACCGCCGGCAGCACCTCCATCGCGCCCAGCAGAGCCAGCGCGATCGGCAGGTCGTAGTGGCTGCCCTCCTTGGCGAGGTCGGCCGGCGCCAGGTTCACCGTGATGCGGCGCGGCGGCAGCGCGAGGCCCAGGGCCGAGAGCGCGGCGCGCACCCGCTCGCGGCTTTCCGCCACCGCCTTGTCGGGCAGGCCGACCACGGCGAAGCCCGGCAGGCCGCCGGCGATCTGCACCTGCACGTCGACCGGCACCACCTCGATGCCCTGGAAGGCCACTGTCGAAACCCGCGCGACCATCCAGTCCCCCAACCGGAAGCAACCACCGATGGCAGGGAGCCTGCGGGAGGCAAGCCGAAAGGGCAAGGGCGGCGGCTAGGCGCCCTGCAGTTCGCCGCGCAGGCGCTGGGCCCAGTCGCGGTTGGTGGCGTCCGCCAGTCTGGCGACGCCGACCGCCACGCCGTCGGCCGCGCCCTCGTCCAACCCCAGCGCGCGCAGTGCCTGGCGCAGCACCGCGCGCGGATCGGCGGCGAGCGCGTCGTAGGTAAGGCGCAGCGGCGGGATCCCCTCACGCTCGAACCAGGCGAGCCATTGCCGGTCGGCCTCGACCATCTCGTCATGGCAGCGGCGCAGCGCGGCGCCGTCGTAGACCGGGTCCTGGTGCGCCTTCAGCCGCTCGATCTCGCTGCCGTCCGGCGCGCGGTGCCAGAGGCCGGTCTGCTGCGCCTTCACGCAGGAGACTGCCTGCGCCACCTTGTCGGCGCGCGTCAGGTGGATGAAGCGCGTGCGGCCGAAGGCGGCGCGGAAGCGTTCGGCATCGCTCATCGGGCCGGGGTGCAGCAGGGCCAGCTGCGCCATGAAGAAGTCGAAGCTGTGGCGCTGCAGCCGCAGGCCGAAGAGGCCGGTGCCGTTGGTGCCTTCGTCGATGGCCGCCTGGACGACGGACCTCAGGTAGTCGAGCTCGCTGCCCCGCCGCGCCGGCGACGACTCCAGCTCGGCCGCCCAGCTCTCGACCGAGGGCTCGTGGAAGTAGGACTTGGGATTGCCGGCGATGCCCGTCGCCGCCAGCAGCGAGCAGAAAAGGGTGCTGCCGCTGCGCGGCGCGGTGCAGAGCACATAGGCCCGGTAGCGCCCTTCGGCACCGTTCTCGACCGTCATCTGGAGTCTCTCGCGCTCAGCCCAGTCGTCTCGCATCGACAGTCCTAGCAGATGACGCGCCGGCGAGCGCGCCTGGCGGCGCGGCCTGCGTCAACGGCTTGGCGACATCCGGATATTGCGGGACACTTCACCCGACCGGGACACGGCGGCGTCCACGCAGGGGATCAGGGGCAGACACAAGGCATGACGGCGGTTACGTCCGAAGTTTCCTCCAGCACGTTGCAGTCCTTGGCGTACCTCGCGGCCGCCGGCTACAACGACAACTTCACCGCCTCGGGCGCGACGCTGCAGGCGCGGCTCGCCTCTTCGGGCTGGACCCTGCTCACCGGCAGCGACCTCTCCGTCTCCGCCGGCCAGTTCGCCACCAGCGGCGCCAACCAGGGCTACTTCGTCAACAGCAACGCCGCCGGCTATGTCGCGGTGAAGGACGGCACGCTCGCCATCGTCTTCCGCGGCAGCGACGACACCCAGGATTTCATCGACGCGGTCTTCGACCAGGACGGGCACTATGCCCTGCTGGACCCGCTGGTCGTCGCCGCGCTGGCCTATGCCCAGGCCGAGGGCATCGACACGATCTACGTCGCCGGGCACAGCCTGGGCGGCAGCATGGCCGAGTGGTTCGCCGACCTCTCCGGCAGCTATGCCGATGCCGCCGGCATCGACTTCGTCGTCGGCACCTTCGGCTCGCCCGGCACGCGCAGCGCGCCGACGCCGCCCTCGCCTCTCGCCTCCGCGGTGATGAACTTCCAGCACAGCGAGGACCAGATCGCCGGTCTGAACTATCTGCACTACGGCCTGGTGACCAGGATCGAGCGCGACGGCAGCGACCAGCACAGCTCGCTGTTCTACTTCGACACCTTCTCGCAGATCGCCGCCTCGCCGCTGGGCGATCTCTTCGCCCTGGCCCCCGGCAGCTTCTACGTCGCGGTGGGCGATGGCGGGACCGACCGCTTCCCGGCGGACCTCGCCCACCAGGACCTCAGCCGCGCGCTCTACGCCCTGGGGCTCGGCGGCAACGATACGCTGATCGGCACCTCGCGCGCCGACCTGCTCGATGGCGGTGGCGGCGACGATACGCTGGACGGCGGCTCGGCCGGCGACGTCATGGCCGGCGGCAGCGGCAACGACACCTATGTGGTCGACACGGCCGGCGACCTGATCCTGGAAGATCCGGGCGGCGGCACGGACCTGGTGCGCGCGCGCGTCTCCAGCTACGCCCTCGGCGGGGACCTCGAGAAGCTGGTCTTTATCGGCAGCGGCGCTTTCGCCGGCAGCGGCAACGCGCTGGCCAACTCGATCTTCGGCAGCTCCGGCGCCGACACGCTCTTCGGCGCTTCGGGCGCGGACTCGCTGGTGGGTGCCTCGGCCGCCGACAGCCTTTACGGCGACAGCGGGTCTGACTACCTGTCGGGTCTGAGCGGTGCGGACAGCCTGTTCGGCGGGTTGGGGAACGACGGCCTGGACGGCGGGGACGGGAGCGATTCGCTGTTCGGGGGCTCGGGTCTGGACTACCTGGTGGGCCTTGGCGGTGACGACCGTCTGTGGGGCGGCAGCGGTGTCGACTCGCTGGTTGCCGGTGCGGGGGACGACTGGGTCTATGGCGACGAGGGGGACGACGATCTGTCGGGGCGGGTCGGCATCGACCGGGTCTACGGCGGGATCGGCGAGGACCTGGTGTCGGGCGACAACGGCGACGACACGCTG
>JAKOWB010000352.1 GCA_029781795.1 Pseudomonadota bacterium | reverse complement strand
GGTCGTCTCCTCGGACGCGACGCGAGAGCCCTCGGCGCTGTCCAGCGTGGTCTCGACGAGGCCGTTGAGGGCGTTGATCGAGTGCTTGTTGGGGGCGTTCATGCCAATGCCTTTCGGTTGAAATCGATGAGGGGAACCGGAGTGGCCGGCCGCGGGGCGCGCGGCCGGCCCTCGACCTCCGCTATGAACCCAGGGCCCTAGTCAGGGTCGGGCGTCTGGGCCTGCTGCGGCGCCGAGTCGACCGAGGTATCGGCCGGCTGCATCGCGCTCGCCCTGTCGCGCTCGGCCTGCTGCCGGTCCAGCAGCTCCTCCTGCGTCACATAGGCGGGCGCGGCGTCCAGGTCCGCCTCGTTGCCGGGGATCTGCAGCGTTTCCTGCGCCGCGTTGAAGGAGACCTGCTCCCAGGGGATCAGCACCTCCTTGGCACCGATGCCGAGGAAGCCGCCGTAGCTCACCACCACGTGCGAGAGCTTGCCGTCGCGATCCATCAGCACGTCCTCGACCGAGGCGATGTCCTCGCCAGCCGCGTCGATCACGTCGGCGTCCAGCACCTCGGCGACCATGACGGTCTCAGGAGGCTGCACCGGCTCGGCCGCGAGCTGGCCGGTCGGCATCTCGGAAGGATCGGGCGCCTCGTCCGCCGGCTGCTCGGCCGGCGAATCGCCGGCGGCGCTGCCCGGCTGGGACTCGGCCGGCTGCTGCGGCTCCGTCGCCTGCGTCCCGCCGGCGGCGGGGCTCGTGGTATCCTGGTTCGCGGTCATGCCGCTGTCGGCAATCTGGACCAGCCTGGGATCGCCGATCGGGTCGGCGGCGACGGAGGGGGAATCGGCCAGCGCCGGCAGGGCGAGTCCGCCAAGCGACAGCAGCGCGACCGAAGCGCCGGAAAGCAGCAGCTTGCGCATGTCATGACTCCTTTCGGTGTCGTTCGTCATGGCCGGGAAACGCCACCTTTCGGCGAGGGGTTCCCGCCAGCCTCGGGGCGATTGCGGGGCAAAGCGTTCCAGCGCGGTGGAATGCCGACCCCGCAGCCGGGTATCTTTGCCTGGAGGGAACGGCGCTATCGCCGCCGGGGCCCCTGGCGGTTCCAGCCCCCGGCTGCATAGCTGTCAGCCGCTGCGCGCCGGACGCGCGGGACCACTTCGCGAACGAGGGAGAAGACCCATGCCGAGCCAGCCCATCACACTCGTCGTCGGCGCCGGCGACGGCCTCTCCGCCGCCGTGGCCCGCCGCTTCGCCAGGGAGGGTCACGCACTGCACCTGGCGGCGCGCAACCTGGACAAGCTCGCCGCCCTTGCCGGCGAGATCGGTGCCACGCTGCACGCCTGCGACGTGACCGACGAGGGCCAGGTCGCCGCGCTGTTCAAGGCGATCGACAAGGCCGGCACGCCCGGCGTCGTGGTCTACAACCCCAGCTATCGCGCGCGCGGGCCGCTGGCCGAGCTGGTGCCGGCCGAGGTGCAGAAGGCGCTGCAGGTCACCGCCTTCGGCGGCTTCCTGGTGGCGCAGCAGGCGGTGCGCCGCATGCTGGCCCGGCCGGACGGCGCCGGCGGCACGCTGCTCTTCACCGGCGCCTCGGCCAGCGTGAAGGGCTATGCCCAGTCTGCCCCCTTCGCCATGGGCAAGTTCGCGCTGCGCGGCCTGGCGCAGTCGCTGGCGCGCGAGCTCTCGCCGAAGAACATCCACGTCGCGCACTTCGTCATCGACGGTGGCATCGCCAAGGCCGGACGCGCCGGCTACGAGCCCGACGCCGACGGCCCCGACAGCCGCCTGAAGCCCGAGGCCATCGCCGAGACCTATTGGCAGATCCACGCGCAGCACCGCAGCGCCTGGACCTGGGAGGTCGAGCTGCGGCCCTGGGTGGAGCGCTTCTGACCGGCGGGGCTTGTCGCCGCCGCCGGCAGGCCGCAAGACTGGGGCGAGGCAACGAGGATCTGCCCCCCATGTCTTCCGACGACGCACCGCGAAAGATCGTCAAGACCGACGCCGAATGGCGGCGCCTGCTGCCGCGTGCCGCCTACAAGGTCACGCGCAAGCACGGCACCGAGCCGCCCTGGACCGGCCTGCTGCTGAACGAGAAGCGACCCGGCACCTATCGCTGCGTCGGCTGCGGCCAGGCGCTGTTCGCCGCCGCCGACAAGTTCGAGAGCGGCACCGGCTGGCCCTCCTACACCCGGCCGATCGCGGCGGACGCGGTGGAGACCGCGCGTGACCGCAGCTTCTGGATGGTGCGGACCGAGGTTCATTGCGCGCGCTGCGACGCGCACCTTGGCCACGTCTTCGACGACGGCCCGGCGCCAACGGGCCTGCGCTACTGCATGAACTCGCTTGCCATGACCTTCGAGCCGGCAGAATCCGGCAAGACCGACGGATGACGACAAGGATGACCGGGTGCCCGAGCGAGATTCCGCCCGCCGCGCTGGTGACCGGCGCGGCGCGGCGTATCGGCCGCACGCTGGCGCTCGCCCTGGCCACCGACGGCTGGTCCGTGGCGGTGCACTATCGCGGTTCCGCCGCGGCCGCCGCCGCGCTGGTGGGCGAGATCGAGGCCGGCGGCGGCCGCGCCGTGGCGCTGCAGGCCGATCTGGCGCGAGAGGACGAGGTCAAGGCCCTGATACCCGCCGCGGTCGCCGCGCTGGGCCCACTCGGCCTGCTGGTGAACAACGCCGGTCATTTCGAGCGCGACACGGTGCAGAGCGCCTCGCGCGCCTCGTGGGACGCGCACATCGAGCCGAACCTGCGCGCGCCGCTGGTGCTGTCGCAGGCCTTCGCCCGCCAGCGCCCGCCGACGGCCAAAGGCCTGATCGTCAACCTGCTGGACCAGCGGGTGCTGAAGCCCGGGCCGACCTTCATCTCCTATGGCGTCGCCAAGGCCGGGCTCTGGGCGCTGACCCAGGCGCTCGCCCTGGCCCTGGCGCCCGACATCCGGGTCAACGGCATCGGCCCCGGCTACATGCTGCCCGACGCCGGGCAGAGCGAGGCGGACTTCCGCAAATGGGTGGAGCGCCAGCCCCTGCGCAACGGCGGCACGCCGGCCGAGGCGGCCGCGGCGCTGCGCTTCATCATCGGCGCGCCCTCCATGACCGGACAGATCATCGCCCTGGATGGAGGGCAGCACCTTGCCTGACCTGATCGCCGAGACCCTGCTGATCGAGAACCTGGAACTGCAGATGCGAATCGGCGTCGGCGCGGCGGAGCGCTCGCGGCCGCAACGCCTGCTTGTCACTTTGCGGGCGGAGGTCACGCCACAGGCACCGCGCACCGACGAGGTTGCCGAAGTCGTCGACTACGGCGTCATCGCCGCCGGCATCCGGCGCCTCGCGGCGCGCGAGGTAAAGCTGCTGGAGACGCTGGCGGGCGAGATGGCCGAGGTCGCCTTTGCCGACCCGCGCGTTCAGGCGGTGGAAATCACGCTGCGCAAGCCCGATCTCTTCGCCGACGTCACCGTGGGCATCACGACGCGCTTCACCCGGAACGCCTCCGCGCCGGTCGAACGACCGGCACCGGAATGACCCTGCCAAGGCTAAGACCTTGCCGAATCACGCTTTCCGAGGCAGCCCGGCAGCGGGTAGTTTTCAACAGGCCCCGGCCCCTCCGGCGAGGCCCCCCGCCCTGTCAATCATCAATCCCTTTCGTCATGGTTCTGTTATCTATCCGTAAAGAGAAAGCGGCCAAAATCAAAGCGTTAGAAAGATTGCCTATTTTTTGGGCAGCCCAATGAAAGCCTTGTGGCATCACGCTCGGCGCGTCTTGAGCGACGAGATAGCAACAAGGTTATCCACAGCTTTCGTGGATAGCTGCGGAAGGCCGCGAAACTGCTGGCTTTGCGACGCGCTTGACAGGATTTCGGGAAGGCGCGCACGCCTCGTCGCACCATGTTGAAGGGCAGACGGCGCAGCAAGGATCCGACACAGGGCGGCAAGCGCGCGGCGCCGCTCGACACCGCCGATCCCCACGTCGCCGAAGCGACGACGGCGGAGGAGGGCGAAGGCGGACGCGCGCGCGGCGTCGCGGTGCTGCGCGACGCACTGCGCCTCCTGCCGGACGCGCCCGGCGTCTATCGCATGCTGAACCGTCGCGGCGACGTGCTCTACGTCGGCAAGGCGCGGCACCTCAAGCGGCGCGTCTACACCTATACCCAGCTCGGTCGCCTGCCGATCCGGCTGCAGCGCATGGTGGCCGAAACCGCCAGGCTCGAGGTCACGACCACCGGCAGCGAGGTCGAGGCGCTGCTGCTGGAAAGCAATCTCATCAAGCGTCACCTGCCGCGCTTCAACGTGCTGCTGCGCGACGACAAGTCCTTTCCCTACATCCTGCTGACCAAGGACCATCCGATCCCGCGCCTGGCCAAGCACCGCGGCGCCCATTCCGTTCCCGGCGACTATTTCGGCCCCTTCGCCTCGGCCGGCGCGGTGGCGCGCACCATCACGGCGCTGGAAAAGGCCTTCCTCCTGCGCTCCTGCTCGGACGCGGTATTCAGCCAGCGCACGCGACCCTGCCTGCTCTACCAGATCAAGCGCTGCTCGGCGCCCTGCGTCGAACGCATCGGCGCGGCCGACTACGCGCTGCTGGTGGGCGAGGCCAAGTCCTTCCTGGCCGGCCGCGAGGGCGGCCTGCGCGCGCAACTGCAGGCGGCGATGGCGCAGGCCTCCGACGCGCTCGACTTCGAGCGCGCGGCGCTCTATCGCGACCGTCTGAAGGCACTGGCCCACATCCAGTCGCACCAGGACATCAACCTGGAGGGCCTGGACGACGCCGACGTGGTCGCGGCCACGGCCGAGGGTGGGCAGGTCTGCGTCCAGGTCTTCTTCTTCCGCACCGGCCGCAACTACGGCAACCGCGCCTACTTCCCCAGCCACGAGAAGGGGCTGGAGGTGCCGGGCGTGCTGGCCGCCTTCCTGGCGCAGTTCTATGCCGACAAGCCGCCGCCGCCGCTGATCCTCATGAGCCACGCCGTGCCGCAGCAGGAGCTGCTGGCCCAGGCGCTCTCGACCAGCGCCGGCCGCAAGGTCGAGCTCTCGGTGCCGCAGCGCGGCGGCAAGCGCAAGCTGGTGGAGCAGGCGCTGACCAACGCGCGCGAGGCGCTGGCCCGCCGCCTCGCCGAGACTTCGACGCAGAAGCGCCTGCTGGAGGCGCTGGCCGAGCGCTTCGGCCTCGAGGCGCCGCCGGAGCGCATCGAGGTCTACGACAACAGCCATATCCAGGGCAGCAACGCCTATGGCGCCATGGTGGTCGCCGGCCCCGAGGGATTCGCCAAGGCGGCCTATCGCCAGTTCGGCATCAAGGGCGAGGCCGGCGCCGCCAGCGATGACTACGGCATGATGCGCGAGGTGCTGACCCGCCGCTTCAGCCGCGCGCTGAAGGAGGATCCGGGCCGCGAAGGCACGGGCTGGCCGGACCTGGTGATCCTGGACGGCGGCAAGGGGCAGCTCACGGTCGCCGAGGAGGTGATGGCCGAGCTGGGCCTCACCGACATCCCCCTGGCCGCGGTGGCCAAGGGCCCGGACCGCGACGCCGGACGCGAGCGCATCACCCTGCCGGGGCGCGCTTCCTTCATGCTGGAGCCGCGCGATCCCCTGCTCTACTTCCTGCAGCGGCTGCGCGACGAGGCGCATCGCTTCGCCATCGGCACGCACCGGCGCGGCCGTGCCAAGGCGCGCCTCACCTCGGCGCTGGACAGCGTTCCCGGCATCGGCGCCAAGCGCAAGAAGGCGCTGCTGCTGCACTTCGGCTCGGCGGCAGCGGTGGCGCGCGCCGGCCTCGCCGACCTGGCCAAGGTGCCCGGCATATCGGAAGCCGTCGCCCGCAAGCTGCACGAGCATTTCCATGCCTCGTGAGAGGAATTCCCAGGACGCAGGGGAACGGTTAGGCTCCCATAATCGTATTGCAGGTCGTTGAGGGAGCTAGGAGGACACGCCATGCGCAAGATCTTAGCGGCCGCTGCCGCCCTTTCCATGCTGGCCGGCTCGGCCGCCCTGGCGGCGGAGAAGAAGCCCTCGGCCGTGCTGTTCAAGGATATCGACGGCAAGGGCGCCAGCATCCAGGTCGACGGCGAGATCGCCGATCTCGGCTCCTACGGATTCAACGACGTCGCCTCGTCGATCTTCGTGATCTCGGGCAAGTTCGAGGTCTGCAAGGACTACAAGTTCAAGGGCACCTGCCAGACCTTCGGCCAGGGCCTGCACAACCTGCCCGGCAGCCTGGCGGACGCCGCCACCTCGATCCGCCCGGTCGGCGGCTACAGCTCCGACGACGGCGTGATCCTGCTGTTCACCGACCGGAACGGCGACGGCAAGATCGCCCGCTTCACGGAGTCCATCAAGAACTTGGCCGACTACCCCGGCTTCAACGACACGGTCTCCTCGATCGTCGTCTTCAAGGGCACCTGGAAGGCCTGCAAGTCGAAGGACTACGGCGGCAGCTGCGTGACGCTGACGCAGGGCGGCGCCTACAACCTCGACTCCTACAACGACTCCATCTCGTCGCTGAAGCTGATCGAGTGATGCGGCGCGGGTGAACCAGCTCACGGCCCTGCCCAACCTGCTGACGCTGGCGCGGATCGTCCTGATCCCGCCAGTCGTCGGCCTGTTGTTCGTCTATCACGACTGGGCACGCTGGCTGGTGCTGCTGCTCTTCGTCGCCGCCAGCGTCACCGACTGGCTGGACGGCAAGCTGGCCCGGCAGCAGAACCTGGTCTCGCCGCTGGGCCGCTTCCTCGATCCCATCGCCGACAAGCTGCTGGTCGCCGCCGTGCTGGTCATGCTGGCCGCCGTCGGGCAGCTGCGCGGGTTGGAGGTCGTGGCGGTGATCCTGATCCTCTCGCGCGAGCTGCTGGTCTCCGGCCTGCGCGAATACCTGGGGCCGCTGGGCGTCAGCGTCCCGGTCACGGCGCTGGCCAAGTGGAAGACCACGGTGCAGATGGCGGCGCTGACCCTCCTGATCATCGCGCCGGCCTGGGGCCGCTTCTGGCAGGGTCTCGGCGTCGCCCTGCTCTGGCTCGCCGTGCTGCTCACCCTGGTGACCGGCTGGGGCTACCTGAAGACCGGGCTTAGGCACATGGGCGTCGGCAAGGCCCCCTAGCGCCTCACGGCGGGGTTGCTTGGCGACGGCGGGCCGACTGCCTATCTTGTCGCCCATGCGCGAAACCGCCCCGCATCCGCAGCGCGTCCTCGGCCTGGCCGGCTGGTCCGGCAGCGGCAAGACCACGCTGCTGGAACGCCTGATCCCGGCGCTGACCGCGCGCGGCCTCACCGTCTCGACCCTGAAGCACGCGCACCACGCCTTCGACCTGGACCAGCCGGGCAAGGATTCCTTCCGCCACCGCGAGGCCGGCGCCACCGAGGTCATGGTGTCCTCTGCCACGCGCTGGGCGCTGCAGCACGAGCTGCGCGGCGCGCCCGAGCCGAGCTCGCGCGAGCTGCTGGCCCGCATGGCGCCGGTCGACCTGGTGCTGATCGAGGGCTTCAAGCGCGAGGGCCACGAGAAGCTGGAGGTCTATCGCCCGGAACTCGGCAAGCCGCCGCTGTGGCAGGAGGATCCACGCATCGTCGCCGTGGCGGCGCCGGCGCCGATCGCCGGTTGCCCCCTGCCGCAGCTGCAGCTGGACGAGATCGGTGCCATCGCCGACTTCGTGGTGCGCCACTGCGGCCTCGCCGCCCGCCGGCAGGACGTCGCCTGATGGCCCAGCTCGCCGACGACTGCTTCGCCTTCGGCGGCCCGCTGCTGCCCATGGCCGAGGCCCGCCGCCTGTTGGCCGAGCGCGTTCGGCCGGTCGCCGACAGCGAGCGCGCGCCCCTGGCCGCGGCGCTGGGCCGCGTGCTGGCCGCCGACCTGGTCGCCACGCGCGCCGTGCCGCCGCACGACAACGCCGCGGTCGACGGCTATGCCGTGTTCCACGCCGACCTCAAGCCCGACGCCGAGACGCGCCTGCCGGTCGCCGGACGCGCCGCCGCCGGCCATCCGCTGGGGCGTCCCGCGCGGCGCGGCGAGGCGATCCGCATCTTCACCGGCGCGCCCATGCCCGAGGGGCCGGACACGGTGATGATGCAGGAGGACTGCCGCCTGGAGGGCAACCAGGTCGTCATCCACCCCGGTATCAAGCGCGGCGCCAACCGCCGTTCGGCGGGCGAGGACATCCAGCCCGGCGCAACGGTGCTGACGCGCGGCCGGCGCCTGCGGCCGGTCGACCTCGGCCTCGCCGCCAGCCTGGGCGAGACGCACCTCACGGTGGCGAGGCCGCTGCGGGCCGCGCTCTTTTCCACCGGCGACGAGATCGCCGAGCCGGGTGGTGCGCTGCCGCCCGGCGCGGTCTACGACGCCAATCGCTTTTCCGTCGCCGCGCTGCTGCGCGCCCAGGGCGTCATCGTCACCGACCTCGGCATCCTGCCCGACCGGCGCGAGGCGATCGCCCGCGCGCTGGCCGAGGCAAGCCTGGCGCACGACCTCATCGTCACCTCCGGCGGCGTGTCGGAGGGCGAGGAGGACCACGTCAAGGCGGCGATCGCCGGCCAGGGCCAGCTGCATCTCTGGCGCCTCGCCATCAAGCCGGGGCGGCCGGTGGCGCTGGGCCAGGTGCGGCGCACCGCCTTTGTCGGACTGCCGGGCAACCCCGCCGCCGCCGTCGTCACCTTCGTCGCCCTGGTGCGCCCGCTGCTGCAGCTCCTGGCGGGCGAGACGCCGCGCGAGCCGCTGGGCTTCCCGGTGGTCAGCGGCTTTGCCTACAAGAAGAAGCCCGATCGCCAGGAGTGGCTGCGCGTCTTCCTGGAACCCCAGGCCGAGGGCGGCTGGCTGGCCCGCAAGTTCCCGCGCGAAGGCGCCGGCATCCTCACCTCGCTCAGCGAGACGCAGGGCTTCGCGCCGCTGGACGAGGCCGTGACGCAGGTGCAGCCGGGCGATCGCCTGACCTTCATTCCCTATGCCGAGGTGCTGGCATGAAGCTGCTCTACTTCGCCTGGCTGCGCACGAAGCTTGGACAGGGCGAGGAGACCGTGTCGCCGCCGGCCGGCGTCGACAGCGTGGGCAAGCTGATCGAGTGGCTGAAGGGCCGTGGCCCGGCCTGGCAGGCCGCCCTCGGCGACCTGAAGAAGCTGCGCGTCGCGGTGAACCAGGACTACGTCGGCTTCGACCATCCGCTGAGCGCCGACGACGAGGTCGCGCTCTTCCCGCCGGTGACGGGCGGCTGACGCCATGATCCGCGTCCAGCGCGAGGACTTCGACATCGGCCGCGAGTTGGCGGCGCTGACCGACGGCAACCTGGAGGTCGGCGGCCTCGGCGTCTTCGTCGGCCTGGTGCGCGAGATGGTGAAAGGCAGTCCGATCCAGGCCATGACCCTGGAGCACTATCCAGGCATGACGGAAAAGCAGCTCGCCGCGATCGAGGCCGAGGCACGGGCGCGCTGGCCGCTACAGGCCAGCCTGATCATCCACCGCTACGGCCGGCTGGAGCCGGGCGAGCGTATCGTCCTGGTGGCCTGCGCCAGCGCGCACCGCGAGGCGGCGCTGGAGGCGACGCACTTCCTCATCGACTGGCTGAAGACCAAGGCACCCTTCTGGAAGCTGGAGGAGGGCGAGGCCGGCGCCGACTGGGTCGAGGCGCGCGCCAGCGACGAGGGCGCGGCCGAGCGCTGGAGGAAGTAGGCGGGGCGCGAGGGCTTGCGCCTCGGCCCCGCCCGTCGCCTCAGTACCTGATCTTCTCGATCTCCAGGTCCATGTCGCCGGCGGGGCGGCGCCAGACGACGCTGTCGCCCACCGCCGCGCCCATCAGCGCGCGGGCCAGCGGCGAGACGTAGGAGACGCGGCCGTGGTCCGGGTCGGCCTCGTCCTCGCCGACGATCTGGTAGTCGTGGCGCTTGTCGTCCTCGTCCACCACCGTGACGATGGCGCCGAAGCCGACGCGATCCTGCGGCTGGGTCTCGGGCGCGGTGATCTGCGCCGTCTCGATGCGGGACTTCAGGTAGCGGATCTCGCGCTCCACCCGCTCCAGGTGCGGGCGGTCCTCGAGCTTGTCGTCCGCCTTGAAGCGGTCGCGCTCCTTCTCGTAGTCGGCCAGCTGCTTCTCCAGCCGCTTGAAGCCCTTGGGCGTCACGAGGTTGGGGTTGGCCGAGACCGGCAGGTCCATCGCCTCGCTGGGCAAGGGCTCGCCGTCCTGTTCCTTGACGAAGGCTCGGCTCATATCGCGTCTCCCAATAAACGTTTGCCTCAAAAAGCTTTCGGGCGGCGCCTCCTCCCGGAAGCGCCGCCCGAAGCGGTGGTTGGCTTCGGTTCGACGCCTAGGCGGCGGCGCTGGTCGGCACGGCGGAGGGAATCCACTGCGCCGCGGGCTTGCGCACCTCGGCGCTGTAGGCGTCCATCAGCGCCTTGGTCACGCGGCCCGGGACGAAACGGTACTCGCCGATCTCGCCCACCGGTGTCACCTCCGCCGCCGTTCCGGTCAGGAAGACCTCCTGGGTCTTCGCCAGTTCCTCAGGCTTAATGTGGCGTTCGATGACCTCGATGCCAAGCCTGCGGGCGAGCGCGATGACGGTGCGGCGGGTGATGCCGTCCAGGAAGCAGTCCGGCGTCGGGCTATGGATCTTGCCGTCCTGCACCAGGAAGAGGTTGGCGCCGGTCGCCTCGGCCAGCAGGCCGCGGTAGTCCAGCATCAACGCATCCTGGTAGCCTTTGTTCTCCGCCTCGTGCTTGGAGAGCGTGCAGATCATGTAGAGGCCGGCCGCCTTGGAGCGGGTCGGCGCCATGTCGGGGCCGGGGCGGCGCCAGGGCGCCCACATCAGCCGGATGCCCTTCTCGCGCAGTTCGGGCGAGAAGTAGCTCGGCCACTCCCAGGCCGCGATGGCGACGTTGATCCTGGTCTGCTGCGCCGAGACGCCCATCATCTCGCTGCCGCGCCAGGCCACCGGACGCACATAGGCATCGACGTAGCCGTTCTGCTTGATCACCGCGTCGGCGGCGGCATCCAGCTCGGCGGCGCTGTAGGGCACGGTGAAGCCCAGGATGCGGCCGGACTCGAGCAGGCGCTGATGGTGTTCGGTGCCCTTGAAGACGACGCCGCTGTAGGCTCGCTCACCCTCGAACACGCAGGAGGCATAGTGCAGGCCGTGGCTGAGGACGTGCAGCTTGGCCTCCGCCCAGGGGACCAGCTTGCCGTTCATCCAGATCACGCCCGGACGATCGTCGAAGGGAAGCATCGCCATTTTCGGTTCCGTTCTGTTACGACTTGGGCTATCCGACGACGGTAGGAGGTCGGGCCCGGGCCTACAAGCCCGCGGGATTCGTCGCCTCCGACCGTCGACCTTCGCGAAATAAAATTTCGCGATAGGCAAAGAGAACGTAACGAAACGCGCAGAATAAGTCAACAAGACTGCCGTAATCCTGACCGCCGCGAGACGCATGGCTGATCTCAAGACCGGACCGAACCCCCTCTTCCTGCGCGAGGAAGAGCTGCGCCAGGGCATCGAGCTGATGTTCTACGCCTACCGCGACTTCACCGCCGAACCGGACGAGATCCTGTCCGAGATCGGCTTCGGGCGCGCGCACCACCGGGCGATCTACTTCATCGGCCGCTATCCCGGCATCACCGTGTCGGAGCTGCTGGAGATCCTGCAGATCACCAAGCAGAGCCTGTCGCGCGTGCTGGGCCAGCTCGTCCAGCTCGGCTACGTGACGCAGCGCCCGGGCTCGCGCGACCGCCGTCAGCGCCTGCTGGAGCTGACCGAAAAGGGCCGCACGCTGGAGCAGCGCCTGACCGACACGCAGCGCCAGCGTTTCGCCAGGGCCTATCGCCGCGCCGGGGCGGAGGCCGTGGCCG
Organism: Pseudomonadota bacterium; assembly: GCA_029781795.1. Classification (GTDB taxonomy): domain Bacteria; phylum Pseudomonadota; class Alphaproteobacteria; order Kiloniellales; family JACOMY01; genus JAKOWB01. The sequence continues at coordinate 35,987 of JAKOWB010000352.1, read as the reverse complement.
GCTTCCGCACCGTGCTGATGGGCATCATGGAGGAGAAGGACCTGAAGCGCGTGCAGCGCCCGCCGGAGGACAACGGCCGCAAATGAGCACCGCCGGCAGCGGGAGCGCCTGAATGTCGGACGCCCAGCCGCATCTGCTGGTGGTTGACGACGACCAGCGCCTGCGCGACCTGCTGCGGCGCTACCTGACCGGCGAGGGTTTCCGCGTCACCCTGGCCGCCGACGCCGAGGAGGCCGAGGCCAAGAGCGAGGCCATGGTCTTCGACCTGCTGGTGCTGGACATCATGCTGCCGGGCGCCAGCGGCCTGGAGCTGACACAGCGCCTGCGCGAGCAGGGCGGCACGCCGATCCTGCTGCTCTCGGCCAAGGGCGAGCCCGACGACCGCATCGCCGGCCTGACTGCCGGCGCCGACGACTACCTGGCCAAGCCCTTCGAGCCGCGCGAGCTGGTGCTGCGCATCAACGCCATCCTGCGCCGCGCGCGGCCGGCCGCCGCGGCGCCCGCCGGGGCCCGCGTCACCTTCGGCGCCTTTGCCTTCGATCTCGGCCGCGAGGAGCTGACGCGCGGCGGCGAGTTCGTCTACCTGACCGAGGCCGAGACGCAGATGCTGGCGCAGCTCGCCCGCCAGGCTGGACAGCCGCTGACGCGCGAGGCGCTGGCCGCGGGCACGCTGGCCGACAACCTGCGCAGCGTCGACGTGCAGATGACCCGCCTGCGCAAGAAGATCGAGGCCGACCCCCGCTTCCCCCGCTGGCTGCAGACCGTGCGCGGCACCGGCTACGTACTGCTGGCCGAGTGAAGGAGGCCGAGGTGGTCGATCAGGCCCAGCCCGCCGCCGCCACGCTTCCCCGGCCCTCGCTGCTGAAGCGCATCCTGCCGCGCCGCCTGCTCGGCCGCTCGCTGCTCATCATCCTGGCGCCGCTGGTGCTGCTGCAGATCGCCGCCACCTGGTTCTTCTTCGACCGCCACTACGACGTCATCACCAAGCGCCTGGCGCAAGGCATCGCCGGCGGCGTCGCCACCATCATCGAGATGCTGAAGCGGGCGGAGACGCCGGAGGACCGGGTCTACGTCTTCGCCCTGGCCGAGCGCACGCTGCAGTTCCGCCTGTCGCTGGAAGAGGGCGCCAGCCTGCCGCCCGACATCAAGCCGCCGCGCGACACGCTGCTGGAGGAGCACCTGTCGAACGCGCTCTATGCGCGCCTGCGCCGGCTTTTCACCATCGACGCCGACTCGCTGCCGCTGGATGTCGAAATCCGGGTGCAGCTGCCGCAGGGCGTGCTGCGCGTGCTGGTGCGCCGCGAGCAGCTCTTCAGCGACACCACCTATATCTTCGTCATCTGGATGGTCGGCGCCTCGATCATCCTCTTCGCCGTCGCCGTGATCTTCATGCGCAACCAGGTGCGGCCGATCCGGCGCCTCGCCGAGGTCGCGGACTCCTTCGGCAAGGGGCGCGACGTCAAGAACTTCCGCCTGGAGGGCGCGACCGAGGTGCGCCAGGCGGCCAGCGCCTTCCTGCTGATGCGTGCGCGCATCAAGCGACAGATCGAACAGCGCACCGCCATGCTGGCCGGCGTCAGTCACGACCTGCGCACGCCGCTGACGCGCATGAAGCTGGAGCTCGCCCTCATGCCGCCGGGGCCGACGCGCGACAGCCTGGCGGCCGATGCCGCCGAGATGGAGCATATGATCGAGGGCTACCTGGCCTTCGCCCGCGGCGAGGGGCCGGAGCCGCCGGCCGAGACCGACCTGACGGCCCTGGTGGCAGAGGTAGCGGAACAGGCGGCGCGCGGCGGCCGCGCCGTGAGCTTCGCCGGCGCCGCGCCGCTGCGCCTGACGCTGCGGCCGGCGGCGATCAAGCGCGCCCTCGCCAACCTGGTGGAGAACGGCCTGCGCCACGGCAGGCGGGTCGAGCTGGCGCTGGCACAGTATCCCGGCCGCGTCGAGATCACGGTCGACGACGACGGCCCCGGCATCCCGGCCGAGCAGCGCGAGATCGTGTTCAAGCCCTTCTATCGCCTGGAGGCGGGACGCGATCCCAACCGTGGCGGCGCCGGCCTCGGCCTGACCATCGCGCGCGACGTCGCGCGCGGTCACGGCGGCGACGTCACGCTGGAGGCCGCCCCGCTGGGTGGCCTGCGCGCACGCATGCGCCTGCCGCTCTAGCGGCGGAACGAAGCCGTCGAGGCGGGCGTTCCCGGACAGCACAGAGCTGTCTTGGAGGAGAGCCATGCCCCGCGGCGACAAGTCGGCCTATACCGACAAGCAGAAGCGCAAGGCCGAGCACATCGAGGAAGGCTACGAGAAGCGCGGTGTCGGGCACGAGGAGGCCGAACGGCGCGCCTGGGCCACCGTCAACAAGGAAAGCGGCGGCGGCAAGAAGAGCGGCTCCGGCCGCGGCAAGAAGGAGAGCCACGCCTCCAGCCGCAAGGGCGGCCGGAAGGGCGGACGCGCCGCGGCCAGTCGCAGCGCGGCCGAGCGCAGCGCCTCGGCCAGGAAGGCCGCCGCGACACGCAAGCGCAACGCCGCGGCCCGCAAGCGCGCCTGACACCGGCCCGGATGGAGCTGCCGCCCAGCGATCCGACCGACATCGCCCTTCGCCTGCTGGCGGCGACGGCGGCGGGGATGATTCTCGGCTGCAACCGCGATCTCAAAGGCAAGCCGACCGGCATGCGGACCCTGGGCCTGGTCGCGCTGGGCACGGCGCTGGTCGCCGTTGCCACCACCAACCTCGCGGCCATACGCAGCGACCCCAACGCCCTCAGCCGCGTGATCCAGGGCGTCATCCAGGGCTTGATGGCCGGTGTCGGCTTCATCGGCGCCGGCGTGGTGCTGCGCCGGCCGGACAGGCTGGAGGTACACGGCCTCACCACCGCGGCCACGGTCTGGATGACCGCTGCGCTCGGCATCGCCGCCGCGCTGGCCGACTGGATCATCGTCGGCATGGGCCTGGCGCTGGCCCTCGGCCTGCTGCTGCTCGACCATCCACTCGAGCGTCTGGTCGAGCGCCTCACGGGCGGCCGGGCGCGCGGCCCGGCGCACGTGAAGCATCGCAAGGACGCGGGCGAGGCCACCCGGGACGGGGACTAGGCCGCGCGGCGCCTGTGCCGACCCTCGTTCGCCTCTTCGACGATCTTCGCAACGAAGGGCTCAAGGTCCTTCGGCGAGCGGCTGGTGATGATGCCCTGGTCGTTCACCACCGGCTGGTCGAGCCAGACGGCGCCGGCATTCTCCAGGTCCTTGCGGATCGACCGGTACGAGGTGGCCTGGCGGCCCCGCAGGGCATCCGCTTCGACCAGCAGCCAGGGCCCGTGGCACAGGGCGGCGACCGGTTTGCCGGCCTGCAGGAAGGACTTCACCAGGCGCATCGCATCGGCGTCGACACGCAGCAGGTCCGGATTGATCTGCCCGCCCGGGATCACCAGGACGTCATGGTTCTCGCTCCGCGCGTCGCCGAGCGACAGGTCGGCGGTGACCTGTTCGCCCCAGTCCTTCTGCTTCCAGCCGCGTACCGGCTTGCCGTCCGGCGAGGCGACCTGCACGGTCGCGCCGGCTTCGCGCAGCCGGTCGCGCGGGACCTCAAGCTCCGACTGTTCGAAGCCGTCGGCGGCGATGATCAGGATCTTGGCTTCGGTCTTCATCTCAACTCCTTGGGACTAGTATTGCGGGACTAGTATTGCCCCCCAAGGAGTCCAACCCGGCAGCCGGCAGAGCGTTCCGCCGCTACTTCACCGTGACGCAGGTGCACTTGGCGAGCGAGGCGACCTTGTGCGAGACCGAACCCAGCAGCAGGCCCTCGAAATCGCCGAGGCCGCGGCTGCCCATGACGATGCAGTCAGCCTCCAGCTGTTCGGCCACGTGCACGATGGTGCGGGCCGGCTGGCCGACACGGACCAGCGTCTCCACGTCCTGGACACCGACCTTCTGGGCGAGGTCCCGGGCCTTGCGCATGATGGCCTCGGCATATTCGTCGAGCACGTACTGCGGCTCGCCGGCGAGCTGCTCCATCTGCAGGTAGCGCCGCACCTCGTCGGTCACCTTGATCTCCTTGGTGACGGTCAGGAAGTGCAGCCTGGCCCTGAACTGGGCGGCCAGCACCGAGGCCTGCTCGGCCGCCCGCAGCGAATGGTCGGACCCGTCCATGGCGCAGAGGATGTTCTTGAACATGCTCGCCTAACCCCCTCGGTTCTTGTTCGTGCGTTACGTCTTCCGGCGCGCACCCGACTTGCGACCGCTCGCCTCAGCCAGGGCCTCGATCATAGCATAGGCGGCGCGCAGCCCCATGGCTTCGCCGCCGACCGGCCGGCCGGGACGGGCAGCGCCGTTCCAGGCCATCAGGTCGATGTGCGCCCAGGGAATGGAATCGGGCACGAAATCCTGCAGGAAGAGCGCAGCGGTGATGGCGCCGGCATAGCCGCCCTCGCCCGCGTTGTTGATGTCGGCGACCTTGGAATCGATCAGCCGGCGATAGGGCTTCCACAGCGGCAGGCGCCAGAGGTTGTCCCACAGGCGCTTGCCGGCCCCCAGCAACAGCGTCGCCGTGGGCTCGTCGTTGGCGAATAGGGCCGGCAGCTCCGGTCCGAGCGCGACCCGCGCCGCGCCCGTCAGGGTGGCGAAGTCGATGATGAGGTCCGGCTCGTCCTCCACCGCCAGTGCCAGCGCATCGGCCAGGATCAGGCGCCCCTCGGCATCCGTATTGCCGATCTCCACGCTGAGTCCCTTGCGCGAGCGGATCACGTCCAGCGGGCGGAAGGCGTTGCCTGAGACCGCGTTCTCCACCGCCGGTACCAGCACGCGCAGCGCGACCGGCAGCTTGGCGTCCATGATCATGCCGGCCAGCGCCAGGACATGGGCGGCGCCGCCCATGTCCTTCTTCATCAGCTTCATGCCCTCGGCCGACTTCAGGTCCAGGCCGCCGGAATCGAAGCAGACGCCCTTGCCGACCAGCGTGACCTTGATCTTGCCTTTGCCCCAGGAAAGGTCGATCAGCCGCGGCGCGCGGGCGGCGGCGCGACCGACGGCATGGATCAGCGGGAAGTTCTTCTTCAGCAACTCCTCGCCGACCGTGACCTTCACCTTGGCCTTGTGCTTCTTCGCCAGCGCCTCGGCGGCCTCGGCCAGCTGCGGCGGGCCCATGTCCTCGGCCGGCGTGTTGATCAGGTCGCGCACCAGGAAGATGCCGTCCAGCGTGCGCTTCACCGCGTCGCGGTGCGCGCCCTTGGGCCACACCAGCTTGGCGCGCGGCCGCTCGATCTTCTTGTAGCGGTCGAAGGCATAGGTCGCGAGGCCCCAGCCCAGCGCGATGTCGCTGGCGGTGGCGGCGTCGAGCCGCGCCTCGATGCGGTAGCTGCCCTCGGCCAGGCCGGCGGAGAGCGCGGCGAAGGTCATGGGACCGCCCTCGGCGTCGAAGCCATAGAGGATCTCTGCCACGCCGCCCTTGCCGTCGGGCAGCGCCAGGCGGCTCTCCGGCCGGGCGGTGAAGGCATTGGCCGCGACCCAGGCCCGGGTCGTGGCATCCTTTCCCTCCAGCCAGCCCGGCAGGGCCGCGCCGGTCAGGGGGATGACGGGCGTCGCGCCCTTCGCCTCGTCGATCAGGTGATACCGCATGCGGGACTCCTCGTCGCGCGCCTCATGGCTGCCGTGCCCCGGCGGCGCTTGCACTGGGGCGGGCATCCTGCCGAAAAAGCCCCCCAGAGACAAACAACCCTTAGACAAACCGCCGAGGAGCAACGGCCATGTCGCTTTCCATCGTCATCGGCAACAAGCGCTACTCCTCCTGGTCGCTGCGCGGCTGGCTTGCCGCGCGCCTCGCCGCGGACAGCGCCGGCGAGAGCCTGGCCGAGCAGCTGATCTGGCTGGACACGCCGACCACGCGGGCCGAGCTGCTGGCGGTCAATCCCGCGGCGCGCGTGCCGGTGCTGCGCCACCAGGGCCGGGTGATCTGGGACACGCTGGCGATCGGCCTCTACCTCGATCGCGCCTATCCCAAGGCCGGGCTGCTGCCGACGGACGGCGACGCGCTGGCGCTCTGCCTCTCGGTGGTGGCCGAGATGCACAGCGGCTTCCAGGCGCTGCGCGATAACATGCCGATGGAGCTGGTCGGCCGCTTCCCCGGCGAGGGCCGCGCCGCGGGCGTGGCCGAGGACATCGCCCGCATCCAGGCGATCTGGCAGGACTGCCGCCAGCGCTTCGGCAGCAAGGCCGGCGGCCCCTTCCTGTTCGGCGCACCGACCCTGGCGGACTGCTTTTACGCGCCGGTGGCGACGCGCTTCTTCACCTACGAGGTGGCGCTCGACGCGGTCTCGGCCGCCTACCGCGACGCGATCCTGGCCTGGCCGCTGTTCCTGGACTGGGCTGCGCCGGCGCAGGACGAGCCCGAGCTGCCGAATCACGGAAGATCCGGAACCTCGAGCCCGATTTCCTTGTAGTAGCGCAGCGCGCCCTCGTGCAGCGGCGGCTGGGTGACGCCGGTCAGCGCGGTCTCCAGCCGGATCGAACGCGCCTTGATGTGCCCCATGTCGAGCAGCGCGCGCGTCGTCGGGTGCCACAGCGCCGTGGTGATCTGATAGACCAGCTCGGCCTCGACCGCGGCGGAGACCAGCCAGAGCGCGCGGACCGACAGGGTCGGCGTCTGCGGCGCGTTCAAATAGGTGCCGGCCGACACGGCGTCGACCGTGAAGAAGGGATAGTCGGCGATCAGCTCGGTCACCGCGTCGCCTTCGATCGGCACCAGCTCGATGAGGTTCTCGCTGGCCAGTTCGCTGATCACCGAGGCGGGCGTGCCGGCCATCATGAAGAAGGCGTCCAGCGCCTCCTCGCGCAGCGCCTGCGCCGCCTTCGACGCCGAGAGCGCCGTCTCTTCGTAGCTGCCGGGCTTCAGCCCGGCGGCGGCCAGCAGCAGCAGCGCATCGACCCGCGTGCCCGAGCCCTCGAGGTCGAGCGACACCCGCTTGCCCTTGAGGTCGGCCAGCTTGCGGATGCCCGAGTTGCGGTGCGCCACCAGGTGCAGCACTTCGGGATAGAGGCTGGTGATGACGCGCAGGCTGTCGACCGCCCCCAGGTCCTTGAAGACGCCTTCGCCGGCGGTCGCCCAGAAGGCGACGTCGGCCTGGCAGAGCGCCGATTCCAGCTTGCCGGCCACCATGCGCTTCACGTTGTCGACCGAGCCGTTGGTCGACTGCGCGACGGCCAGCAGGCCCGGCACGCCGCAGGAGCCGCCCTCGCCGCAGGGATGGCTGCCGGGCGGGTTGGAAATGGCGGCGGCCAGCAGGCCACCGACCGGATAGTAGGTGCCGGCGGTCGAGCCGGTGCCGATGCGGAAGAAGCGGATGTCACCTTCCGGCGTCGCCGGTACGTCGCCGCTGGTCTCGGCCCTCAGCGAGCGTGGCAGCAGTGCGGCCAGCCCCAGCGCCGCGGCGCCGGTCAGCAGGCGCCTGCGGCCGACAGGACATAAGAGCCCCTCCCCGGCTGCTCGGGGGGGCCTGCCCTGTCGCGCGTCGAACTGGTCCATGAAGCGCTTCCGGAGGCCTCGCCCTGGGTGACCGCCGAGTCGGCCGGATCGCAGGACGGGACCAGATGTTTCATATAGCGCCGCACCCGGCCCGTGGCCAGCGTGGCGCAGGCCCGCCGCAAAGCCGCGGCCCGCTTTTGTCACCGGCTGTGATGCAACGGTGACAGGCTTTGGCTACCCTGGCTGCCATAGGGGGATTAACCGCGCATGACAAGCACCACTCTCGTCGATCTGGCGCAGCTCGAGCAGCGCCACCCGCGGCTGAAGGGCATCGCCGGCTTCTGGCAGCGCGAACTGGCACCGGCCCTGTCCGCCCTGGAGCAGGAACGCCAGGCGGCGGTGAAGACCTTCTGGCTGCGCGGCATCGGCGGCGTCGTCGCGCTGCTGGGACTCCTGGCCCTGCTGATCGCCAGCTTCGACCTCTCGAGTTCGATCACCTGGATCGTGTTCCTGGTCTTCTTCGGCTTCTTCGGAGCCTGGATCTGGGCCATGGCGCCGCTGACCGGCGTGCGCCGGCGCGCCAAGGCGCACCTGGTCTCGCACCTCTGCGGCTTCTACAAGCTGGACTACGACGCCGGCGCCATGAGCTTTCCCTTCGAGGAGTTCATGGGCCTGAAGCTGCTGCCCAGCCACAGCCGCCGCTCCATGGAGGACGGCATCAAGGGCAGGGTCGAGGGCGTGCCGCTGGAACTCTGCGAGGCGCGGCTGACCCGCCGCCAGAGCAACGGCAAGGGTGGCAGCACCACCGTGACGGTGTTCCACGGCCTGCTGCTGGTGACGCCGCTGCCGGGGCCGCCGGTGACGGACCCGATCCTGCTGCTGCCCGACTGGGGCCGCATCGGCAACTTCCTGGCCGGCCTTGGCCGCAAGGGCCGCATCACCGACCTGGACGCCGACCCCGAGTTCGAGCGCCGCTACGAAGTCTATGCCGTCGACGACAAGGCGGCGCGCGACCGCCTGAACCGCGCGCTGCAGGCCTGCCTGCTGCGCCTGGCGGCGCTGAACGACAAGACCCCCAGCATCGCGCTGGCCGGCGACAAGCTGTTGCTGGCCCTGCCGCGCCGGCGCAACGCCTTCGAGGGGGTGAGGGCCTTCCGGCCCTTCGACCGGCCGGAGCCGCTGCAGGCCCTGCTGGACGACCTGGAGCTGTTGCCCGCCATCGTCGAGGCGCTGGACCTGCCGCCGGCGGCGAAGGTCTAAAGCTCCTCCGGGAAGAGCTTCCAGGCGCCCACGGCCTCCAGCCAGGGGGCCGAGGGGTAGTCGGTGATGACCAGGCCGCCATCGACCACGAGGGTCTGGCCGGTGACGAAGGAGGCCGCGGGCGAGGCGAGGAACAGCACCGCCGCGGCGATCTCCTCCGGCCGGCCCATGCGGCCCAGCAGCGAGGCGCCCGTCTCCCAGTCCTCGGCAGCGCCGCTGTCGCCCACCGCCTCGGTCTTGATCCAGCCGGGCGAGACGCCGTTGGCGCGGATGCCGTGCGGCGCGCCCTGAACTGCCTGGGCGCGGGTCAGCGCCTCGACGCCGGCCTTGGCCACGCCATAGCTGCCCCAGGTGCCGTGCAGGGTGGCGGTGGAGGAGATGTTGACGATGGCGCCGCCACCCGCCGCCTTGAGATGCGGCAGCGCGTAGGCGCCGACCAGATAGGCGCCCTCGAGGTTCGGGCCGATGATCTTGCGCCAGCGCGCCGCCGGGTCGTCGGCCGCAGTGACGCCGGAGCGGCGGGCACCGGCGCCGGCGTTGTTCACCACTACGTCGAGGCGGCCGAAGCGTTCGACCGTCGCCGCCACCAGGGCCTTCGCCTGCTCCGAGTCGGCGACATCGGCCGGCAGGAATGCGGCCCGCTCGCCGGCGTCCAGCGCCCGCAGCGCCGTCGCGCCCTTGGCCCGGTCGCGGCCGCAGAAGGCGACGCTGGCGCCCTCGGCCAGCGCGGCCCGCACAATGCCGAACCCGATGCCCGAGCCGCCGCCGGTCACCAGGAAGACCTTGTCCTTGAAGCGCATGGCCGCCTCTCCCGCCCGTCAGCCCGTCAGCCCGTCAGCCCGTCAGCCCGCCGCAGCCGCCGTGGCCAGCGCCCGGATACGCCGCACCATGGCGAAGAGCCCGTTGGCACGGTTGGGCGAGAGGTGCCCCTCCAGGTCCAGCCGGCCGAGCTCGGCGCGCGCGTCGATGGCCAGGATCTCGTCCGGACGCCGCCCGCCATAGAGCAGCAGCAGCAGCGCCACCAGGCCCTTCACGATGTGCGCGTCGCTGTCGCCGCGGAAGCTGAGGCGCCCCGCGCCGTCGGTCTCCGGCACCAGCCAGACCTGGCTGGTACAGCCCTCGACCTTGGTCTCGCGGGTCTTGAGCTCGTCCGGCAGGCCGGTCTTCTCGCGCCCCAGCTCGATCAGGAAGCGATAGCGGTCGTCCCACTCGTCCAGCAGGCCGAAAGTCTCGACCACCTCGTCGAAGGCGGCGGTGTCGACGGCGCCGCTCACGGCGCGTCCTCGATCGGCTCGGCGATGGTGACCAGCGCGCCATCCCGCAGCGCGCGGTAGAAGCAGCTTCGCCGGTTGGTGTGGCAGGCGGGGCCGACCTGCTCGACCAGCAGCAGCAGCGTGTCGCCGTCGCAGTCGAGGCGCAGCTCCTTGAGGCGCTGGCGGTGGCCGGAAGTCTCGCCCTTGCGCCAGAGCGCCTGGCGCGAGCGCGACCAGTAGGTGACCTGGCCGGTGGCCACGGTCTCCTTCAGGCTCTCGGCGTTCATCCAGGCGACCATCAGCACCGCGCCGCTGGCATGGTCCTGCGCCACCGCGGGGACCAGTCCCTGGGCGTCGTAACGGACCTCGTCTAGCAGGCTGGCGGACATGGGTCTCTCCCTCCCCCCTTGCCTTTGCTAGCCCTCCCCCCTTGCGGGGGAGGGTTGGGTGGGGGGTGGTTTCTTATGCCAGACCTAACGTTCCCACCAACCAAAAACACCCCCCACCCAACCCTCCCCCGCAAGGGGGGAGGTCCAAGAGGTGCGAGGGCCGAGGTCAGCGCTACAGTGCGATCGCCAGCTTGCGCGCCTCGTGAAAGGCCATGAGGGCGGTGCGGGCGGCGACGCTGTCGCCGATCTGGTGGATCTCGATCCCCGAACCCGCCAGCGCCCGCGCCAGGCCGTCGTCGACGTGGTTGGTACAGGCCAGCACCAGCGAGTCGAAGTCGCGCTGCTCCTCGTCGCCGGTATAGAGGTTGCGGATCGTCGCGGTGTTGCCCTGCCACCGCGACACGGCCGAGCAGAGCACCACCTCGATGCCGAGCTTGGCGAAGCGTTCGCGCGTGGTGTCGCCGGTCAGGCTGACGTCCAGCGCCGCCGCCGCCTTCTCCGCACCGGTGACGATGGTGACGAGGTGGCGCTGCTTCGCCAGGTGGATGGCGGTGCCGGAGGCCGGCCACCAGCCGTTGATGTCGTCCAGCAGAAGGACGTGACTGCCCGGCACCACCGTGCCGTTGAGCACGTCGTGCACCGTGCAGACGTTGTCCTGCTCCACGCCGGGCAGGCGGTCGGCGTTGGGGATGCCGCGCTGGAAGCCCTCGCGCGAGGGCGTCGAGCCGGTGGCGAGCACCACCACCTCGGCGCCGCTGGCCTTGACCTGCTCGGCCGTCATCTCGGTCCTGAGGCGCACCTTGACCTGCAGCTTCTCGAGCTGGCGCTGGTACCAGGTGAGCAGCTGGCCGATCTCGCCGCGCTCCGGCTGGCCGGCGGCGAGGCGGAACTGCCCGCCGAGCTCGCCGGTCTTCTCCACCAGGGTCACGCGGTGGCCGCGCTCGGCCGCCATGCGCGCGCTTTCCAGCCCGGCCGGGCCGCCGCCCACCACCAGCACCTCCTTCGGCGTGGCGGCGCGCCGCGGGCGGTCGCCGTTCCACTCCCACTCGCGCCCGACCGAGGGGTTCACCAGGCAGGAGGCCCAGTAGTCGCGCCAGCGCCGGCCGATGCAGCCCTGGTTGCAGGAGATGCAGGGGCGGATGTCCTCGGCCCGGCCCTCCTTCGCCTTGTTCGCCAGGTGCGGGTCGGCGATCTGGCCGCGCACGATGGAGACCAGGTCGCTCTTGCCCTCGCTCAGCACCTTCTCGGCATTCTCCGGCGTCTTGATGCGGCCCTCGGCCGTCACCACGGCGTGCTTCACCACGGCCTTGAAGGCGGCGGCGTCGGAGGTGCCGAGCAGCATCTCGAAGTGGAAGGAGGGCACGATCTTCGAGCCCTGGTTCAGGTAGCTGCCGACGCCGCAGGAGAAGTAGTCGACCAGCCCGCGCGCATCCAGCCAGGCGATGATCTCCTGCTTGTCGGCAAGGCTGAGGCCGCCGGGATAGGGCTCGGCGCCCGAGATGGTCATGCCGACGATGAAGTCCTCGCCCGCCATCCTGCGGATGCGGCTCGCCACCTCGGCGGCGAAGCGCACGCGGTTCTCCAGGCTGCCGCCCCAGCGGTCGTCGCGCCGGTTGGTCAGCGGCGACCAGAACTGGTCGATCAGGCAGTTGTAGCCGGCGAAGAGGTCGACGCCGTCGAAGCCGGCGTCGCGGTCGCGCCGCGCCTGCGCCACGAAGGACTCGATGACCTCCTCGATCTCGGCCTCGGTCATCCTGTGGCTGCCCCACTGGTCGTGCATCGAGGGCAGGCCCGAGGGCGACCAGTAGGGCGCCCAGGAGTTGTCGGCATCGCCGTGCGCGCCGACATGGTAGATCTGGTGCACGATGGCGGCGCCATGGCCGTGGCACTCGTCGGTGATCTTGCGGAAGTGCGGGATCACCTCGTCGGTGCCGACGCGGAAGTTGCCGCGCGTCAGGATGCCCGTCGCGTGCGGCGGCGAGGGCTCGACCACGATCATCCCGGCCCCGCCCATCGCCCGCTCGCGGTAGTAGCCGAAGTGCCGCTCCTTCGGCAGGCCCTCGTCCGACATGTTGACCGTGTGCGCGCCGAAGACGATGCGATTGCGCAGCGTCCGGTGCCGGATCTTCAGGGGCGAGAAGAGCGTAGGATAGGCCGTCATCGCCGAGGCTCCATACAGATGTGTATGGAAGGTAGGGCGAGGGCCATGCGGGCGTCAAGGGTGCGTCGGGTGCCGCACCTACCCCTTCAGCCCCGCCACCCGGGCCTTGCTCATCGTCCGGCCGGTGAAGATGCGGTAGTAGAGCGGCCAGCGGCGGATGCGCTCGGCGCGGCCGACGCGGATCTCGTGGGTGTAGTAGCCGACCTGGGTGAAGTAGACGACCTCGGCCCGGGTGCGGGCCTCCTCGGCCTCGAAGCCGGCTTCGCGGAAGCCCTGCTCGATCGCCGTGATGCGGCGGCGGTCGGCCTCGTCCACCGCCTGGCGCACCGCCGGCTTCTTGCGGCCCCAGTCGCGCAGCGCCGCGTCGAGGCGGTGGTCGAAGACCTCCTCGTCCAGCCAGAGGCGGAACAGCGCCAGGATGCGCTCCTCCAGGTCGAGGCCAGGGGCGGCGACGGCGCTGACCAGCGCCTCGGTGTTGCTGCGCCGCCAGGCGGCCAGCAGCGCGTCCAGCAGGTCCTGCCGGCTCTTGAAGTGCCAGTAGAAGGAGCCGCGCGTCACCTTCAGCCGCGCCGCCAGGCGCTGCACCTTCACCTGGTCGATGCCCTCGGCGATCAGGATGCGCTTGGCGGCCTCCAGCCAGTCGCCGCGGGTCAGGAAGCTGCGTTCGTCCTCGCCCAAACCTCACGTCCCCCGATTGACACCGCAACCGCTCCGGCCCCATACCATACACGACTGTATGGAGGGGACCCATGGCCGAGGGCGAGGCACCCGCGGAGCCGAGAGCCGGCCGCCGGCGCAGGCTGGACACCACGGCGCGGCGCGTCAAGGCGCGCCAGCAGCCCTGGGGCCGCTGGCACAATGCGCTGAAGCCGGTCGAGCTGCTCTCCACCGACCAGATCGAGGCGATCCACCAGGCCACCCTGACCATCCTGGAGGAGGTCGGCGTCGCCATCCTGCTGCCCGAGGCGCGGCAGATCCTGAAAGCGGCCGGCTGCGCCGTGGACGAGGCCAGCCAGCGCGTGCGCTTCGACCGCCACCTGGTCGAGGCCATGGTGGCCAAGGCGCCGGCGACGGTCGGGCTGCACGCCCGCAACCCGGCGCACGACCTAGTGCTGGGCGGCGACGAGGTCTGCGTCGCCACCTGCGTCGGCCCGCCCAACGTGGTCGACCTGGACCGCGGCCGGCGCAATGGCAACTGGGCCGACTACTGCGACCTGCTGCGCCTCGCCCAGGCGCTCAACGTCGTGCACCTCAACGCCGGCTACGCGCCGGAGCCGATCGACACCGAGATCGCGACGCGGCACCTGGACTGCACGCTGGCGCAGCTCTCCCTGACCGACAAGGTGCCCTGGACCTTCACCTTCGCGCCCCGGCGCATGCACGACGTCTTCGAGATGGTGCGCATCGCCCGCGGCGTCACGGCCGAGGAGCTGATGGCCCGGCCCGGCTTCTATTCGCTGATCAACACCAACTCGCCGCTGCAGATCGACCAGCCCATGCTGCACGGCATCATCGAGATGGCGAAGCTCGGTCAGCCGCTCTGCATCACGCCTTTCGCCCTGGCCGGCGCCGCCATGCCGGTCACCCTGGCCGGCACGCTGGCGGTGATGAACGCCGAGATCCTGGCGGGCACCACGCTGGCTCAGGTCGTGCGGCCGGGCGCGCCCATCGTCTATGGCGCGGTCGGCGTCAATGTCGACCTGCGCAGTGGCGCGCCGGTCTATGGCAGCCCGGAGTTCGTGAAGCTGCAGTTCGCCGGCGGGCAGCTCGCCCGGCGCTATGGCCTGCCGCTGCGCGCCTCGCCGATGAACACCTCGCCCACGGTGGACGAGCAGGCAGCCTATGAGACCGCCATCCCGCTCTGGGGCATCCTGCAGAGCGGCGTGAACCTGATGCTGCACGGCGTCGGCTGGGTCGAGGGCGGCCTCGCCGTCTCCTACGAGAAGTGCATCCTCGACGCCGAGATGCTGCAGGTCATGCGCGCGGCGACGCAGCCCCTGGCGGTCGATGCCGAGAGCCTGGCGCTGGACGCCATCCGCGACATCGGCCCGGGCGGCCACTTCTTCGCCCACCAGCACACGCTGGAGCGCTATGAGAGCGCCTTCTACCTGCCGCTGCTGTCCGACTGGCGCAGCCATGCGCAGTGGAAGGACGACGGCGCCAAGGACGCACTGGCCCGCGCCAACCGCTTGTGGAAGGACCTGCTGGCGGAATACCAGGAACCGGCGCTGGACCCGGCGATCCGCGAGGAGCTGGAGGCCTTCGTGGCCAGGCGAAAGGCCGAGGGCGGCGCGCCGCTGCTCTACTAGTCCTGCGCATTCCCGGGGGGCGTCACGCGACCGGCGCGCTTGTGCTGGTATACAAGCTGCCCGAGACTGACCGGAAAGCTGCAAACTGAGCTGCGAGACCATGCCCGACACCAGCCTCTCCAGCCCGCACGCGGCGGGTGAGCCGCTCGACGCCTTGATCATCGGCGCCGGCTTTTCCGGCCTGTACATGCTGCACAGCCTGCGCGACCGCCTGGGCCTGAAGGTCCTGGCGGTGGACCGCGCCGCCGGCGTCGGCGGCACCTGGTACTGGAACCGCTATCCCGGCGCGCGCTGCGATTCGGAAAGCCACTCCTACGCCTACACCTTCTCGGAAGAGCTCTGGAAAGGCTGGAGCTGGACGCAGCGCTATCCCGACCACGGCGAGATCCGGCGCTACATGGACTATGTCGCCGACACCCTGGACCTCAGGCCCGACATCCGGCTGGAGACGACGGTCGAGCGCTGCGACTTCGACGATGCGGCGAACCTCTGGCGCGTGACGCTGAAAGGCGGCGAGCTGCTCTCGGCCCGCTTCCTCATCACCGGGGTCGGCTGCCTCTCCACCGCCAACATCCCGAACCTCCCCGGCCTCGCGGACTTCGCCGGCGCCTGGTACCACACCGGCGCCTGGCCGCACGCGGGCGTGGACTTCGCCGGCAAGCGCGTCGGCCAGGTCGGCACCGGCTCCACCGGCATCCAGTCGGCGCCGGTGATCGCCGCCGAGGCGAAGCACCTGACGGTCTTCCAGCGCACCGCCAACTACTCCACCCCGGCGCAGAACGCGCCGCTGGCGCCCGAGCGCAAGGCCTGGATCCGCGACAACCTCGATGCCATCCGCTCGGTGATGCTGGCCACCACCAACGGCCACCCCTTCACCGTCACGGACCGCTCGCTGCATGACGTCACCGACGCCGAGCTGACCGAGATCCTGGAGCGCGCCTGGGACTTCGGCGGACTGCAGTTCCGTGCCGGCTTCCGCGATGTGCTGCTGGACGAGAGCGCCAATGCCCGCATGGCGGGATTCCTGAAGGACAAGATCCGCCGCATCGTGCGGGACCCGGCCAAGGCCGAGATCCTGGCCACCATCGACCATCCCTATGCCGGCAAGCGCCCGCCGATCGACAGCGGCTATTTCGAGGCCTTCAACCGCGACAACGTCGACCTGGTCGACCTGCGCGCCGATCCCATAGAGCGCGTCGTGCCGAGCGGCGTGCGCCTCAAGAGCGGGCGCGAGATCCCGCTCGACATCCTGGTCTTCGCCACCGGCTACGACGCGCTGACCGGGCCGCTGATCAAGCTGAACATCACCGGCACCGGCGGCCGCACGCTGGCGAAGGAATGGGAGGCCGGGCCCAGGACCTACCTCGGCCTGCAGGTCGCGGGCTTCCCCAACCTCTTCACCATCACCGGACCGGGCAGCCCCTCGGTGCTCTGCAACATGCCAGTGCCGATCGAGCAGCACGTGGAGTGGATCACCGGCTGCATCGCGCACCTGCGCGAGCAGGGCGCCACGCGGATCGAGACCACGCCGGCGGCGATGGAGGCCTGGGGCCGCGAGGTGAAGCGCGCCGCCGACGCGACCCTGCTGTCGCGCGTGCCGCACAGCTGGTACCTGGGCGCCAACGTGCCCGGCAAGCCGCGCGTCTTCATGCCCTATGCCGGCGGCATGGCGCACTACCGCAAGCTCTGCGCCGAGGTCGCGGCCAAGGGCTACGAGGGCTTCGTGCTGGCGCGGCCGGCGGCCGTGGCAGCGGAGTGACACTAAGCCCTCTCCCCCGCCTGTTCGCGGGGAGAGGGAATCCAGTCGGGCGAAAGACGCCAGAATCCGTCGAATTCCGCCCAGTACCACGGCACGGCCGTCCTAGGCTCTCGCCATGACCACGCTCCACGCCTTCGTCACGGGCCTCCGCTACGCCGACCTGCCGGCGGCGGTGCAGGCCCAGGCCGCCCGCTGCCTGCTCGACCTCGCCGGGACCGGCGCGGCCGGCCTGCTGACCGACCTCTCGCGCATCATCCGCCAGCACGCCGTCGCCTCCTTCGGCGCCGGCCCCGGCGCGCCCAGCGCCCGGCTGCTCTATGACGGGCGGCGTGCCAGCCCGGCCGGCGCGGCGCTGGCCGGCGGCATGACCATCGACGCCTTCGACGCGCACGACGGCCACGTGCTGACCAAGGGCCACGCCGGCTGCGCCGTGCTGCCGGGCCTGCTCGCCCTGGCCGAGGGCCAGCCGATGAGCGGCGAGGCGTTCCTCACCGCCCTGGTCGTCGGCTACGAGGTGGCGATCCGCGCCGGCATCGCGCAGCACGCGACCTGCCCGGACTACCACACTTCCGGCGCCTGGAACGCGCTGGGCGTCGCCGCCATCGCCGCCCGCCTCGGCGGCTTCGACGAGGCGCGCTTCCGCCACGCCCTCGGCATCGCCGAGTACCACGGGCCGCGCAGCCAGATGATGCGCTGCATCGACCATCCCACCATGCTGAAGGACGGCAGCGGCTGGGGCGCCATGACCGGCCTCAGCGCGGCGGAGCTCGCCGCCCTCGGCTTCACCGGTGCGCCGGCGCTGGTGGTGGAGGGCGAGGGTGCCGCCCACCTCTGGGCCGACCTCGGCAGCCGCTGGCGCATCATGGAGATGTACTTCAAGCCCTATCCGGTCTGCCGCTGGGCGCAGCCGCCGGTCGAGGCGGCGCTGGGGCTGATGCGCCAGCACGCCATCCAGCCGGGCGACATCCGCGCCATCACGGTGGAGACCTTCCACGAGGCCTGTCGCCTGGACCAGTTCCGCCCGGGCTCGACCGAGGAGGCGCAGTACTCCCTGCCCTTCCCCGTCGCCGCCGCGCTGGTGCGCGGCCGCCTGGCGCCGGAGGACATCTCGGGCGCGGCCCTCAGCGACCCCGCCATCCTGGCGATGAGCGAGAAGATCACGCTGGTCGAAGCCGCCGACCTCAACGCCAAATTCCCGGCCGAGCGCTTCGCCCGCGTGACCCTGGCGCTGGCCGACGGCCGCGTCTTGAAGAGCGAGGCGACCCCGGCGCGCGGCGATGCCGAGCGGCCGCTGTCGCCGGCCGAGATCGTCGCCAAGTTCCATGAGATCGCCGAGCCGGCGCTGGGTGCGCCTGGCGCCCACCGCCTGCGCGAGACCATCGAGGCGCTGCCGCGCGCCGGCAGCGTGGCTGGCCTGCTCGATCTGCTGCTGGCGGGACCGGCGGCTCTGGCGAAGGCTTCATAGCAGACTGTCATCCCGGACAGCGCGCTTGCGCTGATCCGGGATCCATCGGGCGACTGGCCGTCGATGGATCCCGGCTCTGCGCTGCGCTCCGGCCGGGATGACGAACAGGGCGGAGGAAAGAGGTCCATGCACATCGACGACTGGTCGGCCGGCCGCGCCGGCGCGCGTTCCGACAAGGGCGTGGTGGCGGGCGGCCACCCGGCGGAGGTCGAGGCCGGCCTGGAGATCCTGGCCGAGGGCGGCAACGCCTTCGACGCCATCGTCGCCGCCAACTTCGTCGCCTGTGTGGTGGAGCCGGCGATGACCCAGGTCGGCGGCTACGTGCGCCTTTCCGGCTACGACGGCCGGGCGCAGGAGGCGATCTCGGTCGACGCCTACCTGCGCGCGCCCGGCGCCGCGCACGAGCGCCTGTTCGAGATCGACGAGAGCAAGCCGCTGAAGTACTACGAGACGCCCTGGACCCGCGGCTATTCCGCCGAGCGCGGCTTCAAGTCGGCCGGCGTGCCGGGGCTGGTGGCCGGGCTCTACTGGGCGCAGCGCCACCTCGGCCGCCTGCCCTGGAAGCGCGTGCTGCAGCCGGCGATCCGCCAGGCCAAGGCCGGCGTCGAGATCGGCTTCGCGCTGTGGCAGCGCCTGGCGGAGAACCAGGGCACGATCAAGGACTACCCCGAGACCTACAAGGTGCTCTTCCCCGAGGGTCGCATCCCGAGCGCGCCCAGCCAGACCGCGCACGGCGAGCGCATGATCTTCCCGCAGCTCGACGAGACCCTGGCGCGCATCGCCGAGGAAGGCGCCGACGGCTTCTACAAGGGCGAGGTGGCCCAGCGCATCGGCGCCTTCTTCAAGGAGAACGGCGGCATCCTCAGCGCCGCCGACCTCGCGGCCTATCGCCCGCGCGTGATGAAGGAGCGCCCGCAGCGCTACCGCGGCTTCGACTACGTCACCTGCTACGACCAGGTCGGCATCGAGTGCTTCAACATCCTGGAGCAGTTCGACCTGAAGCGCCTGGGCGCGGACTCGGTGGAGTTCCTGCACCTGACGGCCGAGGCCATGGCCGCCGCCTTCGTCGATTCCATCCAGTACTACGGCGACCCTGACATGGGCTTCCGCGCCGTGGCCGAGGCGCTGGCCAACCCGGCGCTGGGCGCCTGGTGGGCCAAGCAGATCCGGATGGACAGGACGCTGCCGCGCCCGGTGCAGCCGGCCGACCTCAAGGCCTTTGCCTTCGAGCCGATCGAGCAGCGCCAGGAGCTCGCCTGGCCGCCGAAGCTGCAGGGTACGACGCAGCTCGCCGCCGCCGACGCCGAGGGCAACATGGCCTCGGTCATCACCTCGATCTCGGCCTCCTTCGGCTCGCAGGTCCTGGTGCCGGGCACCGGCGTACTGCTGAACAACGGCATGGGCAACTTCGACCCGCGCCCCGGCCGACCCAACTCCATTCGCCCCGGCGCCATGCCGATCTTCGCCGTGCCGACCCTGCTGGCCTATGACGACAAGGGCGCGGCCTTCGCCTCCGGCGGCTCCGGCGGCTATCGCATCATGCCGGCGATCCTCTTCCCCTTCCTCTACTGGCTGGAGTTCGGCCGCGAGCTGCCGGCCGCCATCGAGGGCCCGCGCCTGCACTGCCAGGGCAAGGACACCTTCATCGACAGCCGCGTGCCGCCGGCGGTGCGCGACCGGCTCGCCGCCCTCGGCCACAAGCTGCACGTCCAGCGCGACGACCCCGGCCTCAACGCCTTCGGCCGCGTCAGCGCCGTGGCGCGCGGCAAGAACGGGATGCTGGAAGCGGCCTCGGGCCCGGCCTGGCTCGGCGCGGCGGGAGGCTTGTAGGACTCACCAAGGGCCCTCACCCTGCCCTCTCCCGCCAGAAGCGGGAGAGGGGGAGATTCTGGCTCGCTTTGGCGCCCTTCTGCCCCCTCTCCCGCTTCTGGCGGGAGAGGGTCGGGGTGAGGGTGTTGGTTGCCAACCTTGCCGAGACCGCCCGACCTCTGCTATCGCCTTGGCTGTCCGCAACACCCAGCCACGAGGGAGGGCTGCCGTGGTCGTCGCCACCCAGTACCACACGCGTGGCCCTGTGCCGGCCTCACGACCCAGCGTCGTGAGGCGGTAAGCGAGCGACAAACGGCGTCCTAGACGCCCCTCCTCCCGGACCGTTCTCAACGACGAATGCCTTGCGTGCCGCTGCCGGCGCGCCGACCCTTCGTTCCAGTCGCGAGAACCCTCATGTCCCTCATCACGCTGCGCGCCCTCGGCCTCACGCTGGCCCGGCCGCTGTTCCAGGACCTCTCCTTCACGCTCAACGCCGGCGACCGCCTGGGCCTGGTGGCCGGCAACGGCGCCGGCAAGTCCTCGCTGCTGCGCTGCCTCGCCGGGCAGCAGGAGGCGACGGCGGGCGAGATCACCCGCGCGCGCGGCCTGACCCTGGGCCTGGTCGAGCAGGACGTGCCGGCCAACCTGCTGCCGCTGACCCTGGCCGAGGCGCTGCGCCGTGCCCTGCCGCCGGCCGAGCGCGAGAGCCAGGGCTGGCAGGTCGAGCTGATCCTGGACCAGCTCGGCGCGCCGGCGGCGCTGCACGGCCGGCCGCTGGCCGACCTCAGCGGCGGCTGGCAGCGCCTGGCGCTGCTGGCGCGCGCCTGGCTGACCCAGCCCGACCTGCTATTGCTGGACGAGCCGACCAACCACCTGGACCTCGGCAAGATCCAGCGGCTGGAGGACTGGCTGACCGGCGCCGCCGCCGGCACGCCGCTGGTGGTGGCGAGCCACGACCGCGCCTTCCTCGACCGCGTCACCACCCGCACGCTCTTCCTGCGCCCCGGCACCTCGCGGCTCTACGCGCAGCCCTACGGCCGCGCCCGTGCGCTGCTGGCGGAGGACACGGCGGCTGAGACCGCGAAGCTGGCCAAGGACGCGAAGGAGGCCGACCGCCTGCGCCGCAGCGCCAACGAGCTGAAGAACATCGGCATCAACAGCGGCCGCGAGACGGCGCAGAAGAAGGCGAAGCTGATGGCGGCCCGCGCCAGCGCGCTGGAGGCGACCTTGAAGCCGGTGGAGCTCGACCGCAGCGCCGCGATCCGCCTGGACAGCCGCGACACCCACGCCAAGGTACTGCTGGCGGTGCGCGACCTGACCCTGCGCACGCCGGACGGCGCGGCGCTCTTCGCCCTGCCGCGCTTCGAGCTGAAGCAGGGCGAGCGCGCGCTGCTGCTGGGGCGCAACGGCGCCGGCAAGTCGCTGTTCATGGCGCTGCTGCGCCGCGCGCTGGCGGCGCCGGACAGCGTGGCCGAGGTGCGGGCCAGCCCCAGCGTGGTGCCGGGGTTCCTCGACCAGCAGCAGGCCGACCTGCCGGCGGGCGAGAGCGCGCACGACTACCTGAACGGCCGCTTCCGCCTGGGCGACCAGCGCAGCACCAGCCTGCTGGCCGGCGCCGGGCTGGAGCCGGCGCAGCAGCGCCTGGCGATGGCGCGCCTGTCGCCCGGACAGCGGGCGCGGCTCGGCCTGCTGGCGCTGCGGCTGGCACAGCCCAGCCTCTTCCTGCTGGACGAGCCGACCAACCACCTGGACATCCCCGGCCAGGAGGCGCTGGAGGCCGAGATCCTGCGGCAGGAGGCCGCCGCCCTCATCGTCACCCACGACCGCCGCTTCGCCGAGGCCGTGGCCACCCGCTGGCTCGCCATCGAGCGCGGCCGGCTGCTGGAACAGGAGGGGCCGGAGGAGATCTACCGCCGGCTGGCGGCGGAGTAGGCAGGGGAAGCGCGCTGACACAAAAGTCCCCCCTCTCCCTTGGGAGAGGGCCGGGGTGAGGGAGGTTGGTCGGTGCGCTGGCCGAGCGGTCGCACCAACTTCCCTCACCCGCTCGCTACGCTCGCCCCCTCTCCCAAGGGAGAGGGTGAATCGCCCTCAGATCTTCACCTTCAGGTGGAAGGACTTCGGGCGGGTCAGGCTCTCGTAGCCGACGCGGCTCAGGGTGCAGCCGCGGCCGGAGTCCTTGACGCCGGTCCAGGCCAGGGCCGGGTCCAGGTAGTCGCAGCGATTCATGAACCAGGTGCCGGTGGCGACCTGGTCGCCGATGGCCTCGGCCACCGCCTCGTCCTGGGTGAAGACCGCAGCGGTCAGGCCGAAGCGGCTGTCGTTCATCAGCTTCACCGCCTCGGCGTCGCCCTTGACCTTCATCACCGCGACCACCGGGCCGAAGCACTCGTCCTGCATCATGGGGTTGGCGTTGTCGTCGACGGCGAAGACCTGCGGCGCCAGGTAGGCCGTGCCGCTCCTGGCCGCCTTGAAGCCCTTGGGATCGACCAGCGGCTTGGCGCCGGCGCGCGTCGCCCTGGCCATCTGCTTGCGGATCTCCGCCGCCGCCGAGGCGCGCACCACGGGGCCGAGGTTGACCCCGCTCTCCAGCGGGTTGCCCAGGTTGTACTTGGCGGTCAGGGCCGCGGCGCCCTCCAGGAAGGGCTTGTAGAGGTCCCTGTGCACGTAGATGCGCTGGATGCCGCAGCAGGACTGGCCGGAGTTGAACATGGCGCCGTCGACCAGCGTGTCGATGGCGTGCTCCAGGTTGGCGTCGGCCCGCACGTAGGCCGGATCGCAGCCACCGAGCTCAAGGCCCAGACCGATGAAGCGATCGGCGGCGGCGCGCTGCACCGCGCGCCCGCCCTCGACCGAACCGGTGAAGGCGACGAAGTCGATGCCGGGGCTGGCGATCATGCGCGCCACGTCCTCGTGCCCCAGGTGCAGGAACTGGAACAGGCCCTTGGGCAGCCCGGCCTTCTTGAAGGCCTGGGCGAAACGCTCGGCGCAGAGCGGGGTCTGCGCGGAGTGCTTCAGGATCACCGCGTTGCCGGCCATCAGCGCCGGCACGATGGCATTGACCGCGGTGAGGAAGGGGAAGTTCCAGGGCGCCACGACGAAGACCACGCCCAGCGGCTCGCGCCGGATGAAGCGGTTGAAGCCCGCCTTGGCGCCGACGTCGATGTCGGCCAGTGCCTCGGGCGCCACCTGGATCATGTAGCGCGCGCGCTCCTCGAAGCCGCGCACCTCGCCCGGCGACTGGCCGAGCGGCCGGCCGATCTGGCGGGTGATCTCCTCGGCGATTTCCGGCCCCCTGGCGACGAAGGCGTCGACCGCCTTGCTCAGCAGGACCTGGCGCTCGGCCACCGGTACCTGCTTCCAGGCCGCCTGGGCCTTGCGCGCGGCGGCCAGGGCGGCGGCGATTTCCGCGCCGCTGGCCAGGGCGCGCTCGACATAGACGCTGCCGTCGATCGGCGTGACGGTCTTGATGGTGCCGGCCATGGGTATCCTCCCGGTTGAAGCCGGCGCGATCCTGCGTCGCCGCCGACCAGAAGGCAACGGCGCCGAAAGGCGACGTGACCCGGGAGCGGACTCAGGCGAAGACGTTGGTGCGGGCGATGCCGGTGCGGGCCAGCACGGCGTCGAAGATCTCGCGCCGGCCGTCGGTCACCTCGGCGATGGCGATGGCCGCCGCCGCGTCGCCGTCGCCGCGCTGCAGCGCGTCGCAGATGGCGTGGTGGCCCTTCTGCCAGGTGTCGCTGAGGTTCTGCTTCGACGACATGGTCAGGTAGAGCATGCGCGTGCCCTCGCTGAAGATCTGCTCCAGCACCTGCGCCAGGCGCTCGTTGCCGCTGGCGCGCGCGATCAGGATGTGGAAGTCGCGGTTGGCGCGCAGGAAGCGGCGCTCGCTCTCGCGGTCCAGGCTGTCGTAGCCGATGTCGGCGAGTTGGCGCAGCCGGGCGAAATCCTCGGGCGAGAGGCGGCCGGCCGCCAGGCGCAGCGAGGCCGGCTCCAGCAGCAGGCGCAGGCCCATGAGGTCGTCGATGTGCTGCGGCGTCACCGGGCTCACCAGATAGCCGCGGCGCGGTACCGGCGTGACCAGGCCCTCCTGCTGCAGCCGGGCAAGGGCGGTGCGCACCGCGGCGACGCCGAGACGGGTCTGCGCCACGAGTTGCGACTGCGAGACCGGCGAGCCCGGCGGCAGGTCGCACTCCAGGATCATCTGGCGAATACGTGCATAGGCGGCCGTGCTCAGCGACGCGGCGCGCGTGCGCCGCTTCCTCGTCGCCCTACTGTTCCGCACAACCACCACGCGCTTGCGACCCCTCGACCCAGGGCCCCGGCCCAGGCCCCTACCATTCTTCACCTAGCAAGCCGGCCGGGCGAGGTCGAGTCCGGGGCACTTTCCATCCTGAAACAAGCAGCCGGGCGGGTCCGGCTCCTCCCCGAACCCGCCCGACCACCGACAAGGCCGCACTACATCTGGGCGTAAGTGCCGTCCTTGAACTGGTACCAGACGTAGGGCGCCACCTTCAGGTCGCCCTTCTCGTCGTACTCGAAGGTGCCGATGATGGTGGTCCAGGGATGCGCACGCAGGGTGGCCGCGACCTTGTCGGCTTCGAGCGAGCCTGCTTCGTTGGCCGCCATGGCCCAGAGCTGCACTGCCGCGTAGGTGGTCAGGGTGTAGCCCTCGGGCTCGAAGCCCGCGGCGCGGATACGGTCGGCGGCCGGCTTGGCGGCCGGGTTCAGCCGCGGATCGGGGTTGTTGGTGAACATCAGGCCGTTGGCCGCGTCGCCAGCGATGCTGACGATCTCCTGCGTGTTCAGCGAATCCGGGCCGACGAACTGCGCCTTGTAGCCCTGTTCGGAAGACTGTTTGAGGATCAGAGCGGCCTCGGTGTAGTAGCCGCCGATGACGACGGCATCGATCTTCGCCGACTTCAGCTTGGATACCAGGGCGGTGTAGTCCTGTTCGCCGGCGGTATAGCCCTCGTAGAGCGCGGGCTTGAGGCCGGCCGCCTCCATCGTCGCCACCGCGACATCGGCATAGCCCTTGCCGCCGGTCGACTTGTCGTGGATCACGGCGACGTTCTTGCCCATGAAGTGCTCGACCATGAACTCGCCGGCGACCTTGCCCTGCTGGTCGTCGCGGCCGCAGGCGCGGAAGATCGTGGTGACGCCTTTCTGGAACAGGCCTTCGGTCACTGCCGGATTGGTCGAGGAGGGCGTGATCTCCAGGATGCCTTCCTCGCCGTAGACCGCCGAGGCCGGGATGGTCGAGCCGGAGCAGAAGTGGCCGGCGACGAAGACCACGCCCTTCTGCACGAAGTCGTTGGCCACCGCAGTGGCCTGCTTCGGATCGCAGGCATCGTCGCCGACGGTCAGCTTCACCTGCTGGCCCAGGACGCCGCCGCTGGCGTTGATGTCGGCCACCGCGGCCTCGGCGCCGCGCTGGAACTGCATGCCGAAGGCGGCGTAGTCGCCGGTCATGGGACCGGCCACGCCGATCAGGGTGTCGGCGCTGGCCGAGGCCACGCCGAAACCGAGGACGAGCGCGATGCCCGTCAGCAAGCCCTTACTGCGCATCTTTCACTGCTCCCTTGCTCCCAGTTGCCCACCTGTTCGTCGTTCGCGCACCGGCCCCCGGTGGCTGCTAGCGGGCCAGCGCCATCAGGCAGTCCTCGCCGAGCGGCTCCAGGGGCGTGCGGTCGGCGGGCACGATGTAGTCCGGCCGGCGCGAACCCCGCGTCTGGTTGTCCAGCGCATTGATGGTCAGCGACATCAGCGTGCGGCCCCAGGGCGACATGTTCGGGCCCGAGGCATGCAGGATGTTGGGATGGGCGAAGATGACCGAGCCGGCCGGCCCGGTCGGCGCCACGATGCCCTTGGCGCGCGCTGCCTCCTCGACGAACTGGGTCTGCGTCCAGCGACCGGGATAGGACGTGGTCTTGGTGTCGATCGGCGGCAGCGGGAAATCCATCGTGTGGGTTTCCGGGATCAGCATCAGCGGCCCGTTCCAGGGGCTGACCTCCTCCATGAAGATCAGCGTGTTGACCACTGCCGGGCGCGGCATGCCGTCATCGTGGTGATAGGTCGGATAGTCCTGGTGCCAGGGCCACTGGTCGCCCGAGAAGGGCGCCTTGAAGTTGATCACCATCTGGAAGACATAGGCCGTGCCGCCGACCAGCTGGCGTGCCGGCCCGACGATCTTCGGGTGGCCGATCAGTCGCCGGTAGGCGTCGTTGAAGGCGTGCATATTGAAGATCGAGCGCGGCGTCTTGCCGTCCTTCTCCAGCACCAGTTCGCGCCGGGGGGTCTTCAGGGTCTCCTTCAGCTCGCGGTTCAGCACCGCCATCTCGCCGGGCGACAGCAGCCCGGGCATGAAGATGAAGCCGCGGCGCCGGTACTCCTCTAGCTGTGCCTCGTTCAACTGCATGGCTCTGCTCCTCGCACAGGTGTTGCCGGCGCGGCTCAGCGCGCGCCGAAGCTGCCCCAGATGTCCTCATCGGCATTGGCAAAGCGCCGCTCCAGGCGGCCGCCGAAGCCCAGTACCGCGTCCAGTTCGCTGCAGCCCATCCAGCCGGCCCAGTCGGCCATGCTGATGCTGGCGCCGTTGTCGGTGCCGACCAGGCGCACAATCTCGCCCGGGCGCGGATCGTCGATGCCGTCGAGGTCCAGCACCGTGTGCTCCAGCGAGGTGCCGATCACCGGCACGCGCCGGCCGCGCAGGATGGCCTCGGGCTGGCCGTGCTGGCCCAGCCGCCGCATGCCGTCGCTGACGCCGAGCGGGATGACGCCCACCGAGGCCGCGTTGCGCAGGCTGTAGGCGCCGCCGATGGCGAGGCCGGCGCCGGCCGGGTGCCGCGCCACGTGGATCAGCCGCGAGCCCAGTTCCTTCACCGTCGAGCGGAAGCCCTCGGCCGCCGGCGCGATCGCCGGGAAGGGCGTCAGGCCATAGAGCAGGTGGCCGATGCAGACCGCGTTGGTCGGGTCCGGCAGGCCGGCATAGAGGCCGCAGGAGCCCCAGAGCTGCGTCACCGCCGGACGGATGCCGTCGCCCTCCAGCGCGCGCAGCAGCGCGCCGAAGCCCTCGGCCCGCTCCAACGCCCAGGCCTGGCCCTTGGCGTCGCCGAACGGCAGGTGGGTATAGATGCCCTCGATGGCGAGGCCCGGCAGCGCCGCCATGGCGCGGATGGTCTCGCGCGCCTCGCCCAGCGGCGTGCCCAGGCGGCCGAGGCCGGAATCGACCTTCACATAGACCGGCGCCCCGGCCGCGGCCGCGGCCGCCGCGCCCTCCATGTCATAGACGGTCGGCAGCAGGCCGGCGGCGGCGAGGCCCGGAATCTGATCGGCGGTGTAGCCGCCGAAGAGGATGACCTTGAGTCCCAGGTCGGCCGCCTTGATCGCCAGCGCCTCGGGCACATGGCCGGTCCAGACCGCCTGGCAGCCGCGCCGCGCCAGGGCGCGTGCGATCTCCACCGCGCCGTGGCCGTAGGCATCGCCCTTCACCGCCGCGATCACCTGGCGGCCATGGCCGGCGCGGCGGTCGATCTCGGCGTAGTTCGACTCGAGCGCGTCGAGGTCGATCTCCATCCAGTTCGGGCGATCCTGCAGCGTCGACATCGGGCGGCGATCTCTGACATGTCACAGAATGAACAAACGAATATCACTGGGCCCGGGCCAGGGCAATGGCCTGTCCGGTTCACACGTGAAATTCCTGCCAGTTTTCCCCGATCGCGAAGGCGCCGCCGGTCAGGTCTCGAGGAAGGCCCGGATTTCCCGCAGCAGCACGGGAAAGGCCGGCTCGTCGCGCAGCACGGCGTGATTGCTGCTCTGCAGCGGCACGAAGCGGGCGCCGCGGATGCCGGCCGCGAGCTGCCGTCCCTGGGCGAAGGGCACGCGGGCATCGCCGCGCGAGTGCAGGATCAGCGTCGGCACGCGCACCTGGGGCAGCAGGTGGGCGATGTCGATGTCGCCGTTGGCCTCAAGGTTGCGCACCGCGTCGGCCGGCGAAGCGGACTGGCGCTGCAGCTCGTTGTACCAGTCGGCCTGTTCCTTGGTGCCGCCGGGGATGAACTGCGAGGTGAAGAGCTGCCGGAAGGTCGGATTCTCCTGTCCCCAGCCCAGCCGCACCAGCGTGAGCATGGCCGCGTTCTGCTCGCGCTCCGCCGCGGTCCGCGCGCGCCGGCGCCAACCCTCGATATAGCCGCCCAGCAGCACGAGATGCGACACGCGCTCGGGATTGGCCACGGCATAGGCGATGGCGACCGCGCAGCCCTGCGAGATGCCGAAGATCGCGAAGCGCTGCAGGCCGGCTGCCTCGACCACCGTCGCGAAGTCAGACACGAAACTCTCGAAGGTGACGTTCTCCACCTCGCGGTCCGACAGGCCGTTTCCCCGTGCATCGTAGCGGTAGAAGCTGTGGTCGCGGGCCAGTTCGCGGTACAGCGGCTCCCACACCGGGCTCTCCAGGTCAAACTCCAGGTGCGTCATCCAGTTGCCCGGTTTCACCAGTGGCGGCCCATTGCCCATGCGGGCATAGGCCAGGCGCACGCCGTCCGCCGCCGTGCAGAAGTGGATCTCCTGGCTGCTCGGCGCGGCCGGCGGCGGCGGGGTCGGCGCGTCCGCCGCGGCGCCGGGGCCGGGCAGCGCCGCGATACGCTCGGCGGAGAGGCCATAGACGCCGATCGGGCGGGCCAAGTTCTTCACCGCTTGCTCGCCACGGTCCTCGAAGGTCAGGGCCTGCAGGCCCCTGATCTGATCGTAGGCCGAGCGCGAAAGGCAGAGGCCGCCCGGCTCGCAGAGGGCTTCCAGCCGCGCGGCGACGTTCACGCCGTCACCGAAGATGTCATTGCCGTCGATCACGATGTCGCCGACGTTGATGCCGATGCGGAAGACGATCCGCTGGTCCGGCGGCAGCGCGGCATTGCGTGCCAGCGCGCCCTGCTGGATGGCCACGCCGCAGGTCACCGCGTCGACGATGCTGGCGAACTCCACCAGCATTCCGTCACCGGTCGTCTTGACGATGCGGCCGTTGTGGGCCGCGATCGTCGGGTCGACCACGCTCCGCCGCAGGTCCTTCAGCCGGGCCAGTGTGCCGAGCTCGTCGGCCTCCATCAGCCGGCTGTAGGAAACGACATCGCCTGCCATGATGGCCGCGAGCCGGCGCTGCACGCCGCTGCTGTCCATGCCTCCCTCTGGCGCTGGTCTTCTACTGCTGTCGACCGATCATATGCGGCTGATCACGGCGGGGGCTAGAGACTCCGCCGCCTGAGCCGGGGGTCCAGCAGGTCGCGCAGGCCGTCGCCCAGCAGGTTGAGGCCCAAGACCGCCAGCAGGATGGCGAGGCCCGGCCAGATCGCCAGGCCCGGCTGAACGTACATGTAGGTCAGAGAGTCGTTCAGCATGCGCCCCCAGCTCGCCTCCGGCGGCTGCACGCCGATGCCGAGGAAAGAGAGCGCGGCCTCGGCCAGGATGGCGACGGCGAACTGGATCGTCGCCTGCACGATCAGCAGGCTGGTGATGTTCGGCAGCACATGGCGCCAGGTGATGGCGACCGGCCCCTGCCCCAGCGCCACGGCGGCGCGCACGTAGTCGCGGCCCCAGCTCGCCACCGCGGCATTGCGCGTGACCCGGGCGAAGACCGGGATGTTGAAGATGCCGATGGCGATGATGGCATTGATCGGCCCCGGCCCCATGAGCCCGGTGATCAGCACCGCCGAGAGCACCGCCGGGAAGGCGAAGATCAAGTCGCTGAGGCGCGACAGCGCCTCGTCCATCCAGCCGCGCCAGGTCGCGGCCAGCGCGCCCAGCAGCACGCCGAGGCCGAGGCCCAACCCGACCGCGACGAGGCCGACCAGCAGCGAGTTCCAGGCCCCGACCATGAGCCGCGAGAGCAGGTCGCGCCCATAGTGGTCGGTGCCCAGCCAGTGCGCCGCGCTGGGCCCCTTCAGCTTGCCGGGCATGTAGGTGTCGTTCGGCGCCCAGGGCGTCCAGACCAGCGACAGCAGCGCGGCGACCACCACCAGCAGGGTCAGCGCCCCGCCGATGACGAAGGAGCGGTTGGCCAGCGCGCGGCGCCAGAAGCCGGGGGCCAGCATGGCTTCAGCCGTGCCTGGGGCGCGGATCGATCGCCGCCTGCAGCAGGTCGACCAGCGCGTTGACCAGCACCACCATCGCGGTCAGCAGCATGACCAGTGCCTGGATGACGATGAGGTCGCGGTTGGCGATGGCGCCGACTACGAGCTGCCCCAGCCCCGGCAGGAAGAAGACGTTCTCGATCACGATGGTGCCGGCCATCAGGAAGGCGATCTGCAAGCCGATCAATGTGGAAATCGGAATCAGGGCGTTGCGCAGCACATGGCGCCAGACGATGCGGCGCTGCGACAGGCCCTTGGCCCGCGCGGTGCGGACGAAGTCCTCGCGCAGCACGTCGAGCGCGGCCGAGCGCGTGACCCGCGCCAGGATCGAGGCCTGGCTGAGCCCCAGCGCCACCGCCGGCAGCAGCAGCGCGCGCAGCGCCAGCAGCGGGTCGGACCAGCCGGGGAAGCCGCCGGCGTTGAACCAGGCCAGGAGCACCGAGAAGACCAGCACCAGCAGGATGCCGAACCAGAAGTCGGGAATCGCGATGCCGAGCTGCGTCAGCCCCATGACCAGCGTGTCGCCGCGCCGGCCGTGGTGGGTGGCGGCGTAGAGCCCGGCCGGCAGCGCGACGGCGATGGCGATCAGCAATGACAGCGCCGCCAGCGGCAGGGTGATGGGCAGGCGCTCGCCCACCAGGTTCGCCACCGGCACGCGGTAGGCATGGCTGAGGCCGAGGTCGCCGGAGAAGAAGCCGCCGACGAAGTCGAGGTAGCGCTCCACCGGCGGGCGGTCGAGGCCCAGGCTGTGCCGCAGCGCCTCGACCGATTCGGGGCTGGCCTCCATGCCGGCCATGACCTGCGCCGGGTCGCCTGGCAGCACCTCCAGCACCACGAAGACCACCAGCGAGGCCGCCAGCAGCGTGACCGCGAGCGCGATGGCGCGGCGGATCAGGAAGGCGAGCAAGGCCCCGCTCCTCCCCTGGCGTCGGGGCCCCCTCCCCGGCGGGAGAGGGCCATCGCTCTCACTCCGCCCAGCTCATGTCCCGCAGCAGGGTCGCGGCGATCGGCGCGTTCAGCCAGTAGCCCTTGAGCTTGGCGTCGGCGACGGTGATCAGCGGCAGCTGGAACAGGAAGACGTTGACCGCGTCGTCGGCCAGGATCTTCTGCGCCTGCTGCAGCAGTTCGGTCCGCTTGGCCGCGTCCGCGGTGACGTCGAGATCGGCCATGACCTTGTTGAAGGCGTCGGAGTGGTAGTTGAAGTAGTAGTCGTCGCGCGCGTAGATGCCGATGTCGTTCGGCTCGGTGTGCGAGACGATGGTGAGCTGGTAGTCCTTGCCCTTGAAGACCTCGCTCAGCCACTGCGCCCACTCCAGCGGGATCAGCTCGACCGTGACGCCGACCTTGGCGAGCTGGGCGGCGATGATCTCGCCGCCGCGACGGGCATAGGCGACCGGCGGCAGCTTGGCGGTCAGCTTCAGCCCGTCGCCGTAGCCGGCCTCCTTGAGCAGCGCCCTGGCCTTGTCGAGGTCCAGGGGATAGGTGCCCGTCAGGTCGACATAGGCCGGGTTATGCGGCGCGAAGTGCGACCCGATGATCGTGCCGTAGCCGCTGTAGATGCCGTCCAGCAGCTCCTGCTTGTCGATCGCGTGCGACAGGGCCTGGCGCACGCGGATGTCCTTCAGCGCCGGGTCGGCGTTGTTCATCGCCAGGATGGTCTCGCCCTCGGTCGAGCCGACGTTGACCACGAAGCGGCTGTCGCTCTTGAAGCGCTCCAGCAGCTCGGCCGCCTGGAAGCCCGGCAGGTAGTCGATGTCGCCGGCCAGCAGCGCGCTGACCTGCGCCGAGGGATCGGCGATGACCTTGAAGGTCACGGTCTTGATGGCGACGTCGGCGCCCGGCATGGCCTGCAGCGTGATCGAGGCGCCCTCGACCCGGTCGGCCAGCTTGTAGGGTCCGGTGCCGATGGGATGAACCTTGTTGTCGGCCGCGGACTCCGGCGCGACGATCACCGCGTCGCCCCAGCCCATGTTGTAGAGGAACGAGCCCTGCGGGTGCTTCAGCGTGACCACGGCGGTCAGCGCATCCTTGGCCTCGACCTTGTCGATGGCGGCGAAGAGCGGCTTCTGCGCGTTCTCGGTATTGGGATCCATCGCCCGGTTCAGCGAGAAGACCACGTCGCCGGCATCGAGGTCGCTGCCGTCCTGGAACTTCACGCCCGGCTTCAGGTGGAAGGTGTAGACGAGGCCGTCGGCCGAGATGTCCCAGGACTCGGCCAGCGAAGGCTGTACCGTGCCGGTGGCGTCGATCTGCGTCAGGCCCTGGAAGATGTTCTGGTAGACCACGCTGTCGATGGCCTGCGCGGCACCCGCGGTCGGGTCGAGGTGCGGCGGCTCGAGGTTGATGCCGATGAACAGCGTGTCCTTGGCCTCGGCCGCCGTGGCGGCGAGCGCCAGCAGCAGGGCCGTGCCGAGCCCGAGGGTGAGTTTGCGCATGAGGAGCGTCTCCCGTTACCGAAGCCTTGGGCCAGGATGATAGCCAAGGGCGGGACGCGGCGGCCAGATGGCTTTCGTTCGGCCTCAGCCCCAGAGGTCGCGCCAGCTCGGCAAGCCCTCCCAGCCCGTGGCCAGGTAGACGCCGCGCGCCACGGCGCGGGCCAGCGTGTCGGCGGCCAGCGCGCCGATGCGCGCCACCACGCGCGGACGCGGCCCCGGCGCCTCCAATCGCCCGGTCGCCAGGCAGAAGACCGTGTCGCCATCGAACGGGGTATGCACCGGCCGGATGGCGCGGGCGAGGCCGTCCTGGGCCATGACCGCGACGTGCCGCGCCTCGGCCTTGCTCAGCACCGCGTTGGTCGCCACCACGGCGATGGTGGTGCTGGCGCCCAGCGGCGCGCCGCGGGCGAGGTCGGGATCCAGCGGCGCCCGGCGCGTCGGCGGTGCCAGGCCGCCGAACTCCGCCCCCTGCTCCAGCGGCCAGGCCCAGAACTGCGGCTGGTCCGGCAGGGTCACGGCACCGCGCGCGTTGACCGCAACGAGGGCGCCGACCTGCAGGCCCTCGTGATCGACGGTGGAGGCGCTGCCGAGGCCGCCCTTGATGCCGCCTGCCTTGGCGCCGTAGCCGGCGCCGGCGCTGCCGAGCTGGAAGTCCGCCCCGGCGGCGTCGCAGGCGGCCCGCGCCAGCGCCTGATAGGGCAGCGCCGTGCCCCAGTCCTTGTCGCCGCCGTTGTCCAGGTCGTAGAGGATGGCCGAGGGCACCAAGGGCACGACGCGCGGGCCGACGCGGAAGCCCCGTCCGCGCTCGGCCAGCCAGGTCATCACGCCGGTCGCCGCGTCGAGGCCGAAGGCCGAGCCGCCGGACAGGCAGATGCCCTGCACCGCCTGCACCATGTTGCTGGGCTCCAGCAGGTCGGTCTCGCGCGTGCCGGGCCCGCCGCCGCGCACGTCGACCGCCGCCACGGCCTCTGGGTCCGCCAGGACCACGGTGACGCCGCTGCGCACGCGCCGATCCTCGGCATTGCCGACGGCGAGGCCGGCGACGTCGGTGACGAGGTTGCGCGCGCCGGGGCCGAGGCTCAAGGCGTCGCCAGGCCCATCAGGCGCAGGCTGGCGGCGGCCATGACCTTGGCACTGGCCAGCATGTCGTCGATGCCGACGTACTCGTCCGGCTGGTGCGCCAGGTCCAGGATGCCGGGGCCATAGGCCACGCAGTCCTTCAGGTGGCCGACGCGCTGCACGTGCTTCTGGTCGTAGGTGCCGGGCGAGACCACGTGCTTGGAGTCGTAGCCGAAGACCTGGCGGATGCCGGCGTCCAGCGCCTGCACCAGGGGCGAATCGTCCGGCGTCATGTTGGGCGGGAAGTGCAGGATCTCGCGCACGGCGTAGCGGAACTGCGGGTGCTCCCGCTTGCACTCTTCCAGCAGCGCGACGATCTCGCCCTCCACCTGCTCGGGCAGTTCCTCGATCAGGTAGCGGCGGTCCAGCACCACGCGACAGGAATCCGCCACCACGGGGCTGGGCGCGGCGTCGCTGCCGCGCGGAATCTCGACCTGCCCGCCATGGATCGAGTTGATGTTGAGCGTCGAGCGGCGCGAGCCCTCGGGGATCACCGGCATGGCGGTCTGCCGCTGTTCCAGCGCGGGATAGAGCCTGCTCTCGATCTTCTCCAGGAAGCGCGTCATCGAGCGGATGGCCGAGACGCCGAGATAGGGCATGGAGCCGTGCGCGATGCGCCCCAGGGTCTCGACCTCGGCCCACCAGACGCCGCGGTGGCCCAGGCAGACGCAGTCCTTGTGCAGCGGCTCGGGGATGATGACGTAGTCGACGCGCGGGCGGGAGAAATAGCCCCGCTTGGCCAGGAAGCCGACGCCGGCGAAGCCGCCGGATTCCTCGTCCACCGTGCCGCTGATCTCGAAGGCGCCGGGAAAGTCGATGCGCTCGGCCAGGATCGCCTCGACCGCGATCATGCTGGCCGCCATGCCGCCCTTCATGTCGCAGGTGCCGCGGCCATAGACCTTGCCGTCCTTGACCACGCCGGCGAAGGGATCGACCGACCAGCCCTTGCCCACCTCGACCACGTCGATGTGGCTGTTGAAGTGGATGGTCGGGCCACTGCTGCGCCCGGCGACGCGGCCCAGCACGTTGAGGCGCGGATAGGCGTCGTTGTCGCCGCGCTCGCCGAGGCCGCGGTGGTACTCCACGTCATAGCCCCAGCGGCGCAGGCGCTCGCCGACGAACTCGGCACAGGGCTGGTAGGCCTCGCCCGGCGGATTCACCGTCGGGATGCGCACGAGATCCTGGGTCAGCGCGACGAGGTCGTCGCCGAGGCTGTCGATACGCTCGAAGACGCGCTCCTGCGGAGAGCGCGCGGCGGCACGGGCGGTGGCGGTCATGCCGCCACGGTAGCGAGCCCGCCTGCCTCCCGCAACGCCCTGTCAACGCTCACTTTTTGTGCAGTGCGGGAGGAAAAACTGTGCAGCGCCGAAAGGCCCGTCAGCCCTTCTGGTAATACATCTCGCCCATGGCCTCGTAGTGCTTGATCATCAGGGCGGAGTACTTGGCCCACCAGGCAGGGATGGAGCGGTACTCCTTGATCACCGCCTTGCCGTTCTCCAGCACCACCACCGGCCAGTCGCCGACCAGCGCGTTGTCGATGCCGTACATCTCCTTGCCCCACCAGACGGCGTCGCCGAAGCAGTGCTTGCCGTGGCCGCCTTCCTTCATCGCCTTCAGCACGTCCTGCGGCTCGGCCGAGCCGCCCTTCTCCGCGGCCGCCTTCCACAGGTCCATGATCGAGGCGTACTCCCACGAGACCGCGCCCCACTCGCCCGGCCAGCGCTTGTTGTACTCGGCGAAGAACTCGTTCGGACGCATGAAGTTGATGCGCGGATCGTTCAGCGCCGGATCGTCGAAGTCGGGGAACTGGAAGATCAACCCCTCGACGAACTCCTTGGACGTCTTGGCGATGATCTGGTCGTAGAAGTCCGCGGTGCAGGAGATGATCTGCCCCTTGAAGCCCTGCAGGAAGGCCTGCTCGCACAGCGGATGCACATAGTCGGGATAGGCCGTGTCGAGGCAGAGGATATCGGGCTTGGCCGCCAGCATCTTGGTCATGACCGGCGCGAAGTCGGTGGTGGCGAGATCGAAGAACAGCGGCTCGTCCGCCATCTCGATCCCCGCCGCCTCGAAGGCGGCGAGGTAGGTGGCGACCGAAGGCCGCCCCACGGCGTCGTCCTGGGCGCAGATCACCGCGCGCTTCAGCTCCGGCCGGTGCTCCTTCATCCACTCGACACCGGTGACGTTGTAGATCGGGTGCACCTCGCAGGGTGCGACCAGGTTCGGCGTGTCTGGCGTGAGGTCGGCGACCGACAGGGTGGAGACCAGCATGCCGCTGCGGTTCGATGCCTCGATCACCGGCGGCATGGGATCGCCGCCCAGGCAGAGGATGAACTTCACGCCGTCGTCCTGGATCAGCTTCTGCACGCCGGTCTTCGACTTCTCGGCCGCCGCCTTCCACAGGTCCATGATCGAGGCGTATTCCCACGAGACCGCGCCCCAGTCGCCCGGCCAGCGCTT